>DCQY01000002.1 GCA_002323995.1 Akkermansiaceae bacterium UBA1506 | reverse complement strand
GATATGTTTCGGACTGTTGCTTTTCTCATTCTATGTCAGCAAAGGAGGCGTAATTTCATGCGGGTTCTTGTTTCCGTTTGCGGCCTTTCCGGCTGAGTTTCGGGATCGGCTCGTTTATTTTCTCCTCCATTCGACGGGCCTACTTTCGATATTTGATATCCGTAATGGGCTAGCGGATATCAGAGAGTGAGTTGGTCGAGATGTTTAGCATTAAGAATTAGTGGAGTTTTCGAAGTGTGTCGCTAACGTGGACCAGTATCAGTTATGAAAAATATTTTTTGTCTCGCTCTAGCTGTCATCAGTGGCCTCGGTATCGCATTTGCAGAGCCACAGAAACCCAACGTCATCGTTATCATGGCAGATGACCTTGGCTACGGTGATCTTTCTTGCTATGGCACCGAGAGTTTCAAAACGCCCTACATTGACCAACTCGCTGCGGAAGGGGTCCGCTTCACAAGCGGCTATTGCTCAGCATCGACCTGCACACCGACACGGTGGTCTTTCCTCACCGGCACTTACGCTTTTCGTGAGAAAAATACCGGGATTGCTCCGCCTAGCTCGCCGTTGCGGATCGATCAGGATATCACCTGTATCGGGGATATGTTCAAGACGGCAGGCTACAATACGGCGGTTATAGGGAAATGGCATCTGGGCCTTGGCGGCGAAGGAGGACCTGATTGGAATGGAAAATTGATGCCCGGACCGTTGGAAATCGGATTTGATACCTGCTTCCTGCTACCCACAACCAATGACCGAGTACCACAGGTCTATGTGAAGGATCATCGCGTTCTCAATCTCGATCCTGATGACCCTATTTGGGTTGGAATGAAGACCCCCAGTCCTGAGCACCCTACCGGTATTAATCAGCGTGAGACGTTGAAGATGGACTGGACTCATGGACATAATGCCACGATTCACAACGGTATTAGCCGAATCGGGTTTTATACCGGCGGGCATTCCGCTCGTTTCCGTGACGAAGATCTAGCAGACAAGTGGGTCGAGCAGTCGCTGGAGTTCATGGAAGCGAATAAGGACGAACCATTCTTTCTTTTCTTCGCTTCTCACGATCTTCACGTGCCGCGTATTCCGCATGAGCGATTTCAAGGTGTAACCGATCTGGGTTATCGGGCCGACGTCATTGTCCAATTGGACTGGTGTGTTGGTGAAATTATGAAGGGTCTCGATAGGCTTGGCCTCGCTGAGAACACCCTTGTTTTGTTTTGTTCGGATAACGGACCAGTGATGGATGACGGCTACGCAGACGATGCTCTTGAAAAACTCGGAGATCACAAAGCAGGTGGAGGCTTTACCGGCGGTAAATACAGCGTCTATGAAGGGGGAACCCGCACTCCGTTTATCACCCGTTGGAAAGGTAGAATCGAGCCAGGTGTTTCTGATGAGGTGGTTTGCACCATCGATCTATACTCGAGTTTTGCGAGTTTGACGAATACACCCCTTGAAACAGATTCAGCCAAGGACAGTATCGATGTGATGGATGCTCTCCTTGGGAAAAGGGGAGCTAAAGGGCGTGGTGAGTTGGTTCAGCAGGATAACGGAAGTCGCGGTAATTTTGGATTCCGCCAAGGGGATTGGAAACTTCAGGTTCACGCCGCTAATAAGGCCCGCAACGTGGTGGTAGAGAAGTTGCTTGAGAACACGGAAGTTCCCAAGATTCAATTATTCAACCTTGCCGACGATCCGATCGAAAAGAATAACCTGGCTGAGGTTAATCCGAAAAAGGCAGCGGAGATGAAAGCTCGCCTCGACCAGATCATTGCGGATGGTCGAACCCGCTGATTCAATAGAGTTCTGGGATTTTTGCCTGCTCGCGAGATACGAGCCGGATCTTTGAAAAGTATAAAGAGGGCTGCTGATCAGGAAGATCAGTGGCTGTAGCGGGAGACCTCAGCGACTTGAACGGGTTGCGGCTCAGATTCAAGGGCGTCCTAGAATTCAACAAACTCAACGACTATTCCGCTGCTCATGATGACGAGCATAACTGGGTCGAAGCCACTAAGCCTCGTTTCGAAAGACTCTCTCCAAGTAGTGACAAAAACTGCTCGCAAAGAATTCCTCATCTGACCCGTGGAGTTCACAGCGATAAATTGAAGGGCTGTGGCCAAGGGACAGCAGGTATTGATACTTCTCGGTTTCTCCAAACCGAAGCCATGGGTGAGGTGAACTGCATTCGTCGTGGATGTATTCCCATTGCTCAAGAGGAAGCACAGGCCAGATCATACCGCATTGCGCTTCCAGTCCATTGGACTGGAGTAAGAATGAACGCATCTTTGAGGGGAGGGAACAATCCCGATCGTCTTCCCAGCGGGCGAGGCAGGTTTCACTGATCGGAGCGAAGAACAGCGCGTCAATTTTGTTGGAGCGCGCTGCGGGTTGTTCGGTCAGTTGGATGATGTGCGGTTTCCAGAGCATGAATATCTGATTCAAGTTAATGACAGAATTCGAATTGTCGCCTCGTTTGATGTTAGAATACCAGTTGCAACAACAGTCATGAGTGGTCCACCAGGTATAAAGCCTCGCCTCATAGCGGGGATTCCAAGCTGAAAACCCTGTTTTCAGTGCTTCAATTTAGGATGGCAGGCGTAGTGTTGTTAATGCCTAAGAATGAAGCACTGGCCAAAATTCAGAATCTCGAAGATCAAATCATCAATCGGTTCTGTTCGGTAAAGCGGCGCGTAGAGAAGCGACTCGACTGGGTCGATGAGAATGTCGAATTCGCGAATTTGGAGAATTTGATTCTCCAGCAAATTATCTTTCACGAGGCGCGGGGCTATTATCTTTTCCAAGAGCCGTGGTTAGAGCATGAGCCATTCAATCACCGCTGTCGGGTAGTGTTGACTTTTCGCCCGACCGAGTCGAATCGATAGCCCACTTCTTCCAAGTTTTATGACCCTTTAAGTGTTTAAGTGTTTAAGTGGGTGTCGCTATTTTTCAGCCGGCGAGCCAAGGTTGACAGAGATAAAGCTGAGGTTCCAGAGAATCTACGCAAACATCTGAAGGCGAATTTCTCCAAAGGGCAAAACATTGTTGTCGCCGATTTAAAGAATGATGACAAAAGCGTCGCCCTCCGAAAAAGTATTCATTAAACCAGCGTTTTAGAGGAAAAAACTAGATGGATTCCGTGACGCATTGAGTTTTGAAATCGGGTTATTTGTTTGCCAGTCTTTCGACATCACGGCCGCGCAGGATTTCGCCGTTCTCGGTGACAAGAGTGAACTCTCCGCGGGTCTTGTCGGCCAGCTCTTTCAAATTCTCGTAGGCTTTCAGGACCATGAAACAGATGGAGTTAATCTTTGCTTTACTTTGAGTTCGATTGAAGTCGAGCACGTCTTCTACCACTGGTTTCTTCTCGGGGTGCTTTCCGACCGCGCCATCTGTCATGAAGTAGATCACATCAGGCTGCATCGTCATCGCCATCTTGAGTGGATCACGCCAGTCCGTACCTCCGACCATGGGGGTTTCCTGAATCATATCAGCGACCCGGCGCAGGGTGCTCGGCGTGGCTTTGAGGTATTTAAAATCTGGCCAATTTTTAGGATCGCCTCCTTTATATTCCCAATAGTTTCCGCCACCAGCATGACGTTGCCAATCCTTGGTTGTTTCCTTTTTATCGTATTCACCAACAAA
>DCQY01000134.1:32249-100337 GCA_002323995.1 Akkermansiaceae bacterium UBA1506 | reverse complement strand
CGCAGGATTAAGGATCCTGTGGGGCAACCCGTGGGGGTTCGATTCCCCCCTCGAGCACTTATGTTAATCTTTCAGGCGGACCGTGAGTGAATCCTCTAAAGACCCTCAGACAGCTATCCTGCTCGTCTCTTGTCCCGACCAGCCGGGCATCGTTGCTGCTGTTTCCGCTTTTCTTTTCGAGAATCAGGGAAATATCGTTGATGTCGACCAGCACGTGGACAGCGAATACGGCGTGTTCTTGATGCGTGTCGAATGGGAGACCAGCGGTTTCGCCGTTTCGCGAGATGAAATTAGCAAGGCGATTGCCCCCCTCGCTGAGCGTTTCTCCATGGATTGGTCGCTCTACTTTTCTGATGTGGTTCCAAGGGTAGCTTTATTCGTCACTAGGGATAACCATTGTCTTTACGATCTTTTGTCGAGACATGAAAGTGGCGAACTCCGCATGGAAGTTCCTCTGATCGTAAGCAACCGCGAGGACCTCCGACCTGCGGCTGAGCGGTTCGGGATCCCATTCCACCATTTTCCAATTACCCAAGAGAACAAATCGGATCAAGAGGGCCTTGAAATTGAATTACTAAACGAACATCGGGTTGATCTCGTCGTCCTCGCTCGCTACATGCAAATCCTGAGCCCAAAGATGACAGAGGCTTTTCCGAATCGAATCATCAATATCCATCATTCCTTTCTGCCCGCCTTCCCCGGAGCCAAACCTTATCATTCCGCGCATCGTCGAGGGGTGAAATTAGTCGGAGCAACGAGCCACTATGTAACCGAGGATCTGGATGAGGGGCCGATTATTTTCCAAGGCGTCACGCCGGTGTCTCACAGCGACTCTGTGACTGATTTCGTGCGGAAAGGAAGGGCACTTGAGCAAAGCGTACTTTCACGGGCAGTCTGGCTTCACCTCAAGCGGCGCACTCTGGTGCACGGAAATCGCACCGTAGTCTTTGGATAGTCTGGAAGGCCACTGGACTCCGCTCGCAATACTTCCAACCCAAGCTAATGTTGAATCATGGCTCATTCTTTCAAAACGCTTCCAGGTTTTCGCGATTTCTACCCCGCGGAATGTGCGGCGCGAAATTATGTTTTTGATGTTTGGCGACATGTCGCTGGGCGATATGGATTTGCAGAATACGAAGGGCCGATCCTAGAGCCAACCCATCTCTATCGGCGAAAGAGTGGCGACGAGATTGTTAATCAGCTTTTCAACTTCGAAGACAAGGGAGAGCGCGATGTGGCGATGCGCCCCGAGTTGACCCCAACTTTGGCCAGAATGGCTGCCGCTCGCCAGCGTGATTTTAGAAAACCATTGAGATGGTTCTCGATCGGACAATTTTTTCGTTATGAGCGTCACCAGAAAGGCAGAGGGCGTGAGTTCTATCAGTTTAACTGCGACATTCTTGGAGAAGACTCCGTGATTGCCGATGCTGAACTGGTATCCCTTGCAATCGACCTCATGCGAGAATTGGGATTCACTAAGGAGGACTTCCGTATTCGTCTGAGTGATCGCAACGCGTGGGTCGACTTCGCCAACCAAAGTGGAGTTGCGGAAGGGAATCTTTCGGTCTTCCTCCAAATTATTGATAAGATGGGGCGCACGCCTGAGGATAAAACGGATGAGCAGTTGGCCGGGCTGGGACTCTCACTGGATGCCGTTAAGTCGTTTATGCAGTCGGGCCCAGAGGCATCAGATTCACTCGCTGAAATCCTTGCCAATCTTGAGTTCCGCGGACTCTCAGAATACGTAGAGGTCGATCTCAGCATTGTAAGGGGTCTGGCCTATTATACCGGCCCGGTATTCGAGATCTTTGACATTGGAAAAGGAATGCGAGCGGTTGCTGGTGGCGGTCGTTACGACCAGTTGGTTCAGTTGATCGGCAGCGTTGATATGCCGGCTTGTGGATTTGCCATGGGAGATATGGTTATCACTGACTTAATTCGTGAAACTGAGATACCCGCTCAAAAGCTTGAAACTGCTGTAATGGATCGAAGTTCTCTTGATTTTTACGTTGTCGTCGCTGACTCGGAGAGGGCTGGCGAAGCAGTTGGGGTGGTTCAGCTTTTGCGTGGCGCTGGTTACCGTGTTGCTTTCCCTTTCACTCCCGTGAAGGTTGGAAAACAGTTTCAGGCGGCAGAACAATCGGGCGCCAAACGCGCTGTCGTGGTTGGGTCTGAATACCCTCAATTGAGCATTAAGAACCTTGAGGAGCGTTCTGAAAAGATTAGCAGTCTCGATTCTCTGTTGGCAGACGTTTCCGACTGAACCAAGTCATTTATTGCTTGGACGCTGAACGAATTGCAGATTTCAGGTTTCGATCGCGGGACCTTCTGCTACCTTAGTGGTGTCGTCTCTTAAAGAGGCGCCCGCCCTGTCATGAATAAAACGACGGCTATCGTATTCTTTGGGATCATTCTACTTGGACTGGTCATTTCTCTCGTCACTCTGAATACTTGCAGCAAGCCAGTCCAGTTGGGGGAGAACGAAACCAACGTCCCTAGCCCGGAATCACCGGAAACAGATTTGAGGCCACAACCTCCGGAAACGGATCAGAATAAACCAAAGGCGAAACCAAAAGATCAGGGAAAGAAATCTATAGTTGAGCCTGATCCAAAGCCGGAACTTGGCTTTGCCTCCACTGAGGCGGTCCTGAAGGCCCTGGGTCAAGTTCTTGGCAAAAAAGACTTCGAAGCTTTGAAGGCCCTCGTAGGAGCCGAGGCACTTCCACAATCTATCCGCCCCAAGGTTCGATCGATTGTTCAGAATCCGGATTTTAATCTCTCGGCCAGTAAACCTTTTACCGAAATCTCTAAATCAGCTGACTCGGCTCGATGGGCTTTGAACTTTGATTCCGACGATGTCGAAAAAGTTGCGGAGCTGTATGCTGATCTCGCTGAAATTGAAGGCGGAAAGATCGTCATTTCAGGCATTCGGCTTCCGATGGAAATTGCTGACGTAGGCCCCTCAACACCTTTAGGCCCAGGCAATAAAATTTCTTCTGATCACTCCGATGCGCTGGCCATTGTTCATGCCTTCGCGCTCGCTGTCGTGCAACGTGACTTTGAAACAGCAAGAGCCCTTTCTGATCTCGAGTCCGTTACTGATGAGCGAGTGGCTGCCCTCATCATCGCCATAGAAGAAGGTAATTTTACCTTGAAAGAAGACCGGCCGTTTGTGGTTACCCTAGCCCGTGAAGATATCACTTGGGTCTTGAGTCGCCTTCAATCTGACAGCGGCGCTTCTGAATTTGCGGTTGAGCTTGGACAGTTTGATGGAAACTGGAAAGTAAGCGGACTCACTTTTTCCAAGGTTCTCTCAGCGCTCGCTCAGGCAGCGGGCGGTGGCGGTGTGGCTTACAGCCCGATCGTGGAGGATCCAGCAGGAGGAGACTCGCTGGTGCTCTATTTTGAATTCGATGAGAACACCCTGACCTCACGTGGGAATCGCCAACTTGCCATTTTGGCTGGCATTCTTACCCAGAGGGAAAATCGCGTAATACGGATCAACGGTCACGCTGATGCTTTGGGCAGCGATAGCTACAATGCGAAATTAAGCAATCAACGAGCCGATGCAATTCGTGAAGCGCTTATTTCAATGGGGGTTTTACCTGACCAGGTCGTTACCGAAGGCTTCGGTGAGAGCAAGCCGCGGCGCCCCAATGTTAATCCTGACGGCTCAGACAACCCAGCCGGTCGTTCGAAAAACCGACGCGCCGAGGTTTACCTCGATTTTTAAGCGTCAATTCCGATACAATAAGGTTCAATTGGACACACCATCCTGATGGATGAAAGCGATTCACCCGAAGGTGGATTCAGTCGCTTTGTTTAGGGCGGTAAATCGCGTAAATTGAAGGTTCTATCTTGACCTCCGAAAGCCCCACCGTAAGTTGCCGCCCTCGCGGTTGAGCCGCTGTTTTTTATGAATATCCACGAGTATCAGGCCAAGGAATTGTTCGAAAAGTTCGGAGTTGCCACCCCTCAAGGACAGGTTGCCGATAACTCGGAAGCGGCAAAAGAAGTGGCTTCCAAGCTTGGCTCTAACATTGTCGTTAAGGCGCAGGTTCACGCTGGCGGTCGCGGAAAAGGAACGTTCAAGAATGGCTTTGAAGGTGGTGTTCACCTTGTTAATTCCGCCGCCGAGGCTGCTGAGGTTGCAGATAAAATGCTCGGGCAGACACTCGTCACGCACCAGACCGGTGAAGAAGGTAAGCTCGTGAGTAAAATAATGGTGGCTAATGCCGTCGATATCGAAAAGGAATATTACCTTTCCATCCTCATGGATCGTGAGAGTCAGTCTCCGGTTATTGTTGCCAGTACTGAAGGAGGCGTGAATATCGAGGAGGTGGCCGAGGCGACTCCCGAAAAGATTCATAAAGAGGTCATTCACCCCCTTCTTGGAATTCAGCCTTACGAGATCCGAAACCTCGCTTCAAATCTGGGTCTTACAGGTGATGCTGCCAAGCAGTTCGGAAAATTGGTGAAAGGGCTCTTTAAGCTATTCATGTCCTGTGACTGTTCCATGGTTGAGGTGAATCCGCTGGTGACCACCCCTGCTGGCGATGTCCTCGCGCTCGATGCAAAGTTCGACTTCGATGATAATGCGCTTTATCGCCATCCTGAGATTGCTGAGCTTCACGACCCGACTGAGGAAGACCCTCGCGAAGTTGAGGCGGCTAAGTATGACCTCAATTACATTGGTCTTGATGGAAACATTGCCTGCCTCGTAAATGGCGCTGGCTTGGCCATGGCAACGATGGACATTATCAAGCACAGCGGCGGTGAGCCGGCAAACTTTCTCGATGTGGGAGGTGGCGCTACTCAGGAGCAGGTCCGAAACGCCTTTAGAATCATCCTTAGCGATTCTAAGGTGAAGGCCATTCTCGTTAATATATTCGGCGGTATCATGGACTGCGACGTCATTGCCAAGGGTATCGTCGCTGCCTGCGGTGAAGTTGACCTCAATATTCCCCTAGTGGTTCGACTCGAAGGAAATAATGTGAAAGCCGGCAAGGAGACGCTCGCTGGATCCGATGTCAATCTTATTTCAGCAGATACACTAGCAGATGCTGCTCAAAAGGCCGTCACGGCTATTGCTTAATTAGGAAATTTTACCCGCTACCTCCTATGGCTATCCTCGTTGATGAAAACACTAAAATCCTAATTCAGGGTATAACTGGTTCCTTTGGTGGTCGCCACGCGCAGCTAAGCCTTGACTATGGCACAAAACTTGTTGCCGGAGTGACCCCTGGAAAGGGAGGTCAAAAGTTCGCTGAAACCGTTCCAATTTTTGACACAGTGACTGACGCAGTTGTAGAGACCGGTGCCACTGTGAGTGCGATTTTTGTTCCGCCTCCCTTTGCTGGTGATGCCATCCTTGAAGCCGTTGATGCAGGTGTTGATCTCGTCGTGGCTATAACTGAAGGAATTCCGGTGATGGACATGATGAAAGTCCGAGCTGCGATGAAAGACTCTGGAGCTCGGCTCATTGGACCTAACTGTCCTGGCATCGTCACTCCCGGAACTGGAGAAAATTCGCATGGTGGCTGCCGGATTGGCATTGCGCCTGGATATATCCATAAGCGCGGCAAGGTTGGTGTGGTTTCCCGAAGCGGCACCCTGACTTACGAAGCGGTTTATCAGCTCACCAGCCTAGGGCTCGGACAGAGCACTTGTGTGGGTATCGGTGGTGACCCCATTAACGGCACGTCGCATCTCGATGTCCTCAAGATGTTTAACGACGACCCCGAAACCGAGGCGATCATCATGATCGGTGAGATCGGAGGCACTGCTGAAGAAGAAGCTGCAGCTTGGGCCAAAGAAAACTGCGATAAGCCCATTGCGGGATTCATTGCTGGAGCGACAGCTCCGCCCGGACGTCGCATGGGACATGCCGGAGCGATTGTTTCCGGAGGAAAAGGAACGGCTGAAGCTAAGATTGCCGCCATGCAACAAGCGGGAATCGAAGTCGCTCAAAACCCCTCTGACATGGGTCAGGCACTCGTTCGCGCTATGGGCTGATTTGCCTCCGAACCCAATAATCCCTCTCACAATTTGATCTAACCGATCGTAAATATTTAGTAAGTAAGCCATGTCGGAGAAACCGGAATACGCCAAGGGACTCGCAGGAGTCATCGCTAACGAATCCTGTCTTAGTGACGTTCAGGGACAGGAAGGTATCCTTCGTTATCTGGGCTACAACATTAATGACCTCGTTGATAATTGCAGCTTTGAAGAAGTCATGTACCTTCTTCATCGTCGAAAATTTCCAAACCAGTCGGAACTTGATGTTTTCACGAAAACCCTCCGCGCTGAGCGTCACCTTCCCCAAGGCGTGATTGATTTTATAACGGCGGCCCCCAAGGATGCCCAACCCATGGAAGTGGTTCGCACAGGCGTCAGCATGCTTAGTATGTATGACCAGCGTGGAGGCGATCAGGATTACGACCTCAACGAAGGGCGAGCCATTTCAATTTGCGCGCAGATGCCGCTCATCGTGGCATATTTCCATCGCGCTCGCCAGGGGCTCGACCTTCCTCCGGTTCGCGAAGATCTTTCCGAGGCAGCTCACTTTTTATACCTCATCAATGGTGAGGAACCGAGCCCTGAGGCTGCTCGCACGTTGGATGTGGCTTACATTCTTCACGCCGATCATGGCATGAATGCCTCTACTTTTAGTGCTCGCGTCACCATCGCGACGCTATCGGACATGTATTCCGCCATTACTTCTGCGATCGGCACACTCAAGGGGCCTCTCCACGGTGGAGCCAACGAGGGTGTCATCCACATGCTCCAAGAAATTGGAAGTCTTGATAAGGTTGATGCTTATGTTGAGGACTGCCTTGCTAATAAAAAGAAGATCATGGGAATTGGTCACCGAGTTTATCGTGTCCTCGACCCGCGCGCTCCCCATCTTCGCAAGATGGCGATCAAACTCACAGAGGAACTTGGCGAAACCAAGTGGATCGATATGTCCGAGCGAATTGCTGAGATGATGCGCGAAGGCAAGGGGTTAAATGCCAACGTTGATTTCTATTCGGCAACTGTTTATTATTCTCTTGGGATCCCAACTGATCTTTTCACCCCGATCTTTGCGATCTCTCGCGCTGCCGGTTGGACTGCCCAAGTGCTTGAGCAATTGGAAGACAATCGACTCTATCGCCCATTGACCTTGTATACTGGTCCGAGCGAAGACCAACCCGTTACTCCGATTTCTGAGCGCGGCTAACTGATCATACTTTATCAGGTTGTCATGGAGTGTTTGAGGGTGGGTCAGTATCCTGCCAAACATCTACTCATTCCCAAGAGACCCGTCGATGCGCAGTGGAGCGAGGAGACTGCTGAGGCGCAGAGGTGGCCGTCTTGGCCTAGGTGAGGTAGAGCAACTTCGATTGATCTATTGCGCTTATATACAACAGGTTAGATCGCCTAACTATCGCAGCAGAGTGATTTAACGGGTAGTAAGGCGGTTGATTCAGGGAAATTCACTGAAGACCAACTGTGTGGTTTCTGCGGATCTCGCCATTCAAACGATCCAGCTTTTAGGGCTTCAGCCTCCGTTTCGGCACTTGCTTTACGAGTCGGTAGTTGTTGGTTTGGATGGCAACGTTCTAATAATATGTCCTTCCCGCTGGCAATCTACGTCCATCACTTTGATCCAATCGCGATCCACTTCACGGAGAGCTTCGGTATTCGGTGGTATGGGCTCGCCTACGTGGCGGGATTTTTAATCGCCTATTTCCTGCTTTGCTGGTTTGTGAAGCTCAAAGTCAGCGAACTTAAAAAAGATCAGGTCGCCGATTTTATCACGGCAGTAGCAGTTGTTGGCGTGATGCTTGGTGGGCGGTTCGGTTATATGCTTTTCTACAATTGGGACGCTTTTTCGAGGAACCCCGCCATCTTTTTTGACTTTCTTGGAGGAGGCATGTCGAGTCACGGGGCGTTCGCAGGGCTCATCCTCGCGGTATGGGGTTACGCCAAGTTTACTAAAAAATCGTTTCTCGGGCTGGGGGACAACTTGGTTTGTGTTGCTCCGGCGGGCGTTTTTTTGGGCCGCTTGGCCAACTTCATCAATGGGGAGCTCTATGGTCGCGAAACGACGTTTAAGATGGGGATGAAATTCCCGGAGGAACTGAATCATGTGGTCGAGTCCCCAAATGGGCGATATCTCAAATATTCGATCGAGAATTTCAGAGAAATCACCGCGAATGCTGGGGAAATTCTCCCTGACTTGACGAATAAGTTTGAGGCGGTTATTGCGCAGGCGCAGTCTGCAGGTCGGTTTCCTCATGCCGCCGCGGCGGAACTATTGATCAACACGTCGCGCGAGAATTCTGATTTCAGGGCGATTCTTGCCGAATATCTGACTGTTCGCCATCCGTCTCAGATATATCAGGCTCTGGTCGAGGGTTTCGCCATTTTTGTGCTGCTGATGGCGATCCGCTTAAAGTGGCGCCATCTTTATCAGGGGGTGCTCTCGGGGATATTCTTTTTTGTTTACGGTATCGGCCGAATCCTTGTGGAGAATTATCGGGAACCGGATTCAGAGTTGATCGGGGCGATGTCGAAAGGGCAGTTTTACTCAATTTTCATGATTGGAATAGGGGTGGTTTTCCTAGTGTATGCCTTCGTTACCAAAAGACGTAACATGCTGACTTCATGCTGAGTTCGGAATACCTCAAAATTGGGCCGCCCTTCCTCTTTGACCACTCCCCCAGCGGGTGCTACTTTCGACGCCTTTTCGATCCTGAAAAACTATGAGTTCTGACGACGGTTCTTCCGGCTATAAAGCCACGCTGAATTTGCCTGAAACCGACTTTCCAATGCGCGGAGACTTGGTTAGGCGCGAGCCTGCCCGACTCGAAAATTGGGAAAGCAGCCAACTTCATGAGCGGATCATTAACAAGCGCAAAGAAGCCGGCTCAGCTCGTTTTATTCTGCATGACGGACCACCGTTTGCGAATGGGGATGTTCACATGGGGACGGCCCTAAATAAGGTGCTCAAAGACCTCGTGCTCAAAAGCAAGTCGATGGCTGGTTACGAATGCCCCTATGTCCCCGGTTGGGATTGCCACGGACTTCCAATTGAGTTTAAGGTCGTCAAGGAATCGAAGGGGCTTGAGCCAGCTGAGATTCGGACTCGTTCCGAGGCTTTTGCCCGCGAGTGGATTGACACTCAGCGAGCGTCATTTCGTCGCCTCGGAGTCCTCGGTGACTGGGATCATCCTTATTTGACACTGGCCCCTGAGTATGAGGCGGACATCATTCGCGTGTTTGCCCAACTTATTGACCGTGGTCTTGTCTATCAAAGTAAGAAGCCTGTGCAATGGAGTTACGGTGCGCAAACGGCTCTGGCTGAAGCGGAGGTGGAGTACGAGGACGTAAAGGATCTCGCTATCTTCGTGAAATTCCAGCTCACGACCGGTGAATTTGCTGGGAAGGCATCTATGGTCATCTGGACGACGACGCCATGGACGCTTCCCGCCAACCTGGGGGTTGCGGTGCATCCTCGTTTCACTTACCTCGTCGGTGAATTCACTCATGCTGAACGCGAGATCACCGAGACCTTTGTGATCGTGAAGGAGCTGCTTGATGCGTTCTCGGAAAAGACTGGCTTTGCGCCTTCAGGAGAATTAACCGAGATCAAAGGAGAGGCTTTAGAAGGGGCTGAAGCGCAGCATCCATTTCTCGACCGTACGTCCCGGCTTATTCTCGCTGAGTTCGTGACCACAGAGTCCGGCACCGGTGCAGTACACATTGCTCCTGGCCATGGTGCTGATGACTATCTCGCCGGACAACAGAATAATCTGGGTTTGCTTTCGCCGGTAGATGATGAAGGTCGATTCACCGATGAGGTCGGAGTCGACTTCCTTGTGGGCGAACACGTTCTCGAATCGAATATCCCGATCGTTAAGTTACTTGCCGAAAAGGGTGCCTTGATTGGGAAAGAGAAATATAATCACAGCTACCCTCACTGCTGGCGTTCCAAGACACCTATTATTTTTCGCTCGGTTCCCCAGTTTTTCATTCGTATCGATGATCTGCGGAAGACGGCGCTTGATGAGATTGATAAGGTCGAGTGGCTACCTCACTGGGGGCGTAATCGCATCCATGGCACCGTTGAGTCGCGGCCGGACTGGTGTATTTCCCGGCAGCGCACTTGGGGAGTGCCGCTTCCCGTGTTCTATCTTCCTGGTGAAGTGGAGCCTAACATTGATGCTGAATTAGCCCGCAGGGTGGCTGATGTAACCGAAGAGGGAGGTACGAATTTATGGTTCCAGCACAACGACGCTTGGTGGGCCGAAAAACTCAACCTTCCTGAGGGCACTCGTCGCTGCACGGACACACTCGATGTCTGGATTGATTCGGGCTCGAGTCACGTTGCGGTCATGGACCGCCATCCTGAGTTGAGCTGTCCAGCTGACCTTTACCTTGAAGCTACCGACCAACACCGCGGTTGGTTCCAGAGTTCCCTCATGCTCAGTACGGCGGTTCGCGGTGCGGCTCCTTACAAGTCGGTCATGACTCACGGCTTTGTGGTTCGTCGTGCCACGAAAGAAGAGAATGAGAAGCGCCGCCAACAAGGGATGGGACCGGTCAAAAATTTGAAGGTCTCCAAGTCAGACGAGAGTGGCGGCAAGCCAATGAACGCGGCTCATTTTTACGATAAATTTGGAGCAGACATTGTTCGTCTTTGGGCAGGTTCTGTTGATTGGCAGAACGAAGTTCCTTTCAGCGAGGATATCTTCAAGCAAACCGCGGAGCCTTATCGTCGTTTCCGCAACATCCTTCGGATTCTACTCGCTAACTTGAATGACTTTGACTCGGACAAAAATGAGGTTTCCAGCGATCAGCTTTCTCTGATCGACTGGTGGATTCTTGAGCGTCTTCATGGTGTGGAGCACGAATGCAAGGAAGCTTACGAAGCTTTTGAGTTCCGAAAGGTATTCAATACCCTCAACCAGTTTTGCGCTTCAGACTTGAGTGCGTTCTACGTCGATATCACCAAGGATCGGATGTATTGCGATTCGGTGGACTCGGTGCGCCGGCGAGCGACTCAGACAGCGATGCACCGGATTTTTGATTCACTGGTGAAGTTAATCGCTCCAATTCTGGCTTTTACCGCTGACGAAGCGTGGGAATACGCGGGGAACGAGACTTCGGTGCACCTCGAACTCTTCCCTGAGCCTGACCCAAAATTCGGCGACAACAAAGCGGGTAATTCCATTGAACAGCTTGGCCGCCTTCGTGATCTTGCCCAGGTGGCGATTGATGCAGCAATTAAAGCGGATCAATTTAAAAAGCGTGAACGTGCGGCGGTGATTTTCCAACTTCCAACTGATGATCCGGCGCGTCGAGTACTTGAGGATTTTCCAGAGGAGGCACTTGAGTTCCTGATGATTTCTTCCTACGTGGTTGAAGACTTCAGTGAAGCAGGCGCTTCCGTTGCGGAGACCGTCGAGCCGGAATGCCCTCGTTGTCGTCGCTCGCTTCCATTAGCACCCGGTTCTGAGCTTTGCGTGCGCTGCGCCACGGTAATGAAAGGTTCTTAGCTAGGTTAATTTGATGAAGCTTTTCTTTAATTTGGCGCTCCCGCTTTTCGTCCTCGATCAATTAACCAAGCTTTGGGTCGTTTTAACGTTTCCCGCCCCGCCGGCGATGCCGCGCGTGATTGAGGTGATCCCCGGGTTCTTTAATATCGTTCGGGTTCACAATACCGGGATGGCTTTTGGGATGTTGAACGGCAATCCCTACTCCAATTGGATTTTCGGGACGATCGGAATTCTCGCGATCACGGGGATTATCACTTTGTTTCGTCGAGGTGCTTTTCCGGACCGGCTCAGTCAGATCGCTGTCGCGTTACTGTTAAGTGGTATTCTCGGGAACTTGACTGACCGAGTTCTACCTAACCGCGGCTATGTTGTCGACTTTCTCGATTTCCTTCCTCCTTTCTACGATAAGTTGGTTCCTTCGTCAGGAGGCCATTTTCCTTCCTTTAACGTGGCGGACTCCTGCATTTGCATTGCAGCTGGACTCCTGATTATTTCCGCTTTTTGTCAGCCCCCGGGGAAATCGACCCCTAAGGAAGGTGGTTCGTAACTTTAGCCATGAGTCAACGAGGAGCCCGGATTTTAGTTGGCGTGTTTGTCTTCGCTCTAGCGCTTTTAGGTTTCGGTCAGTGTGGTTACAAGAAGATTCAGACGTTTCAGTCCCTTGAAAACGTTGAGGCGGATATCGCCCGCCAATTTCCCTCGGCTGACGCCATAATACCCGAGGGCTTAGCGCTTTACCAGAAGACGAGCCAGTCAGTCACCCTGATTGATGCACGTTCGGCAGAGGAGTATCAAGTGAGCCGCCTTAAAGGTGCGTTGAATCTCACCGAAGTTGAGGAGATTCTTAATTTCATCGAATCTCGATCTGACTCGAACGATCCAGTGGTGATCTATGGCTCGCTGGGTTATCGAGCGGCCGAGTTGGCGCAGGAAATGGAAGATCGTGGGGTTTCGAACCTAAGTCACCTTAGAGGGGGGATTTTTCGGTGGGCCAATGAAGGAAGGGAGGTCGTGGATGCGAATGGTAATGTGACGGATTGGGTTCATCCCTACAATAAATTCTGGGGCAGATTATTGGACAAAAATCGCCGATTCACACTTAAGGAGAGCGAATAGCGTCTTTGGTTTTTACCTTTCGAAAGTATCGAATTTAAAGCAGCTTGAAATTGGAATGATGAAAACAATCTCTTTTTTCCTTCTGAAGCTTCCATTGATCGTTTTGATCACTGCAGGCTGTCAGTCCAATAAGTCGGAATTCGCTTCCCCGAATGCATCGAGTTCCTTCTCAGTCAGCGGTGAGTCGCAGGCTATTGCGTCTGGCCGCCAACGCACTTATTCAGGACTGCAATATGAGATACTTAGTCATGGAACGGGACCACGACCAACTGCGTATTCGATGGTCACGGTGCATTACACCGGAAAACTCACGAACGGAACGGTTTTTGATAGCAGTGTGCAGAGGGGGCAACCGGCTACTTTTTCACTCCAACAGGTGATTTCCGGGTGGACGGAAGGTATTCCGTTGATGCAGGAAGGTTCAAGGTTTCGATTCACGATTCCTCCTCACCTCGCCTATGGAGCTGCCGGGTCCCCTCCAAAGATCGGTCCCAACGAGACCTTGATCTTCGATGTGGAGTTGATCCGGGTTCACCATTGACCGACGCCGGATCGCTCAGGTTCATTTCCAATGCGGCCATAATCCCTGTTTTCGAGAAAGGTAGTTGGTAATTGGCTGTTTTGTAGATCGCGGTCCGACCTCACAAGGGCATTTCAGGGAATAAAAAAACCCCCATCAGATGACGGGGGTCTGGTTTTGATCAGGGGGTAAGGTGACCTGATGGTGTGGGGAGAAGTGTTCGATGCTCCTAGGAGAGGCTGCTCACTTTAGCGGCGATACGCCCCTTCAGGCGGCTGGCTGTATTTTTGTGCATGGCACCACCTTTGGCAGCCTTGTCGGCAGCGGATGCGAACGCGTTGTAAGCAGTTGCAGCCGCTTTTTTATTGCCCTCCTCAACAGCAGCAAGAGCATCCTTACGGGTGTCTTTCACGCGAGACTTAAGGTTGCGATTGCGAGCCGTCTGGGTTTTTGTCTGACGGACGCGCTTGAGTGCTGATCTGGTATTGGCCATTTTTCTTGAATTTTTCCCCAAAAGCGTGTCTGAGGGCGCGGAACGTAATCGATTTAAGCTCTGCGTCAAGGGAGAAACAGCCTCAGGTAGAACTCATACGGAACGGGCGGAATTCCCGCTTCCTTGGAGCTTCGGTGGGGTCTGTTTGCGGAATCTGGAACGGAACGGTTGCGGGAGCGCCGCGTTCTCGAGCGGGCGGTGCCATACGCGCGGGTGCTCCAGGCTGGAATAGCGTTTCAGGATTGGTAAGCTCAGCTGGATGAGCGGAAGGGAGAGCTGCCGAAGTGGTGGTCACGTGAGCCGTGGGGGCGTAGGCAGCGTGTTCCCCTGGTGTGGCGCCGCTCTGAGAGGTCAGATTCGGCTGAAAGGCCGGAATCGCATGTTTGATGGGACTAAGAGGTAAGGCCTCAATCTCAACTTCATTTGAGTTACCGATTCTTGGAGCCAAGGGGACTTCCTCGCCAAGGTCTTTTTTGGTGATGTAAACGGTCGCTCCTTCGCCCACCTTGCGGTAAAGATCGATCACATCGTTCGAGGTCATGCGGATGCAACCGTAGCTGACCGGTTTGCCGATGTCTTTTTCTGCCGCGGTACCGTGAATGTATATGCAGCGCGAGTAGGTATTGTCGTTTTTCTTTTCTGTCCCGCGCAGCCAGAGAATCCGGGAAACAATGGGATCACGGCCCGGCGAATCAGGCTTAATCACTTCGCCGGTCCATTTGCGGCTCTTAAAAACGGCCCCCGCTGGCCTACCGCTTCCAATTTTTTCAGCGATCTCCATGCGACCGAGAGGGGTGCGATAGCTCCCTTTTTCGTTTCCAAGACCGAATTTTGAAGTCGAAACTGGATAGGATTTGACCATTTTACCCTCCCTGTAAAGGATCATCTCCTGGGCGGGTATTGATATTTTGAGTACATTAAATGTGTCCCTTTTCGCCGCTGTCTTAGTGACGCAACTTGTTGAAAGTAAAAGAATGGCGCTCATTAAAAACAGGAGAGCCAGCTGGATTTGTTTTTTTACTCTCATTCGGGTCTCGCAGCTATAACGAAGGGTAGGCGGTTCTATTAGAATGCCTCTATGCTGATTCCCGAGATTTAGGATGTGAGAGTGTGTAAAAGTGGTCAGCAGAAAATCTGCAGAAAAAATGTAAACTAATCTTAAGTAAAAGACAAATTTCTAGCATTCTTTCCTGTTAGATTTACCTTTCAGTCGCACTGAAGAGAGTGATTCGTCAGCTATCCCATGTCTAGAAATTTCAAATACCTCGCCTCCATGGGCATTGGCATCGTTGGATTGACCGGCTTTCTTTTTGGGCAAGAGATTCCGGAGGAACTGCTTGAGGATGATCACGTTCGTGAGGAATTCGGGGTGAACCAATTTACGACGCCCTCCATCCGAAAGATTTTTGAGGATCTGCAGACACTTCGACCTTTGCCCTACGACGAATTGAAACGGCAGTGGCCCAAGGAAGTCCCGCAGGATCGAGCTGAACTGGCTCTGAGCGTTGGCTTTCTCCTTGCTGATGGATTCTTTGCGGTTGAGTCCGAGCAGGTTTATGACCTTGAGCCGGTAGGTCGCACGCTGCTGACTCATGCTAAGGGACTCGGTTCGGGGAGCCGAATTTCGAGTCACATGAACAGCTTGCTTCAGAAAGCGGCCGGAAGTGACTGGGAAGAATTGAAGATTGAACTGGCTCGAACTCAGAAGGATGTCGAAAAAGAAATGGTTATGATCCGGGATGTCGATTCGGCGAACTTGATCAGCCTCGCGGGTTGGCTGCGAGCGTTCGAGATTGGCTGCACGGCTTCACTTAATCCTTATAGTCCGGAGAAAGCTTCTATTCTTGCGCGTCCGGAGGTGGTCGAGTATTTCATCGGCAACCTCAAGACCATGGAGTCGCGAATTCAGGTCAGCGATACGGTGAAAGATATTCGAGGCAGTTTGAAAGGAATTCAGGAACGGGTTGACCTTCCTGAACAGGAGGTTCTTAGCGAGAATGAAGTTGAGGATCTCCGCCTAATGGTTGAAGCCCTTCTTGACGATATTTACGGATCCAAGCGACAGATTGTCTCCACCCAAGGCGGGGCAACCAAGCCCGCGGGCGAGGTTCCTACTACGGTAAGACCCGATGCTACCGGAGGTGTTATTTCAGGCGAAGTTCCCGAATAACGACCATTGCTCTCATAGAAATCAGCCCTCTTCTGGTAGGAGATACTTGGAAGCCTGCTCCACGTCCTTGTCACCACGCCCGGACAGGTTGACCACGATGATTTGATCTTTGCCCATGGTAGGAGCAACTTTGTTGACGTAAGCTAACGCGTGAGAAGTTTCTAGAGCGGGAATGATCCCCTCAACGGCAGCGAGTCCCTTGAAGGCAGCAAGAGCTTCGTCATCTGTAGCATAGGTGTATTCCACTCGGCCTGCGTCTTGGAGAAAAGCGTGCTCTGGACCCACGGCTGCATAGTCGAGCCCTGCTGAAACCGAGTGAGTTAGCTCGATCTGACCGTCGTCGTCAGCAAGGAGCCAGGTTTTGGTGCCTTGGAGGACGCCGAGTTTGCCACCTTGGAAACGGGCAGCATGTTCGCCTTGCTTTATACCGTGACCGCCAGCTTCAACACCGACCATTTTTACCTCTTCGGCATCGAGAAAGGGATGAAACAATCCGATTGCGTTCGAACCTCCGCCAACGCATGCAACGAGGAGATCAGGAAGCCGTTCTTCGCGCTCCATGATTTGAGCCCGTGCTTCGACCCCAATAACTCGGTGAAAGTCACGCACCATCATTGGATAGGGATGCGGTCCCAAGGCACTCCCGAGGATGTAGTGCGTATCACCGACATTTGTCACCCAGTCGCGCAGGGCTTCGTTGACCGCTTCCTTAAGGGTCTTTTGGCCAGCTTCGACTCCGCGAACTTCGGAACCGAGTAGCCGCATCCGGACAACGTTGAGGTGCTGCCGTTCCATATCAATAGCGCCCATGTAAACGACGCACTCCATGCCAAAGCGGGCAGCAACGGTGGCCGTGGCAACGCCGTGTTGGCCGGCGCCGGTTTCAGCAATGATTCGCTTCTTCCCGAGGCGCTTAGCCAATAAAATCTGACCTAGGGCGTTATTGATCTTGTGGGCTCCGGTGTGAAGCAAATCTTCGCGCTTAAGATAAATCTTAGCTCCGCCGAGTTTCTCAGTCCATCGCTCGGCGTAATAGAGGGGGGTTTCACGGCCGCAAAACTCGGCGAGCAACTGTTTCAATTCGGTCTGGAATTTCGGATCCTTTTTGGCCCTCTCGTACTCTGCCGTCAATTCATTGAGCGCTGCAACAAGAGTTTCAGGAACAAAGCGTCCGCCAAAAGTTCCGTAGTGGCCGCTGGCGTCAGGTAGTGCTTCCGTGGTTACCGTGCTCATGTCTGGATGATTACGTTCCGAATGATCGAATTGTTTTCAATGCTCGCATTTTTGATGAGCTGTGTATATTCGCCCCGTCAGAGGCTGTGGAGTCATGGCAGGTAAACTCCGCCAGGGCCGGAAGGCAGCAACGGTAGCTTGTCCATGATTGCCGCAGTTCTCTGGCACTCTTCGTTGGGTTTAGGCGGCTACAGTCTCATTGACCTGAAACACTTGGCGAGCGTCAGCTACAGCTCCTTTAACTGCGGCAGCTGCTACCATGACTGGTGACATCAGGATCGTGCGTCCTGTTGGGCTTCCCTGTCGGCCTTTAAAGTTTCGGTTACTCGAACTCGCGCATAGTTGGTCACCTACCAGTTTGTCGGGGTTCATGGCTAAACACATAGAGCAGCCAGCGCCTCGCCACTCGAATCCTGCTTCTTCGAAGATGGCATGGAGACCTTCTTCTCGGCACAGGTGATCTACGATTTCGGATCCAGGGACGGCGATGGCTTGGACACCGTCGGCGACCTTGTGGCCTTTGAGATATTTGGCCGCTTCGCGGAAATCGGATAGACGGCCGTTCGTGCAACTACCGATGAAACAGACGTCTACCGGTGTGCCGGCAATGGGAGCACCACCTTCGAACTTCATGTATTCTAGGGCTTCCTCGATCGAGGCTCTTTCCTCCTCACCTTCCACATCGGAAACGGAAGGAATTCTCTCATTCACGAAGATGCCATGATCGGGCGAAATGCCCCAAGTCACAGAGGGAGCAATATCCTCGGCGCGGATCACAACGACGTCGTCGTAGGTGCAATCAGGGTCAGAGGCGATTGCTTTCCACTCGGCCACGGCGGTAGTCCAGTCGTCACCTTTGGGGCAGAAGTTGCGATCTTTGAGATAATCGAAAGTCTTTTCGTCGGGATTGACGTAGCCGCACCGGGCGCCTCCTTCGATTGACATGTTGCAGACGGTCATGCGTTCCTCCATGGAGAAATTGTCGAAAACGCTGCCTCCGTATTCGTAGGCATAGCCGATGCCGCCCTTTGCTCCGAGTAGTTTAATAATGTGGAGCGCGACATCTTTGGCGTAGACACCGGGAGGAAGCTCACCATCAACATTGATCCGACGGACGTTGAGCTTGGTCATGGCCATGGTCTGGGTGGCCAATACATCACGAATCTGCGTGGTACCGATACCGAAAGCGATAGCCCCAAAAGCACCGTGAGTTGCGGTGTGAGAATCGCCGCAGGCAATGGTTGAACCCGGCTGGGTGATGCCCTGCTCGGGACCCACGACGTGGACGATACCCTGACCACCGCTACCGATATCAAAAAAGGTGACACCAAACTCTTTACAGTTCTGGCGCAGCGCACTGATCATATCTTGGGCCAGGTTATCTTCGAACGGTTCAACTTGGCTCCTTGTTGGAACGATGTGGTCGACCGTTGCAAAAGTGCGGTTGGGATACTTCACCTTGAGGCCAAGATCACGAAGCATTCCAAACGCCTGCGGACTCGTGACCTCATGGATGAGGTGGGTGCCAATCAAAAGCTGAGTCTGTCCGTTGGACAACTGCTTCACTGAGTGGGCTTCCCATACTTTTTCGAAGAGGCTTTTGCTCATATACCTGTGGTGTAAAATCGGTCGGGACAGTAGCACAAGGTTGCCGCGGAGGATAACAGAAATATAATTGCCTTGAGGCTTTCCAAGGGTAAAAAAACACTTAGGACTTATTGATTTTCAGGCCTTTTCGATGCTAGTTTAGGCCTGAAGTTGGGCAAACCAAATCATCTCTGAACCACGATTAAAATGACTGCAAAGATTGAAGCATTGATAGCCCTGCTGGTTGTTTTCACCGGCCTTTTTCTAGTGAGTTGTGAAAAGACGGTCGAGGGCATTAAGGAAGATGCTGCTGAAGCTATGAGGGAAGTGGAAGACGCGGCCGACGATGCGATGAAGAAGGCTGCTGAAAACATTAAGAAAGATGCCAGGAAAGCAGCCGACGAAGCCACGGAAAAGGTCAGAGAAGCGGCCGATGCCGCTTCTAAAAGGGCCAAAGAAGCGGTCAATGATGCGGTCAAGAAAATCGAGGAAGCGACCGAGTAGACGGCTTAATCCACTTGAAGGAATCTCGAAAGACCGAGTCGTATCAACGCGGGACTGGCTTGTGTCTCATGTCCTACATCGCTTCGGCGCTGAAGACGCCGACGACAACGGCTCCGGCGATAACGAATGGGTAAAGCGAAATTAGGACTATCAGCGATATGCCCAAAAATTTCCAAAAGGCACGCATTTCGTTTAGTGCAGCCACTAACATTGTTTCGGTCTGAGCGTTTTTTAGTTCGCTGCAGCGAGAGGAAAACTTGCTCAGTTTCAACGCTGGAAAAATGTAAAGGACGGCAAAAACGAGATATAAGACGCCGATGGCCACCATGCCTATGGTACCTCCCATCGAATTACTCATCTCGTCGAAGTTCTCTCCCCCGGCAGCATTCCCGATCATACCTATGACGAGCAGGCCAATTCCAGCGAGTAAAAGAAAGCCGGCACCAAGCCAGAGCATCACGCTGACGAACATGGTCCAGCCTCTAGTTCTGGCGAGCTGATCGATAATAGCTGCAGAAACATCACCCGAGGCAGAAGAGAGGTAGGACTCCATTCAAGAGTTTTATCGTATTGTCGTCTATACAACAAGCGGCAATGGTCGGGATCTGATCAGGTGAGATTCAATTCACGTAATAAAAATGGAGCCGTCGGACTGTCGTTAACCTTGCTTACCTCCTCCGGAGTTCCTGCCGCCACGAGGGTGCCGCCATCAACTCCGGCTTCGGGTCCGATCTCAATGAGATGATCGGCTTCCCCCATGATCTCCAGACTATGCTCGATGACGATCACGGTGTGTCCGTCATCTACAAGACGATGCATCACTTCGAGCAAACGTTTCACGTCAGCCGCGTGGAGACCAATGCTGGGTTCCTCAATAAGATAGAGATTTGACTTCGGTTGTCGATTTTGGCGAATGCGGGCGTTGGCGGAACGGCCCATGCCTCGCGTTAACTCGGACACGAGTTTGATGCGCTGAGCTTCCCCTCCGGAAACAGAGGGGCTGGGTTGGCCGAGACGAAGGTAGCCGAGACCAGTATCATTCATCAGGTTTAGCGTCCGCGAGATCTTGGGGTGGCCTTGAAAGAAGCTTGCCGCCTCCTCAATGGATAGATCCATGATGTCACCGATGGATTTACCGTTGTATTTGATCTCGAGAGTTGAGCTATTGAAGCGCCGCCCCTGACATTCTTCGCAAACCACGTAGGTGGTGGGAAGGAAATTCATTTCAAGCTTGATCTGGCCGTTGCCTTTGCAGGCTTCGCAGCGTCCGCCTTCAGTGTTAAAAGAGAAGCGCGAAGGGGTGTAGCCGCGGGCACGGGCCTCTGGTAACTGAGCGAACAGTTTGCGGATTTCGTCAAAGACTTTCACATAGGTAGCCGGGGTGGATCGTGAAGTCTTCCCGATGGGGGACTGATCAACTTCATAAACGGCTTCGAGTTGATCGATTCCTTCAATGGAATTCCATGTTTTGCGCTGCGGGGTGGGCTTTGTCTTTGTCCCCGTTTTCTGGACTGTCTTGCCTCTGGGTCTTTTAAGAACAGAATCAACCGCGGGCTTGATCACCCCTCGCATGAGGCTGGATTTACCTGAGCCTGAAATGCCAGCTATGACAGTGAGGCGACCCACCGGAATACGAACATCGATATTCCTTAGGTTGTTGGCTGAAGCACCCCTGATTCGAATCCAGCCAGCTTTGCGATTCTTGGCAGGGAGTTTGCGTCGGCTTCCTCTCATCGGGTGCGTCAACGGATGCGAGAAAGCCTCAAAGGTGGGTGAATCACCGCTGCCTTTCTTCGTGGTGAAAAGCTTTTCAGGCGATCCTTGCCATACCACCTCCCCCCCGAATTGCCCGGCTCCGGGGCCGAGATCGATGAGATGGTCAGATCGACGGATAGTTTCCTCATCGTGTTCTACTACGACAAGGGAGTTACCTTTTTCCTTCAGAGCTTCCAGGGTGTCCAGCAGGTTGGCATTGTCACGGGGATGAAGTCCGATTGTGGGTTCATCGAGAACATAGAGAACGCCTCTTAAATTGGAACCTAGTTGAGCTGCCAAGCGGATACGCTGGCTTTCGCCTCCGCTGAGAGTAGTAGCGGACCGATCCAGCTGAAGATATCCAAGGCCTACTTCTTCCATGAAGTGAAGTCGCTGGACGATTTCAGGCAGAATGTCGCGTGTGATGAGTGCTTTCTCACCTTCGAATTTAAGATGACTTATTTTCTTTTTGGCCTCGCTCACTGAGAGACCGGCAAGTTCATGGATCGCGATTTTCTCATCTCCCTGCACGAGACGCACAAATCGAGCAACCTCATTGAGTCGAGCTCCATTACATTCCGGGCAAATTTCTGTTTCACTGTCGTCTTTTGCGCGGGACCGACGGTGTTCTTCACGGAGTTCAGCATCGAGCTGTGATTCAGCATCACGTTCATCGGAACGGACACTGCGCTTCTCTATGGTGCCATAGCCACGGCATAGAGGGCACCAGCCATGGGGGGAATTGTAGGAGAAGAGGCGGGGATCGAGTTCTTCAAAGGAGCGACCCGTGTCGGGATCGCTCATTTCAGTGTTGGCAACCTGAATCCGATTTTCGGGATCTAGAAAGCGGAGTGTCCGTTTGCCCAGTCGGAGTGCTGTTTCCACCAATTCAAGAACAGTTTCTGGAGTGGTTTTCGGAGTCACCTCCCCTATAATGACGTCAATGGAGTGTTCCTTGAATCGTTCGAGGCGTTTGAAGGATTTTACCTCTACAAACTGGCCGTCGACCAGCAGAGTATCGAAGCCCTGCCGCCCGGCCAACTCGGCCACTTCGGTGTGGTAACCCTTTCGCGCCTTGATAAGCGGAGCCATTACTTTGACAGGGCGGTTACCATTTTTTGAAGCCTTGCGAATTCGGGTGACGATGGAAGTGACGCTTTGCTTCTCGACTCTTTTGTCGGAGTCCGGGGAAAATTGTGTTCCCACCTTGGCATAAAGAAGGCGCAGGAAATGCCAAACTTCAGTCACAGTGGCAACCGTAGATTTTCCGCCTCCACGGGAGATGCGTTGCTCGATTGCGACGGTGGGAGGGAGCCCGGAAACAATATCGATATCGGGACGTTCCATCTGCTCGACGAATTGGCGGGCGTAAGTTGACATGCTGTCAAGAAAGCGGCGCTGCCCTTCGGCAAAGAGAATATCGAAGGCAAGAGTTGATTTTCCGGATCCGCTTAGGCCCGTAACTACGACGAATTCTTCGCGTGGGATCGTCACATCGATTGCCTTGAGGTTGTTCTCCCGTGCACCATGTAGCTGGATTGCATTTTTCACCCGGTTGGCCTCGTAGAGGACTGGATTGGTGGAGTCGGCGACCTTTAACTGGTCACGCGCGACAGACCTTCGAGGGGTGAGATGCTGAGCGAGGTAGTGTCCGGTGTGAGATCTAGCATCGGTCATGACTTCTTCCGGTGATCCTGCCACCACGATTTCACCGCCATTGACCCCAGCTTCCGGTCCGAGGTCAATGATATGATCAGCGCATTTGATAACATCGAGGTTGTGTTCGATTACTACCACCGAATCGCCTGCTTCGACGAGCCGTTCGAAGACCTTGAGTAGCATTCTGGTATCGTCAAAATGAAGCCCGGTGGTGGGCTCATCAAAAATCAGCAGGGTGGTCTTGCCGTCCTTTTTTGATCGTTTTGGCTTAGCGAGTAGGTGACCAATGAGTTTTAGGCGCTGGCTTTCGCCGCCACTGAGCGTGTTAAGTGGTTGACCAAGGCGAAGGTAACTGAGGCCGACCTCAGAGAGTAGCTTCAGTCCTCCTACCACAGTCTGTGCTTTGCGATTGTCGATCGTTGAGAAAAACTTGATCGCCTCGGTCACCGTCATACTGAGCACCTGATGAATATTTTTCCCTTCAAGTTCGATTTCAAGCGCTTCGGGCGTATAACGTTTCCCTTCGCACTCTGGGCAGGTCACATAGAGGTCGCTAAGAAATTGCATCTCAACCTTTTCATATCCGTTTCCCATGCAACGGGAACAACGTCCGGCTCCACTGTTGAATGAGAAGTAACCTGGCGTGAGGGCACGGGATTTGCCGTCAGGCGTTTCGGTAAACAGCTTCCGAATCGGCTCAAAGATGCCGGTGTAGACCGCGGGTGTAGACCGCGGCGTCTTGGCAAGAGGAGCTTGATCAACCATGACAACCTCGCGAATGCGACTGGCGCCCGTGATTCCCTTGCAGAAACCTACTTCCGCAGCCGCACTGGAAAGGCCGAGTTCCTTTAGGAGATTGCCGTAGAGAACTGAGTGAATCAGAGTCGATTTCCCTGAGCCTGAAACTCCCGTGACACAGCAGAATACTCCGAGGGGAATATCAGCATCCAACTTCTTCAGATTGTGCTGGGTGGCTCTCTTAATGGTGAGTTGATGCTTAGCTTTTCGGCGCTTTGTCGGTAAAGGGATTTCCTGCTCGCCGCCAAGGTATCGAAGGGTGAGCGACTCTTGATGCGCTTTGGCTAGGGGTTTAGCTTGAGCGGCAGTGTGGGCTCCGGGGCCTGCATAAACGAGCTTCCCGCCTTCCTCACCACGACCGGGACCAATGTCAACAAGGTGGTCTGCTGCACGAATAACAGCTTCCTCATGCTCCACCACAACCAGCGTATTTCCAAGATCACGGAGGCGCTGCATCACGCCGATTAGCTTACCGACGTCGCGAGGATGAAGACCAACAGTGGGCTCGTCGAGGACGAATAGGGTGTTGGTTAGGCTAGCTCCGAGGCAGGTCGTTAGATTGACTCGCTCTGTTTCGCCACCAGAAAGCGTGCGGGTAGATCGATCAAGATTGAGGTAGCCGAGTCCCACCTCGCGCAAGTAACCGAGACGGTTGCTAATTTCCTCGTAGAGCATTGTCGTGGTGCGGTCGTTCGGGCGCACTTTGATTGTAGTAAAAAATTCAGCGAGATCATCGATCGAAAGCCGCCAGAGATCAGGCAGAGTTTTTTTGTTGATCTTGAAATTGAGAGCTTCAGGTTTAAGGCGAGTTCCCTTGCACGAATTGCAGACGGTGTAGCTGCGGTATCGGCTTAAGAAAACCCTAACATGCATACGATAAGCGCGCGACTCCAGCCACTCAAAAAAGCCACGAACGCCGTACCATGTGCCCATCTGGTAGGCATCTTCTGGGTTTCCTCCCTCGCCTTCGATGATCCATTGCTGGTCCTCTTCAGATAGATCTTCAAAGGGCGTCACAATGCTCAGCCCGCGAGCTCTAGCACAGCGTTCAAGATCTTCTTCGCATTCGTAGTAGGCTTCACCTTGAAAAGCACGCACCAGTCCCTCGGCGATGGATAATGATTTGTCAGGAAGAGCCTTGTCGATATCGATCCCAATTACGCGCCCAAAACCGCGGCACTCAGGGCATGCCCCCATGGGATGATTGAAAGAGAATAGTCCCGGAAGGGGAGGCTTCAGTATTGTCCCAGTTTCAGGAGAAGTCCAACCTTGCGAGAAAGCAGCTCGATTTCCAGAACTGGGTTCGACAAGGGATACTGTTCCCTTACCGAAGTCGAGAGCACGCTCAATAGCTTCGAGAAATCGAGAACGTTTCGCTGGTGCGATGCGATCCTGGATTACGTCGACTTTTCCGGGTAAGCTCTTCCTCTCGTAGGTATCCGGGGAATCGACGCGGTAGGCGTTTTCATAAATCCAGACGCGGGCGTAGCCCTGCTGTTGGAGGAATTCAAAAAATTCAGCGATAGGAGTGTCGGCGGGAACAGGGACGCTAAAAAGAACAAGAAGGGTGGTTTCTCTGCTGAAACGCTCAACCGCTTTGCGGTGAATCGATTCTGGAGTATCTGGCTCAATTACCTCTCCGCTAACCGGGTCGTAGCCGCGGCAGAGACGGGGAAAGAGAAGCTTCAGGTAGTCGTTAATTTCGGTGATAGTACCAACGGTGGAACGCGTCGTTTTTACGGCATTCTGCTGTTCAATTGCGATTGCAGGCGGGATGCCGTGAATCGCATCGACCTGTGGCTTGTCCATACGATCAAAGAACTGCCGGGTGTAGGGCGAGAAGGTTTCAACGTAGCGGCGCTGGCCTTCAGCATAAAGCGTCTGAAAGGCGAGACTTGATTTGCCCGATCCACTAGGCCCGGTCATGACGGTGAGCATGCCGATTGGGATATCAAGATCGATGCCTCGAAGGTTATTTTGGCGGGCACCGCGAACTTCAATGCTTTGAGTTGATTTGGAAGGAGTTTTGGGCATTCCTCGGGAACCAGAGGTTACGCATGAAACGCGATGGAGCAGTCAGGAATATTGACGCTTCCCCGTTTCTTTTCTGCACAGGACCGTCGCGGCGATCTCAGCGTGCAGGCATTTTCCAGTCCACGGGTACTTCGAGGGACTGATTAAAGCGGTTCTTGTATTTCACGATCCCGTGTTGGGCGCCATATTCGTGAACCAGTTTGGTGACTTTGACGTCGAAGCAGCAATACTCCGCAATGTCCATGATACGCCCCTCCTGCCACCACTTGATTGCGTCAGTGCCCACAGCTGTTTTCCCTTCTCCTAAAGTTTCGGCGGCGACGGCATCAAGCTTGGGCTTATGTTCTAGAACCTTTTCCAGTTCGAGCATGAGATCAAGATTCGTGGTCTGTTCTTTGAGGTCGAGAATGGTGTATCCCATCAGCACTTCGTAATCGAACCAGATGTGGTTGAAGCCAACAACGACGTCGGCTGAGACGAGTTCATCGATAAGGCCCTGCACATTACTCTCATCATATATCATGTAGGAGCCGTTCGCTGAGCTGTACGTTACGCCAACTGACATCTTCATGTCGGCTTTGCGATCCCAGCCGCCGACATCGTTGGCGGACCGCTGGGTTTCGAGATCGAAATAGACGTAGTTTTCGGACATGTTCGAAATAATCTTACCCGCAGGGCTCGAACAAGTTCCATGGCAAGTCTGAATAGATCGGATTTAATGGATCTATCTCATCAAACTCACCGTCGTCACTTGATTTGGTGGTAAGAACCCAGATACGGTCAAAATTAGCGAAGTGATCACGGGTACGCTTCTCAGCATACTCGCGAGATGGTTCATTGTTCATCAGGAAAGCCCAGTCGCTGGACTGGGCGAGGAGTAACTCTTTCGTCAGTAGTTGAATGCATCGCTGACGGTGGATAATAGCCTCTGCTGTGAAGTCGTCACGGTTTTCCCGGAAGAGATAAACAAAACGAGCCAATTGCTCGGCTCGCTTCTGAATTTCACTGTGAACCCAGTTGTTACTTTCGCTTGTCCAGGTTTCGAAGTAACCGCCTTCCCCCCATGAGGACGAGACTGGTGTCACTGTCGGGAATGTTTGCTCGTGACTATCAGTCAGGTATGAGCTTGGGTTGGTGAAAATAAAATCCCCGCGTTCCGCTGCCTTGCGAAAAATACGCTCAAGGAAGCTCGTGCCTTCATACCACCAGTGACCAAAAAGATCAGCGTCAAAAGCACAAACAATCATGGGATTCGCCAAGCCGTTTGCTTCAAGCGCAGCGAGTTGCGCTCCACGGCTAGAAACAAAATGCATCGAGTGTTCCTCCAGTGCCTTGTTGGCGAGTTCCTCGTCGTAAGGTTCGCTTTCGTCGTTGTCCCGGGACGTGCGGAAATACTTCAAGCCGGTAAACTGGCGTTGTTCGGAGTCATCGAGATACTCTCGTAGGTATTCAATGGGAGCATCGAGGCCGACGTCACGCATAAAGTCGCGATAACGACCGTCGCCGGGATAGCCTTCATCGGCGCTCCAAATTTCGCTGCTGCTGTTCTGATCTCGGCCGAAGATAATCAAGCCTTCACGAGTCACGCCGGGAATGAAGGGAAACGCTTCGTCGCTCTGATGGGAATCGGTCATGCCATGCTCTTCAACCAAGGTCCAGTCAATGCCCTCATTTTTAAGCATGGCGCTGAGAGCCGGAACATGGGCGCATTCCGGGAGCCAGAATCCCTGCGGCATCCTGCCAAAGCACTGCACATATTGACGTATCCCAGCGCGAACTTGCGCCTGGACGGATTCAGGAACCCTCATCAGGAGTGGTAGCAATCCATGGGTTGCTGCGCTTGCAGTCAGTTCGAGGTGTCCGCTGTCGCGCAGGTTGGTGTAGGCGTGGACAAGATCTCCGTGCCAGTCGTCAATGAATAGGGACCGAAGTTTGTAAAAACGATCCTCATAGGTTTCCGCCAGGCTCCCGAAGCCTGTGACATCACCGCGCTCCACTTCATCCCGACAGAGGCGAAGGGTGCGATCGAGGTAAGCGATAGTCCGGCGCTTCAGGGAGCGATCCTGAAGCATGGCGAGAAAGGTTGGCGACAGGTTAAGTGTCAGCTTGTAAGGCACGCCTTCTTCGCGAAGACGAAACAGCATCTCGAGCAGTGGAAGATGAGTTTCGAGCACTGCGCTGTGCAGCCAATCCTCCTCGAGGCAATGGGGTACCTCAGGGTGACGAACCCAAGGTACATGCGCGTTCAGCACGATGGAACAATTCCGACTCATCAGATTTTAAGAGACTGCAGCATTACTAAGACAAAAAAGGCAAAAATGGCTAGCATTATCCGCGTGGCCGAAAGCCGTTCGCTGGAGGATTCAAGTTTAAGGTGCTGGTCCCATAGGCTGTGTCCGGTGGCCATGAGTCGGAAAAAGCTGAATGTCATACCAATGAGTATGAAGGGAAAAAGGTAAAATCCTACGCCCATGATGTAGACATAAAGAGATCGGCCAACGCAGCGAAAAGGGCTGGCCCGGCCCCCGTCAAGACTGCTGACACGGATACCAAAGAGAGCTTTACCGGGTGTTGTGCCCCAGAGGCAAAGCATTGCTGCTTCCAGAAAATGCCAACCAAAGAAAGCGCGGACGATGGTCGTGGCGATAGCCATGGCTTCGGGAGAACTGATTTGCTCTTGGTAGCGAATGAGCCAATCACCCATGGCTTCATTCTCTTTCGGCATGAGAAAACTTGTGTCGACGAAGAAATACACCACCGTCATAACAAGCAGGCAGTCAAACATTCGTGCCCAGAAGCGTGTAAATGGTCGGACCTGTCGGACGAAGCGAGGCGCCTCCTCCTCAGAGCGACTCCCAGGAGCCAGAGTGGGTTGCTTCGTTACTTCCGGAATTTCTACCGCTTCAGATTCGGGAGTTTCTGCTTCCCGCTGAGCGGCCTCAACCATGCTTTCAAGGGCGGGTATTTTGCTGATGGGTAGCCAACTTTCCTGATCCTTGTGCCAAGCTAGCGTTTCCGGGGTGATGGTGTTGTCTTCTAAAAGGCTTCCTACTTTGAGAAGGGTGAAGGGGCCTTTTTTTTCGCCGTCAATTGAGAGATAGAACTCCATAAAGAGAAGTTATGAATAAATGAAAAGTTTACTCGCTGCGGAGCGCTCTTGCTGGTTGAAGAGTTGCAGCAATTAGAGCGGGAATAAGGGCAGCCAGAGTGCACGCGACGAATGAACCAGCTGAAATGGTGACGAGATCCTTAATGCTTTGCCTGGCAGGAATACCTCCGTCGACTTTGTAGATATCTTCGGCAAAAATGGCGATCCCGAAGGTGTCGCCAAGCCAGGTGCCAATTGTATTTCGTTCAAATATGGTCCATTGGGCGAGTCCCATCCCTACGACTACGCCAATGATCCCAACGAGCAATCCTTGTAGTAGGAAGATCCCAACAATTTGTTCTTCGGTTGAGCCGAGAGCTTTCATTAGTCCGATTTCGGAGCGTTTTTGAACCGTAACTGTGATCATGGTGTTCATGATGCAGAAAGCACCCACTACCATGATCATAAAGAGTATGATATACATCGCCTGCTTTTCAGTCGCAACGGCGTTAAAAATTCCCTGATAGCGTTCGCCCCACGTCATGGCCCGAAATTGCTGCGGAAGGGCAGCGTGCAATTTCTCAGAGTATTCGTGAGCTCGGAAAGCATCCTCTACCCGTGCGGCAACGCCATGGCATTGTTCGAGATCGAATCCGTAGAGAACCTGAGCCGTTTCGAGGTGAACGTAGACGAAGGTGCTGTCGAAGTCCCAGTGCCCCGAGTCAAAGATACCAGTGACGGTGACTTCCTGGGGTGCTGTGAATTCTCGAAACTCATCGAAGAGCCGATCCCGCTCCTCGGTGTTCTCAGCCGCAGACAGCTCGTCGAGTCGGTTCATGAATGACTGAACATCACGAGGAGATTGCAGGACGATGGTATCGCCAATCTCAATATTCTGCAAATCCGCGAGACCATCACCAATGACGGCGGAATAGGGGTCTGACAGGGTGAAGTTGCCGCGCCTGGAGTTCTCGCCGGACCCTGGTTCCGCGGCGGGGTTTGCCTCAAAAGCGATCTTGCTCTCGAGTCGCTCCAGTTCAGCGCCTTTCGGCGGCATAATGCCGCGAATCGTGGGCGCGCTGCGCAGGCCACGATAGTCCATGATAACTTGACCGCTAACGAATGGAGTGATTCCGGTGAAGCCCTCGATTTGTTCCATTTCTTCGAGCACTGGAACAAAGTCTCCGATAAAACCTCCAGCATCGACAGTGAGGTGCGGTTCGAATCCAAGGATGCTTTCCTTGAGGCGCTCACCGTAACCGGTAAAGACAGCGATTACAACGGTAAGCATCCAGACGGCAAGCACAACTCCGAGGATGGAAATAACGGTAATAATTGAAACGAAAGTTCGCTTCGGCTTAAGGTAGCGGGCCGCTATGAAAGGGCTGAAAAGCATGACACAGGGTTGACTTTTGCCTACGTTACGCGCTTATCCTAAATTCGATAGTCTAATTCACTCTCAAAAAAGACTCTATCTATGATTGGCGAGCACCCCGACAAATATAAGGCATTCATTTTTATCGGGGCTCCGGGCTGCGGTAAAGGAACGCAGGGCAAAATTCTCGGCTCGATCCCAAGGATTTATCACTTTGCGATGGGCGATGCTTTTCGCTCGATGGATACGCGAACGCCAATTGGTCAGGAGTTTATTGCCTATTCCCGCCAGGGTGAACTGGTACCTGATGAATTGACGGTTCGATATTTTAAGATCCAAGTCGATGCGAGGGCAAATCTGCACATGTTTAAGCCTGACATCGACATCATGATTCTTGATGGTATACCGCGGAGCGTGGAACAGGCCAAGTTACTTGAGGATCATGTTGAGGTGCTGCAGTTGTTCCATCTTTCCTGCCCGAATCGCGAAGAACTCATCACGAGGATTCGGAAGAGAGCTCTCAAGGAAGGTCGCATGGATGATGCAATCGATGATGTGATCCAGAAGCGGATCAAGACTTATGAGGATGAGACAAAGGGGCTCTTAGATTTTTACTCAGACCGCCGCACGGACATCAATGCCAATCAGTTCCCACTCAAGGTGACGCACGATATTCTCGGGGAAATCCTTAACCATCCAGAGTGGCAAGAATTTGTTGGCGAAGTCTAATTGGAAGATCGTTTAAGGGATGCCCTGCGACAGATTGCATCGTGTCGCCTTGATGAGGCGTAGCCGTTATGACTGCGGTCACCTTGAACCCTGAGCACACATTCGACCAATCTCTTCATCCCGAGACTTTGGATTGGTTTCGTCGGACCTTCGGTAAACCAACCGAAGCGCAGATGCTTTGTATTCCCGATATCGTCTCCAAACGCTCCGTGCTACTCTCGTCCCCGACCGGATCTGGCAAAACTCTAGCGGGCTTTCTCGGGATTATTGATCGGTTGGCAAAAGAACATCATGAGGGTCGATTGGCCCCCCACGGGATTCGTTGCGTCTACGTGTCGCCCTTGCGGGCTCTTGCCTATGATATCGAGAAGAACCTCAAGCAGCCCCTGGCTGGTTTGGGCTTGGATGAGTTCATCACGGTAGGACTTCGAACCGGAGACACTTCGGCGGCGGAACGACAGAAACAAAGACGAAAGCCACCTCATATTTTAATCACCACGCCAGAAAGCCTTGCGATCGTGTTGCCTCAGAGAGGTTATCGTGACGCGCTAAGTCGCTGTGAGTTTGTCATCGTGGATGAATTGCATGCCTTTGCTGAGAACAAGCGGGGAATTCACCTGACGGTGTCCCTTGAAAGGCTTGAACGGCTGAGGGAGAGCAAAGAACCGCTTTGTCGCATTGGTTTATCTGCAACAGTGGCGCCACTGGAAGAAGTGGGGGCATTCCTCACTGGCTCAGGCCAACCTTGCCAGGTGCGTGAGGCAACCATGGCGAGACAGTCTCTGATTGAGGTGATGACTCCGCTGCGGCGGCAGGCCTATCCGCCAGCCGGATTCACGGCGACGCGAGTGATTACCGATATGGCCCGGATTATCGAAGCGAATCGTGCGACCCTGATTTTCACAAACACCCGCTCCGGAGCGGAACGAATTTCCCATCGACTAAAACTCGCGCTGCCCAAGCTAAACCATCTGGTGGAATGTCATCACTCCTCATTAGACCGTGATATTCGGCAGGAAGTCGAGGACAGGCTTAAGGAAGGAGATCTTCGAGCGGTGGTCTGTTCGACTAGCCTTGAGTTGGGGATTGATATTGGGCACATCGACACGGTCATCATGGTTAGTACGCCGAAGGGCATTTCGCGGGCCTTGCAGCGCGTGGGTCGTTCAGGGCATTCCATTAACGAGACGAGTCATGGAGTTCTGGTCGCCACCAACATTAACGACCTCATCGAATGCATCGTTTGTGCTCGTCTAACGCATGAAAGGAAGCTAGAACCTGTCCGAATTCTTAATTCCGCTTCTGACGTTGTGATTCAGCATCTCCTTGGGATGGCGATGGACGAGGGGGTGAGCGTGGATAAGGCCTTTGATACCGTCTCTTCCGCCTACCCGTTTCGGAAGCTTGACCGGAAGCTTTTTGATCGGCTTGTTGAATATTTAGAGGGTGGAGGTCGCTCACTTCAGAAGCAATACCGCCAGTCCTTTGGAAAGATTGAGGAGAAAGACGGGCTCTATCATACTGTTTCGAAGAGAGTGGAGCGAGAGTATCTGGTCAATGTCGGGACGATTCATGCTGACGGCATGGTCAACGTGAGGCTGGGCCGCCGAAGGCTGGGGGCGGTGGAAGAGCGTTTCGTAAAAGGGCTTAAGATGGGCGATGTATTTGTGCTTGCTGGCAAAACAGTAAAGCTTACCGACAGTTCTCCTTCAGAAATCATTGTGGAGAATGCGAGCGGGCGCTTGCCTACTGTACCCGCGTGGAACGCGAATAAAATGCCGCTGGCTTCGGGAATTGCGAACGAAGTGGCGCGCTTGCGAACGGAATTAGACCGGCGGTTAAACGAAGAAGGTGAAGAGCCGGAAGATGTCACTGATTGGCTCGTTGAAGAATGGTCAATTTCTCAGTCAAATGCAGCAGCCATCATCGAACATTTCGAGAACCAGGCGCTTCTCTCGCAAGTTCCGCGTCAGGATCGTATGTTGATTGAACGATTCATTGATAGCGAAGATGAGGAACGAATTCACTTCTTCTTTCATACTTTGATTGGTCGGGCGGCTAATGATGCGCTTTCCCGAGTCGTAAGTCATCGTCTCAAAAAGAAAGTAGGAGGGAACACTCTTGTGACGATCGATGACTACGGCTTCATGTTGAGCGTAAAAAACTTTCAGGATCTGGAAAAGCACCAATGGAAAGAGCTTTTTGTCAGGGCTAATGCCGAAGAAGATTTGGAAGGTGTTTTGAAGGATTCTCAGTTGGTGAAGTGGCAGTTCTCCGGAGTGGCCCAGACGGGACTGATGGTTCCAAGAAACCTGCCCGGAGCTGAACGGAAGATGAAACAAATTCGGTGGAGTTCCGATCTACTCTTTCAGGTATTGTTAGAACGGGAGCCTGATCACCCACTGCTAGAGCAGGCCCTCTACGAGGCCAAACATACTTTTTTGGATACTGATCGTGCTACTGCCTTTCTCGACTCTGCTCAAGACCTTGAATGGGTCTTACTCAACGTGCCGGCGGTGTCACCCTTTGCCTTCGGCCTCTATGCCAGTAAGATTAAAGAGGGAATGATGATGGAGTCGCCTGAGGAGGCAATTGAGCGCCTCTATCGGGAGATGCAGCGGAAGCTTGGACGGGAAGTGGAGGAGTAGACTGAACTACCGAGCCCCAATACACCAGAGGGCTTCATGAGTTCTGATAAAGATCTCCCCGTTGGAGACAATTAGGGAGGAGTTCGTCTCCTCATCCACCTGACCTTGGGAGACGACTTCAAGCCCTTCTTCTGAGGCTTTGAAGACGACTGTATCGCCTGCTTGGCTTAGGGAGTAGATCAAATCTCCTGACGCGATAAAGGAGCCCCACGACTTGCCGGCCCCGGGCAGTCGGGCACGCCAGAGGGTTTTACCGGTTTTCATGTCATCGCAATAGGCGATACCACCAGCGTCCTGGTAGAAGAGCTTTCCGTTTTTGGTGATGCCGCTGCCAATACCGCCGTTGTGACGGACCTCCTGCCAGAGACGATGGCTCTTGGTGACGTCACCGCTACCTCCGATTTTGACGCCGATAGAGTTTCCATAGTAACCACCCATAGCAACGACGATGCCGTCTGCATACATTGGAGAGGTGTAGACTAACGGATTAAGTCCGGAGCATGTCCAGAGCTCATCGCCCGTGGCCGGATTGAATGCTTTTATCTCCATGGGGAAGCTCATGATTAATTCGCGACGTTCATTGGTTTCCACGAGTATGGGAGTGCTGAATGCACCGATGATGCCTTGGTCAGGACGATCGTTAAAACCATCGGTTCGCTGTTCCGGCTTCCAGGCCGGCTCTCTCCATTCCCAAATGGTTTCTCCGGTTTCTGGGTTGAGTCCGTAGAGGACCGCGTTGGTGGCAGGGCCATGGTAGTGGATGAGGATGTCGTCGAGCAGGACCGGGGAGGTGGAGTTGCCCCAAGAATGGTCGATTGGACCAAAGTCACGCTGCCACAGTTCCTTCCCGTCGTGATTGTAACAAATGACGCCTGCTGAGCCGAATGACACCACGATTCTTTCATTGTTCACTGCCGGTGAAGCGGAGCAGTAATGGTTGGTGCGGTGGCTGCGTTCTTCAGCTTCGTAAATAATTCCGTTTTTCCAGAGTAACTCTCCGTTGTTGCGATCGAAACAGAGCAGGCTTCGACTCTTGCTTAAACTCTCGGGCTGAGTCACATAGATATGTTCGCCCCAAACGACGGGAGTGGAGTTGCCGGGTTCGGGCAGTTCCGTTCTCCAGCGCACATTTTCTTTGGGCGTCCAGGTGGTTGGTAAATTAGTCTCACTGGCCTGGCCGGAGCCGAGGTGATCTTTTCTCCAAGAGGGCCAATTTTCTGCCAAAATGAGAAAAGGGAGAATGAGGAGAGAGACGGTCAACGGAAAAGCTTTCATCTACCATTCAGCATTCCTAAGCCTGACGACCCTGACAAGGAAAAGTGGGGCTGCTTTGCGTGAATTAGGCGGGATCAGATTCAACCATTTTGCGGGCTATTTCCCGAGATCGTTCGACGAGGCGACTGTCGCCGAGAAAGTCCACGAATCTTAAGTCGGGTAACCCGCTTTGCTGAGTGCCTAACATTTCACCTGGGCCACGAATCTTGAGATCTTCCTCAGCTATAACAAATCCATCACGGGTTCTTCCGAGGATCTCGAGTCGTTCGCGGGCATCGGCGTTATCAGGATCGAGCATGAGAACGCAGAAGCTTTTGTGCTCGCCGCGTCCGATACGCCCCCTCAGTTGGTGGATCTGGGCAAGGCCGAAGCGTTCCGCATTATAGATCAGCATGACGTTTGCGTTGGGCACATTAACGCCCACTTCGATGACGGTAGTAGAAACTAAAACACTTGCTTTGCCGCTTCGAAATTCTTCCATGACGGCATCCTTTTCTTCCCCGGCCATCCGACCATGAAGTAGAGTCATGGATATATTAGGCAGTCGTTTCTGCCAGGCTTCATACTCGACCGAGGCGGCTCCGGCACTGATCTTGTCGGACTCTTCGATGAGCGGATAAACGATGTAGGCCTGCCGACCATTTGCTACCTGCTCTTCGATGAATTTTGCGGCTTCTTCGGTCTGCGACGTGAGTCGAATGCCGGTGATGATCTTGCCGCGTCCGGGAGGGAGTTCATCGAGGATCGACACATCGAGATCACCGTAGAAGGAGAGCGCGAGGGTTCTTGGGATCGGGGTAGCCGTCATGACGAGAACATCGGGAGAGTCGCCGCGATTGATTAGCGCCTGTCTCTGATTAACGCCGAATTTGTGTTGCTCATCGATTACCGCAAGGCCAAGCCCGTGGGAAAACCGGCTCTCGTCGTGGATTAGGGCATGGGTGCCGATCGTCAGGGTTCCGTAGCCGTGGTCGCCTCCAGCAAAGAGTGGAAGATCGCCCCCGGCCTCCTTACTTCCTGTCTTAAGAGTAACCTCGACTCCAAGTGGCTCGAACCATTCTTGGAAATTTTGAAAATGCTGCTCGGCTAAAATCTGTGTTGGGGCCATGAGGGCACCATCGAATCCAGCTTCGATCGCAAGAAGAATTGCCGCCGCCGCTACGAGGGTTTTACCTGCGCCAACATCTCCCTGGAGTAGGCGCACCATAGGGGCTTCCGAAACCATGTCTGCCCGGATTTCTTCCCACGCTTTCTTTTGTGCGTTTGTAGGGGCGAAGGGAAGATCGCTGAGGAATTTTTCGAGAAGCTTTCCCGGGCCCGCGTGAGATTTGCCGCCTTTAGTGCGATGTTCGGCGCGTCGTTTTTGGAGAATGATTTGGAGTTGGGTGAATTCCTCGAGAGCGAGATAGCGCCGAGCGGGTTCGAGTGATTCGAAGCTGTCAGGGTAGTGGGTTTGCCGAATCGCTTGAGATCGGGTGAGTTCCGAATTGACAGAGTCCGGCGGCAACCAGTCGACGATCGTTTCGTCAGTAACTGATTCAAGGATTCCGTGGATGAGCGTTCGAATACTCTTCTGATTAATGCCGTTAATCAGTGGGTAAATTGGAATGATGCGCCCCATGTGGGCTTCAGCGGTGGAGGGGTCATCATCAACGATCTCGAAATCTGGATGATCGATGACAAGCCTGCGGCCGCTCACCTTCGGTTGCCCATAAACCACGAGTAGATGTCCGACGGCGATAATTTTCTGTATGTAGGATAAGCCAAACCAGCGGAGAACGATGCGGTTGCCGAGTAGATTGCCACCGGAAGCTGGTTCGACGGTAGCCTCAAACCAGCGCTTGCCGCGCCCTCGCCCAAAGCGAGCCTGAGCATCGATTACCTCGACGTGGAGACAGACGGGTTCAGCTGTAGGGTTCTCCGGAAAGACGCTGAATCGGGTTCGATCCTCGTGGCGCCGAGGGTAGTAGGTCAGGGCGTCGTCGATGGTGCGAAGCCCCATTTTTTCGAGACATTCGCAGGTCTTTTTGTCGAATCGGATCAGGCCGGTCTCAGTCAGGAGAGTATCGAGGGCGAACATGCAGGTAGGAGGGCTCAGTATTTCTTCCAGAGGGAAGGAACAAAGAGAACAAGGAGGGCGAAGAACTCAAGTCTCCCCAGGATCATGCAGAAGCTCAGGACCATTTTAGTGTCAGAGCCGAGGAAAGAGAAGTTATGCGCTGGGCCGACCGCATCAAACCCCGGCCCAATATTGAAGAGGGTCGCAAAGACGCAGCCGATCGTGGAAATCATGTTCAGGTCTGGCTCAAGGAGGGAGACTACGATGCCAGCGAGGCCCGAAAGGGCAAAGCCGAGCGCAATAAAAAACGAAGTCGTTACGAAGACTTTTTCGTCTGGGGCCATCCCGTTAAGTTTGACGCGGAAGACCTGATTGGGACGAAAGGAACGCACCATCTCGCGGTTGGTAATTTTGGTGAATAAAATGACGCGGTTCATCTTGATCCCGCCCGCGGTCGATCCTGCGCAACCGCCGACCAGCATCATGAACATGAGCAGCATCTTGGTAAAAAGAGGCCACTGATCATAGTCTGAGGTGCAAAATCCGGTGGTGGAACCTATCGAGATGACATTAAAAAAGCCATCGCGAAGGGCTTTGGCATAGCCGTCATGAGTTCCCGTTAAGTGGAGATCAAACGCAATGGCGAGTACGGCAAGAAGAACGAGGAGAAAATAATAGCGAGCTTCCTCTTCCGCCTTGAGGCGCTCCCAGCGCCGGTTAACCACGATGACGTAGAGCATGAATCCGATCGAGGAAAGGAACATAAAAATCGCGATCCATAATTCGATACCGACATCCTTGTAATGACCAATACTGAGATTCTTGGGGCTGAAGCCACCGGTAGCGATCGTACACATGGCGTGGCAGGTGGCCTCAAAGATGGGCATACCCAGCGCTATCAGGCCCAAAAGACAGACGGCGGTCAGGGCGAGGTAAACTTTAAGCAGGGTGAAAGCGATATCACGGATCCGCGAGGCTCCCGAGTCGGAGATATTCAGACTCGATTCTTGCTGCATGATGGACCGGCTTCCTGCTCCGAGAAAGGAGAGTACTGCCACGAAGACCACAAGTATACCGATACCGCCTAACCACTGAGTCACTGATCGCCATAGCAGAATCGCCTTAGGAAAGGCCTCAATATTAGACATGATGGTCGATCCTGTTGTGGTGAATCCTGACACTGATTCAAATATCGAATCGAAGATATTGAGCCCCGGTTCGCAGAGCCAATAGGGAAGGGCCCCGAGCAGACTGACCGAAATCCAGCTGAGCCCCACGATGATCATGGCTTCGCGGCGAAGCAGTTCGTGCTTGCAGCGAAGCCCAACGAGATACATGAGGAAACCAATTATAATGGTGATTCCGGTGGAAATTCCGAGAGCGCTTTGGGCACTGGAGTTGAGGTCGTTCTGTCCTTCGGTATGGACAATAGCCATAGCGTAAAGCCAGCATGCTCCCATGGCCAGTCCCATAAGAAGCGCGAGGAGGCCTAGCGTTTTAATGATGATGCGAAGGTTCATCAGGGAGCGACAAGCTTTAAGAATGCACGCTTCGCTTTCGGCTTCACAAGTGCGTAGAGACTGTCTTCTTTGTCGATAATATCATCCGCGGCGGGAACTTCTCCCCGAGCCCCGTGCAGTTGGGCCACGAGAACGCAGTCAGTTGGCCAGTCCACCTCTCTTACCGCTTTACCAATGATGGAAGAGTTTTTGCTGACGGAAGATTCGATTAATTCAACACCTTCGAGTTTGTGAAGAAGGTGAAAACGGTCGGACGTGATGAAGCGTGAAAGGTCTTTTCTCGTCGCTTCGCGCGGGCTGATCGCTGCGAGAATGCCTAGCTTTTCACCAAAGCCTGTCATGGCATCAGCGTAGTCGGCGCGGTGAATGACCGGCAGGCAGTATTTGGTGCCAAGGCTATGAGCCTGAAGACAGGTCATCACATTATCTTCATCGATATCAGTCACGGCGATGAAAAAGTCAGCGTCACCGATCAGTTCCTCTTTCATCTCAGTAATCGAGGTAGCGTCAGCATTTAGAATGGTAACGTTGGCAAGGAGGTCAGTGAGCTCTTGGCAGCGTTCTGCGTCTTCCTCGAAAATTCGGATACGGCAGTTCCAGCTCTCGAGGGATTGCGCGAGTGAAAAGCCGTATTCACCGCCTCCGAAAATAACGATGTTGCTTTTCTGGTCTTTACCGGAACGGGCTTGGAGTCGCATCACCGTTTCGTGAAGTTTTGAGGGTTCCCCTGCCAAGGTGGCAAGATCGCCTGGTTGAAGTGTTTCGTCAGCCGAAGGGACGATGGTTTCTTTACCCCGAGTAATTGCTCCGACTCGAACGCGGGCCGGGAATTCAATTTCGCTTAGAGGCTGACCGCAGAGTTTACTCTTTTCGGAAACGTAAACCTGCTGAATCTCGACATAGCCGCGGGCAATCTCCTCCACCATGGCGGACTCCGGATTTCGAACGTGCTTGGCAAGTTCGACGGCGGCGAGTCGCTCAGAGCTGAAGATGTAGTCGATACCGAAGTGTTCTCCGAAATCCAGAAATAGGCTGTCGCGCTGCACTCCGGCGTGGACGCGCGCGATTGACTTCTTCGCACCGAGCTTCTTGGCAACAGATGCGGAAACAATATTATTGTTGTTATCGCTGGTTAGGCTCAGAAAGAGATCACATTCTGCCACACCGGCATCAATCAAAGAGCTGATTGAAGTGCCGTCTGCTGAAACGACGCGGGCGTCAATCTGATCGTTGAGATGTTGCGCGACCTCTTCGTCAGATTCAATAACCACGATGGCGTGGTTATCAGCTGCGAGGTTCTGCGCAAAGTGGGTGCCGATCTCTCCGGCGCCGACAATGATAATATTCATAGGTGGCGGTAGCCCCAATACCCTAAACGCGTGCTGGCTGCGATTCAATGCAAGATGCACGCTGAATTTTAGCTTATCTAACGAGCGTTTTTTCGATTGAGCGAGCAGTCAGCCGCCTGGATTTAAATCCCAATTCTTTCACAGACCTGATCAAACTGTTGATTCTCACGAGCGTAGGACGGGTAGCGATCTTCTTCTCCTTTTGGAAGGTAGCGCCAGTGTTTATACATCCAAAGCCACGGAGCTGGGTTTTCGCGGATATAAGGCTCAAACACATTCCAGCATGCTTGAGCAATGGTTTGCTCGTTATCTTCAGGGCCGAACTTTAGAGCCTTGAACCCTTTGAGCAGATAGGAGCCGTCATCGCGGGGTATGCAGATTCCGGGGACAACCGGCAGACCGGTTCGCTTCATTAGTTCAGCATGCATAGAGGTGACAGAAGTTTTTCGGCCAAAGCATTCAATGATGGTAGCGGCCCTTGATGGAGGAATGGTCAAATCAGTCAGGAAAGCGGCATGTCCTTGCTTTTTGAGGCCCTTGAGGAGTTGGCGAAGAGCACCACGCTGTGAAATAACTTTATGGCCTGAAATCTCGCGGTTCCTTTTATAAATTTCTGTCAGACTCTCATTTTTAAAGTCTTGCGCGACGATCGTAAATGAGTAACCGCGGAATCCCATAGAAAGTGCAATCCACTCAAAGTTACTGTAGTGAGGGGTGACCCAGATAGCGCCCGTCTTCTTGGCTTCGTTTATGGTGTCCCAGTCTTCAGCTTCAATGGTGCAGTAGGCATCGATGTTTTTGGTGGTGAGGCGTTTGCTCCAGAATTGATCCACCACCGTCTGGGCAAAGCTCTGGTAAGACTGTTTCGCTAGCTCTCGAATTTCGGAATCGTTTTTCTCTCCGCCGAAAATCAGGGTCAAATTCTCGATGGCTGTGTTGCGCCCCCGCTTATCCATGGCAAAGCCGAGGAGGCCTAACCATTTGCTGATCCAAAGCGCTAGTACGCGAGGCAGTAGGGGTATCGAGGTGTAAAGCATTTGCATGCCGAACCACTCGAGCTTGTAGCGCATTTTCTTCCAGATCGACATCGCGAAGGAATAAGACAGCATTTAGAGTGATTGCCAACTATGCATCACCAGACATTCGTTTCGCTCTTCAAAAAAGTGCTCTCGACTCCGACAGCTCCCTTCCACGAATACCATGTGGCGGATCTCATCCGTGAGATTATAGAGCCAATGCCTCATGTGACGCTGAACAAAGACGTTTACGGTAACTTGATTGCCTGTTACCAACGCGGTCGCAAGCGGCCGAAGTTGGCTTTTGCAGCTCACATGGATCATCCGGGGTGGGTGAAGTTCCAAGGTAAGCCCGAGTTTCTAGGGGGGGTGCCCAAAGAGAGGCTAGATCCCGAGAAAGTAGAGTGGTTCGGTAATTTCGGGATGTGGAAACTGAAACCTTTTGAACTGAAGAACGGCATGATTCATTCGAGGGTTTGTGATGATCTTGTGGGTTGCGCTGCCATTTTGGCAATGTTCATGGAGCTCGAGGCAGCTGGGGCGGAAACGACAGTTTACGGCCTTTTCACTCGGGCCGAGGAAGTAGGCTTCATCGGCTCCATTGAAATGGCAAAACAGTGGCCTCTTGGCAAAGAAATCTGTTTTGTTTCCCTGGAGACGAGCGCCGCTCGGGGAGGCGCTCTACAGGGGAAAGGGCCGGTGATTCGGGTCGGTGACCGCATTAGCGTTTTTGATGATGCCATCACGGCAGAACTGGTTGATGCAGCAAAAGAAGTAAAGATCCCTCATCAGCGAGCGCTTCTAGACGGTGGCGCCTGCGAAGCGACGGCGATGAATCTTTACGGTGTCGCTGCGGCGGGGCTCTCGGTGATCTTGGGTAATTATCACAACTGTCCGCCCCGGAAAGGGATTAAAGAGGAGTGTATTTCTCTCGCTGATGCCAAGAGTTTGGTCAAACTGATCACCGCCACTGTCATTCGGATGTCAGACCGAAGGGCTTCCGATACTTCTAAAACTAAGCTACGAAAGCGGCTTGAGAAAAGGGCGCGAGCTCACCGGAAGTATGAGCGAAGGGCGCGCAGAGATTGGGTTTGAGCACTGAAAGGAGTGGCAGTGACTCAATAAATAACCAACGGTTTCTTATTAAGAAAACAATAGTTCTTTATATTCTTATATAAAAGATTTGTGTTTTCTTATTAAATGACTTAGATTTACTTATAACCAACCTAGAATCACGAGCGTGATCGTATCTAGTGAATTATTTTGAATACTGATTCCTTAGAATCGTCTTCCAACTGGAAACGAGCTCGGCGTCCCGAACAAATTGACGAGCGAAGAGGTGCAATCCTCTCAGCTTCTCGCCGCCTCATTGAAAAGGGAGGTGTTTCAGCAGCAGGATTAACTTCGATCGCGCGCGAGGCCGGCTCGTCAAAAGCGAATCTTTACCGTTACTTCGAGAGCCGAGAAGCTATCCTTCTCGAGCTTTTCGAAATCGAAGTTGCCGCTTGGTCGAAGGAGTTCGCTGCACTTTTGGAAACCCTTCCGGCAGGAGCCACCGCAGCAGAGGTCGCTCAAGCTCTTTCCGACAGCCTTACAGATCGACAAATTTATACTGGCTTGTTTGGCGCCCTTGCTTCTGAGATTGAGCCCCGACTTTCAGAGATGTTGCTGATCCGTTCAAGGAGAGCTTTGAGAGAAGCTTTTGTTGGCTTGTTAGTTCAACTTCGGAGGGTGTTACCTCATTTATCCAAGTCACAGTTGAATGAATTCCTGACCATGCACGCGATGTTTCAGGCGGGAGTATGGCCGCATGCATCACCGGGAGCGAATTTGTCACACTTAATGGATCGTGAAGAGTTCGCTGGAATGAGAATGGACTTCGGGGAGCGAGTGCGTTGGCACGCGTTGATTCTGCTTCTGGGACTCGAATTAGTTTCCCAGCCCCGGATCCGGCCGGTATCAGACATAGCTGATTAAGATTCACTAGCAGGGCGGCCTCTCTTCGTTGATGCTGGAAGAGAGGAGTTCCTACCGCAGAGGGAAACACACCAGTGCTGCCGCCAAGACCAATCAACGGTGATGAAATGAATCTTGTCTGGCGATCATGAATTAACCGAATTACAATACCTGTCCACCTTCGGGAATAAATTCATCACCGTAATAGAGACGATATCGCCCGAATCGGGAGCGGAGGTTAAGTTCGCCGTTAAAGGCCTTCGACATACTGAGAGAGTTGAGGGCGCGACACTTCTCTCCTTGCGAAATAGCGCTACCTTCTTTCAACACGATGGCGTGAGTGATTGCTGGAATAATTTCTTCCACGTGGTGCGTCACGAGAATCAGGGAGCGGAAAGAACCCTTTTGAGTGAGTTCTTCAACAAATGCAAGAAAGTGCTCACGAGCAACGGGATCAAGCCCGGCGCAAGGCTCGTCCAAAACGAGAATGTCCATGCGTCGTGCCATGAGCGCGCGTCCAATGAGGAGACGTTGACGTTCTCCTTGCGAAAGGTGCGCCCATGGCTGATCGCGAAGGTGAGCACAGTCAACTTTTTTGAGAATCTTCTCGGCCGCTCGGACTTCTTTCGGGTCGTCGATCCTCTGCCAGTAATTAACCATAGCGTGACGGCCAGCCCTGACAATATCGAGCGCGATTTCTGCGGGTTCGATGAGTTGGGAAATGCTGCTACTGACAAAGCCGATTCGCTTGCGCCAGTCGTCCCAACTTTGGGTCTTGGAATTAACCGCGTCCTCCCTTCCTCGCATGTGAATTTCACCTTCGGTAGGAGTGAGATACCCCATGAGAATATTAAGCATCGAAGTCTTCCCTGACCCGTTCCCACCGAGCACTACCCAGTGTTGGTCGCGCTCAACGCTCCAGTTGATGTTCTTTAGAATTTCGTGGCCATTTCGACGAACGGTCACGTCTTCTATTTCAAAAACAGGTGCTGCCATGGCAGAACGCTAAAGTCAGGCAACCTCTATTTCTAGCGCCTTTTCGTGTCGCGTTGAGAAGTTCTAGAACTGGGTTTATTCCCTGTTCTTCGAATCGATCCAAATTGTCAACGGGCCGTCATTGGTCAATTCGACTTCCATCATTGCTCCAAACTCCCCTGTTCTTACGGGTCGATCGAGGCCTGCCTCAAGCGTCGCTATGAATCTCTCGTAAAGAGGTATGGCGATCTCTGGGGAGGCCGCCCGTTCAAAGCTGGGTCGTGTGCCTTTTTTTACGCGCGCGTGGAGGCTAAACTGGCTCACCACCAACACATCGCCGCCGATCTCGAGAAGAGAAAGATTAATCTTCCCGCTTTCGTCTTCAAATATTCGCAGTGAGAGCAGTTTTCTAACAAGCCAGTCGATATCCTGATCGTTATCCTCGCGCGAAATCCCAATCAGAAGAAGTATCCCTACGCCAATTTGGCTCTTTTTGGCCGCCCCAATCGTAACTGAGGCTTGGCTGACCCGTTGCAACAAAACTCGCATGCAGACCTATGGTCTCAAATTTGTCACTTTTAAATGGTGAATTTACCTAAGGTTCATCGTCAGTAGGCTTTGCGCCTTGCCATCTCGGTGGTATATTCGCCGCTGCCCCAGTCATTGCTCGGGCCCCTCTTTCAGACCGCTTCAATATGGAACTCCTTATTTCTGCCCTCCGCTTCATCGGCATCGTTCTTCTTGTCATCATGATGTTCAACATCATGATTGTCGTTCACGAGTGGGGGCACTTTCTCGCTGGACGTTGGCGCGGTCTCCACATCGATCGTTTTCAGATCTGGTTCGGTAAGCCGATTTGGAAGAAAACGGTCAACGGAGTGCAGTATGGCCTCGGAAGTATTCCAGCGGGTGGTTTTGTTTCCCTGCCGCAGATGGCACCGATGGAGGCGATCGAAGGTGCGGTTGAAGAAGAGGAGAAAAAAGAGGGTATACCAAAAAAAGATCTTCCTCCCATCACACCACTCGACAAAATCATTGTAGCCTTCGCCGGGCCTCTGTTTAGCTTTTTGCTGGCGGTGGTCTTTGCCTGCATCGTCTTTGTGGTTAAACGTCCCGTCAGTGAGGCTGTTTCCTCTACAACAATTGGGCATGTTCTCGAAGCGGTGGAGAATGGGGAGGGCGAATACGTGGAATCTCCTGCTTGGAAAGCTGGTCTGCGCCGAGGTGACAAAATCACTTTCGTCGACGGGAAAAGTGTGAAGCGATTTCAAGGAATGAACCAGTCTATTATGTGGACGGTGATCTCGAGCGATAACCAGAACATCGAGGTCGACTTTATTCGGGATGGGAAGGAAATGTCTGTCGTTGTCGAGCGCCCTGCTGCGGCAACTCACGCTGAAGTCGATGGTCCCTGGTTTAAGCAAACCTGGGCCTACCTCAGCCGGCGGCCCCCGCTTAGAACGATTGGCATCTACCCCCAAGTGTCACCGGTGGTAGTGGCTACGCTGGAGAACAGTCCCGCAGAACAGGCAGGTTTAAAAAAAGGGGACCAGATTCTCAGTATCGACGGTATCGAAGTGGCAGATCCCCAGGCTGTCGCTGAGTATGGTTGGACTGCTGGTAAGGCTCACGATTTCTTAATCAAGCGTGGCAGTAAAGAGATGAACATCGCTATCACGCCGCGCGTCCCGGAATTAAATGGTGACAGTCCCAAGATAGGAGTCGTTCAGTGGAGTAGCGATGGGGTTAAGTCTCTTGAACGTGAAAACCCCATCACTCAGGTCATCGACAGCTTCAACGCCATTGTGAAAACGTTGAAGGCGGTCTTTTCGCCGAAGTCTGATGTCAGCGCTGGGCATCTCAGTGGACCATTCGGCATCATGGGCCTCTACTACGACCTTTTTCAGGACAGTGAAGGGTGGCGTCTCGCACTCTGGTTCAGCGTGCTGTTGAACGTCAACCTTGCTATCCTTAACCTACTCCCTTTTCCGGTGCTTGACGGCGGTCATATCGTCATGGCGACGGTCGAGTGGGTCAGTAAGCGTCCGATTCCTTCCAGAGTCCTCGAGGTGGTGCAGACTACTTTTGTTTTATTCTTGTTAGGGTTTATGGCCTTCGTCACACTCAAAGACGTGGGTGATCGATTGCCCAGAGGAGATACAAGTGCTGATGAGCTACCGAAAGACATCCCGGCGTTTCTTCCTCTTGAAGGTTAGTCAAAGCAATCGCGACGACGCCGACGCGACAACAGCGGCATGAGCCAAAGCTACTCTCCCTCACCACTTAATACCAAGCGGCGTTTTACACGCGCGGCTGAGGTCGGGAGCGTTGGTATCGGGGGTGATAACCCGATTCGGGTGCAGTCCATGTTGACGAGTGACACTCGCGAAACAGAGGCTTGTGTGGAAGAAGCCCTTGGTCTCGCTCGTGCCGGTTGCGAAATTGTGAGGGTGACCGCCCAGACGAGGAAGATCGCATCTAACCTTGAGAATATCCATGCCGGCATTCGAAACCACGAAATAGACGTTCCCATCGTCGCAGATATCCACTTCAAGCCTGACGCTGCGATGGAGGCGGTAAAGTGGGTCGAAAAAGTGAGAGTCAACCCTGGCAACTACGCGGACAAGAAGAGGTTCGCCGTAATCGAATACACCGACGAAGAATACGCAGCAGAATTGCAGCGGATTGATGAAGAGTTCACCCCGCTCGTTCTGGAAGCGAAAAAGCGGGGTGTTGGTATGCGCATCGGAACCAATCACGGTTCCCTCAGTGATCGCATCATGAACCGCTTCGGCGACACGCCGCGCGGGATGGTTGAAAGTGCGCTTGAATTCGCCCGCATAGCCCGCAAGCACGATTATCACCAATTTGTATTCTCGATGAAGGCCAGTAATCCCAAGGTCATGATTGAGGCTTACCGTTTGCTTGTGGCCCGGCTCTACGAAGAAGGCAATGATTGGAACTATCCTATTCACCTTGGTGTAACCGAAGCTGGCGATGGTGAGGATGGCCGCATCAAGAGCGCGATTGGAATTGGTTCATTACTTGCCGATGGAGTGGGCGATACCATTCGTGTCAGTCTGACCGAGGACGCGATTTATGAAATTCCGGTCGCGAGGACTCTCGTGGACATCATTCGTGAGACTAGGACCGTTGGTCAGGACCTTTCCGATGAGCTGGGTTGGGAAGATGTTTCCTGGAATCCTTTTGAATACGAGCGGCGTCATTCCAGTAAGATCGAGGTGCAAGGGATTGCTGTAGGAGGGGCTGAAACCATCCGGGTCTTCACCTCGCGGGAAAAGTGGAACGCGCTGGCTCACAAGCTCGACCAGATGGGCGAGTTCCAGCCCGAAGTTATCATCGATGATGCACAGGTTATCTCAATTGACCCCCGTGACGAAGATGCCGTGGCTGAAATAAATGCTCAGATAGAACCTCAGATGATTACAGTAAAGGATGGTCTTGAGCTCAATGTAATTTCTGCGTTCCGACTCCTTGCTGCTCGCGTCGATGCAAGGCATCCCATCCTTCTGAAAGACGTGCTTTATCCCTCTGATGATTCTGAGAAAGATTTTCTTCCAACGCTTCTGACTGCCAGTATGAACATTGGCGCACTCTTGTGCGATGGCATCGGTGACGCGGTCCTCGTGCAGGGCGAGCAGGCCCCTGGTCAATCGCTGCGACTTTCCTACAATATTCTACAGGCGGCCGGAGCGCGAATTTTCAAGACCGATTACGTGGCCTGCCCGAGTTGCGGGAGAACCCTTTTTAACCTTCAGACAACGACCCAGAAAATTCGTGAAGCGACCGGTCACTTGAAGGGTGTTCGCATCGCAGTGATGGGATGCATCGTGAACGGCCCCGGTGAAATGGCTGACGCTGACTTTGGGTATGTAGGAGGCGCGCCAGGAAAAATCAATCTCTACGTCGGCAAGGAGCCGGTGAAATTCAATATCCCCGAAGACGAGGCCGTCAATCGGCTCATTGACCTGATTAAAGAGCACGACCGTTGGATCGAAGCGCCTGAATCGGTGGGAGCCTAAACCTCACCTTCTCTCTAGCGTTACAACGCACTCGAGGTGCCTTGTTTGGGGAAACAGGTCAAATGGTTTGATACGAGTGATTCGGTAATGGCCCTTCACATGCTCAAGGTCGCGAATCTGGGTGGCTGGGTTACAACTAACATAGACGACACGTCTCGGAGCAAACTCGATGAGTTGATCTAGGAATTCTGGGCTGCTACCTTTTCTGGGTGGATCAATGACCACGGCGGTCTTTGTCGGGTCAAAGTTGACTTCGGCAAAGATGTTAGCCGCATCTCCCTGAAGGAAGCGGCAATTCTCGATTTGGTTTTGCTTTGCATTCCGGTTAGCCCAGTCGATCGAGGATTCGCTAATCTCAATACCAACAGCTTCCTTAAACTCTCGGGCAGCGGTCAGACAGAAGAGCCCTGAGCCGCAGTATGCATCAACGAGGAAATCAACACCGCCTCCTTTGAGGGCTTCCTTCCGCACGTGCTTGGCAAACTCGTTCAGAATGTGCGGGTTATTTTGGAAGAACTCCCCCGCGTGAAAGGAAAATCGCAAATCGCCCACCATTTGTTCGCACATCTCAGTAGGATCAGTGCAGACGTAGCCGCTGACTGAATCGCGCAATAGGAGCGTGGCACCTTTCTTGTAGAACGTGGCTCTTTTCTTGGCCTCGAGGCGGACCTCGGGGAGCTTTTGGTTAATAGTTTCGGAGGCAATCGGGCACGCTTTTACATCGATAATTTGCTGGCGGCGGCCGAAGAGGAGAAAACCAATTGGACCCATTTCACCGTCGTTAGGCCGCTTGAAGTGCGGCGTAATCTTGGATCGGTAGCTGTAGGTGACGGGTGATGGATGGACCGGATCGACTTCGTGTTCGATTCCAGCCATGCGCCAAAGTAATTCGGTTACCTGACGCTGTTTCCATTCCAGTTGCTTATCGTAAGCGAGGTTTTGATATTGGCATCCTCCGCATTGGGAAAAGAGCTCGCATTTTGGAATCACCCGATCAGGGCTGGGTGCTACCACTTCCACAAGGTCGGCTTCCGAGTAGGTATTCGAGTTGCGGAAAACGCGGGCCCGGACAGTTTCACCGGGTAGAGAGAAGGTCACAAAAACGACCCAGTCATTCACTCTCGCGACCCCTTGGCCAAGGTTGGTCAGTGATTCAATGTTGAGGGTAAGTTCCTCGTGGTAGTCGAAAGGATGAGGATTGAATTTTCTTGGCTTACGTGACATGGCATTGAAGATGCTCAGCAAACTACCTAATCTTCCGCTCCCTGCTTTGGAAAAATAAAAAAACGCATAGAGTGATCCACGATGCCATCAGAACCAAGCGCTTACACCACCGACCCCAATGAGCTGTCTCAGATTCTCGATGCTCGGCACCCGGATCCTTTCGGGTTTCTCGGGCTTCACAAGAACCCTGCAGGGACTGGCCATGTCCTGCGGGTGTTTCGGCCCGGCACGGTCAAGGTGATTGTCGTCACTGAAAACGGCGATGAGGTCGAAATGACAGGCATTGATCAGGCGGGCCTTTACGAACACCTTTTTGAGAATAGGCCTCAAAAGTTTTCATATCAGCTGCGTTATCAGTTTGGCGAAGATCTATCAGAGCCGCAGTTTGACGTGTATTCATTTGGTCCGGTTTTGGGGGAGCAGGACTTACACTTCTTTGCTGAGGGAAGTCACCGCTACCTCTGGAATTGCCTTGGAGCGCAGCTCTGCAAGCAGAATGGAGTCGATGGAGTGTCTTTTGCGGTTTGGGCACCAAATGCCTTCCGCGTGAGCGTCGTGGGTGACTTCAACGCATGGGACGGTCGAGTCCATCCCATGCGCAATCACAATGGTGTTTGGGAGATTTTTATCCCTCATATTAGCGGCGGCGAGCACTATAAGTACGAGATTGTCGGTGCAGGTGGAAATCTCTGCAGCAAAAGCGATCCGTTTGCCTTCTTTTCGCAGCACGGCAACCAGACCGCTAGTATTACGTTCGACCGGAATCAGTATGAGTGGAGTGATTCCGAGTGGATGGAGAAACGGGCCGAGACAGATCTCTATCATTCTCCCATCTCAGTTTACGAAGTCCACCTCGGTTCGTGGAAACGACGCCTTAATGAAGAGAATCGTTTCCTGACTTACGCAGAGTTTGCTGATGAGTTAATTGGATATGTCCTCGAGATGGGTTACACCCACATCGAACTGATGCCGGTAGCAGAGTTTCCCTTTGACGGTTCGTGGGGCTACCAGGTTTGCGGCTTTTTTGCTCCAACCAGTCGCTTCGGCAACCCGGATGACTTCCGCTCCTTTGTGGATCGCTGTCACCAAAAAGGCATTGGCGTCATCGTCGACTGGGTGCCCGCACACTTCCCAAAAGATGACCATGGTCTGGGCCGTTTCGATGGAACGGCCTTATATGAGCATGCCGACCCGCGTCAAGGGGAGCACACTGACTGGGGCACCTTAATCTTTAACTACGGTCGCAATGAGGTCAGGAATTTCCTCATCAGTAATGCGATGTATTGGTTGAAAGAATTCCACATCGATGGCCTGCGAGTCGATGCTGTGGCTTCGATGCTCTATCTTGATTATTCGCGGGAAGAGGGGCAGTGGGTTCCAAATCGTTTCGGTGGCCGTGAGAATATCGAAGCAATCGAGTTTCTCAAAGAACTCAATCAAGTCTGCTACGACGAAAACCCCGGCATCATGACAATTGCTGAGGAGTCAACCGCCTTTACTGGTGTCTCCCGTCCGGTTGATAGTGGTGGCCTTGGTTTTGGGTTCAAGTGGAATATGGGATGGATGAATGACTCCCTCAGCTACATGAGCCAAGAGCCGATACACCGGAAATATCACCACGGCATGGCGACCTTTTCGATGATCTATGCCTACCATGAGAATTACGTTCTTGTCCTGAGCCACGACGAGGTGGTTCATGGTAAAGGTTCGGTTGTCCAGAAGATGCCGGGCGACCGCTGGCAGCAGATGGCCAATCTACGATTCTTCTTTGCCTGGATGTTTGCTCATCCCGGCAAGAAGTTGCTATTCCAAGGGCTTGATTTCGGTCAGTCAGGAGAGTGGGATTATGCGCTGAGTCTTCCGTGGGATCTACTCGAATATGATGAGCACAGGGGTATCCAGCAACTAGTCAAAGACCTTAATCGTCTCTACGTCTCAGAAGCGGCGCTTCATGAGTTGGATCATGCCTCGGATGGTTTTGAATGGATTGATCACAACGATGCCAAGCACAGCCTCTTTTCTTTCGTTCGCCGCAGCCGATGTGGAGAAGCTATCGTCGTTGTCGTGAATGCGACACCAGTGCCTCGCCTTGGTTACCGCCTAGGCGTACCAGGTGGTGGATTTTACGAGGAGATCTTTAATTCCGACTCGAAACTCTACGGTGGATCCGACACTGGTTTGGGTGGAGGTATTCCGGCGATGGAGTACTCGGCTCACGATCGGCCGCAGTCTATTCAGGTCAATATTCCGCCCCTTGGCACCGTATTTTTCAAGCGGCGAGCGTTGTGATTGTGGCCTTTTTAAATAAAAAGACGAAGAGCCAAACGACTCTTCGTCTTGAAAGTTTTAGGAAGCAAGGTTCCTCGAGGACTTTTTAGTAGGCGTCTTGGTAGCCGCGATTGCGATAAGCGCGATTTTTTGACACCTCAGACCCAACCGCAGCACCTACGGCACCACCAATGAGAGCGCCGGCACCGTCTCCGGCTAGTGCTCCGATTCCGGCGCCGATGGCGCCACCGGTTACGGCGCCCCGTTCACCGGGAGTACAGGCAGTTCCGATGAGTGCGATGAGGCCCAGCATTGAGAAGGTGAGTGTTTTTTTCATGTCAATGTTGAAGAACGGATTGGGTTAGTAATTCTGTTGGTAGCCGCGATTGCGATAGGCGCGATTTTTGGAGATCTCGGATCCGGCTGCAGCGCCAACAGCGCCGCCGATAAGAGCTCCGGCACCGTCTCCGGCAAGCGCTCCGATTCCAGCGCCGATGGCGCCACCGGTTACAGCGCCTCGTTCACCGGGAGTGCAGGCGACACTAATTAGGGAGGCGGCGCCGAGTAGGGAAAATGTGAATGCTTTTTTCATAGTGTGTGTCTAAGGTGACGAACGGTAATATTGACCTATTCAATTTAATGTTATTAATCGCGAGTCCGCCTCACAAGGGTAAAACGACACAATCTTGAGGAGAAACCCGACATTTCTCAGAAATGTATTAAAGCGAGTTTGGAAGAGGGAGTCGCGACTTTGCCGGAATTCCCTTTCAGCAAATCCATTCTCGACAGTCCCGCTCTCAAAGTTTAATGAAACCACAGCAGAGGAAAACGTTTTTCCTCCAGTAAAACCGAACTTGTAGCGCAGAATATGGCGGATTTTCCAAGCAGCGACGCCCCTCAAGTGGGGATTATTATGGGCAGCACTTCCGATTGGCCGACAATGTCGAAAGCCGCTGAAGTGTTACAGAATTTTGGCATCCCTTTTGAAGCTAAGGTGGTTAGTGCCCACCGGACTCCCGAACTGCTATACGATTATTCTAAAGGTGCCAAGGAGCGCGGACTCAAGGCCATTATCGCCGGAGCGGGCGGCGCGGCGCACCTTCCTGGCATGGCTTCGGCCATGACGATCGTTCCAGTTCTCGCAGTACCTGTGAAGTCACGCGCCCTCAACGGCGTCGATTCCTTGCTTTCCATTGTCCAGATGCCGGCCGGCATCCCGACGGCAACCTTTGCCATTGGAGACGCTGGTGCGACAAATGCCGGACTTTTTGCTGTTTCCCTGATCGGAAACGAAGACTCCGGCATCGCGCAGAAACTGGCCGACTACCGAGAAACGCTTCGGGCCAAGGTGGAGGACTCTGAGTTGCCACCGATCGATAACGCCTGATGAGCCAGACGTTGCTTCCAGGATCAACTATCGGGGTCTTAGGCGGTGGCCAACTGGGTCGCATGCTCACGAGCGAGGCCCAACGGATGGGCTATCGGGTTGTCTCGTGGATTGGTGGCGCTGACTCTGGGCCGGCCGCTACAGCGGATTTTATAATCGAAGAACCCTTTAACTCGGAAGCTGGCCTTGCTCGTTTCATTGAAATGGCAGATGTCGCCACGGTTGAATTTGAAAATATTCCCCGAAAACTGCTTGAGAAAGTAGCTGGCGCCTTACCGTTGATGCCGGGCGTCCTCGCCATTGCAACCTGCCAGCATCGTGAGCGGGAAAAACTCTTTCTTTCTGGTAATGGCTTTCCCTGCGCAGCATTTCAAGTGGTCGATTCAGCGGAAACGCTGGCGGAAGCACTGACTCGACTGCCCGAAAACGGGGGTATTCTCAAGACCGCTGAATTTGGTTATGACGGCAAGGGTCAGTTACCTGTAACTAGTGCTTCTAATCCTGAGGAAACTTGGTCTGGTTTTGGTGCTCCGCGGGCTGTGCTTGAGGAAAAGGTCGATCTCGCTGCTGAACTTTCTGTACTCGTGGTGCGGGATCAAGAAGGGAGAACCGTCTGCTATGATCCCTGTGAGAATATTCATCGAGATCACATCCTCGACGTCACTATTGTGCCGGCTCGAGTTGGTGAGGCGGTCGTAAAAGAGGCGCGACAAGTGTCACTCGGTATTGCAGAAGCGCTCGAGTATGTCGGTATTCTCGCTGTGGAATTTTTCGTCTCTTACGATGGGCGCCTCATCGTGAATGAAATGGCACCGCGCCCACACAATTCCGGGCATCACACCATTGATGCGAACGAAGTTTCCCAGTTCGAGCAACAGTTGCGGGCGATCACCGGTCTACCAGTGGGCAGCACGCGGGCTCATAGCCCGACCGTCATGCTAAATCTTCTCGGTGATGTTTGGTGCGAAACCGACGCCCCTCCCGATTGGTCGAACGTGCTAAACATGCCTGGTGCCACGCTGCACCTCTATGGTAAGCACGAGGCCCGGAGAGGCAGAAAAATGGGGCATGTAACGTTCACGGCGCCAACCCTTGAGGAGGCACTGGCAAATCAAAACCGGGCGCGTGAGATTTTAGGGATTCCGGTCTTGCCTTAGCGAGGGAGATCAACCTGCGACACGCGGCAAAGTTGACGTATCAGGGTGACTCAAGCACCTTCAGTTCAATCGACCCGCGCCCTTGATCGCAGGTAATTTAGTGATGAGATTTACCTAACACAGAGCCCCCCCCAATGAAGGCAACACTTCTACTAATAGCGATCGTTATTTTAACCGTTGAACCAAAGCGTGCTTTGGCTATGGAGTTCACTTCGCTGTCGCCGGGAAGAAATGAAGTTGAGCTCAGACATGACGGTCAACCGAGGCGATTGATCATCACGGCCCCGAAGGACTATGGCCGCAAGAATCCTTATCCAGTCTTATTTTGCTTTCATGGCGCGGGTGGCAAGGCCGAAGGACAGAGCCAGAGGTGGAGTGCCCACGCAGATAAGCGTGGTCTTATCGTCATCAGCGTGGAAGCGGTGCAACCTCTTGCCAAATGGAATTTCAAAGATGGATTCCATGCTGAAGAGCACGATGATGTTGGACTTGTTGCGAAGGTAGTTGCTGTTTTGATTACAAAAAAGATTGGCGATCCAAAGGCCATCTATGCAACTGGGCATTCAAGTGGAGGGTTATTCTGTTATCGGCTAGCCAAGGAAACTGCCTTGTTTGCCGCTTTGGCCCCGATGAGCTGCGGCATGGTTAAGGGCGCACATGACCCAGACGAAAAGACACAAGCAGTTTCAATCATGCAGGTCATTGGGGACCAAGATAAGAGTTTCAACGGGTCGTCGAACCCGAAAGTGACGATGTACTCGGCATCGGAGCGAATAGATATCTGGCGGAAGTTTAATCAGTGTGGGCCGGATCCTGAAGTTTTTAACCAAGAGGGCACGGTAATTGTTTATACTTACAAGAACCAATCCGGCCAGAAAGTTGCACTCTGCAAAGTGAAGGGACAAGGGCATCACCTCAGAAGTGATCTCAGGGATGGGGCTGATTCCTTGGCACTAGACTTTTTGTTGAAACGCAAAAGAATGTAGAGGTGTCACATCTACTTAGGTTGAGAAGAATGGCGGAGACGAAATGCTGCCTCGCGCCAGACGAGAGACTTGAGCCATTCTAAATCTGGCCTCTTCGCCAAATTCTAACATTTTTTACCTTTATTTGTTAACCTCTGAAAGTGCTGTGGCATTTGGGTATGCAATAAACCATTATAATGGATCATAGCGACCAGAGCGACACCGAATTCGTGGCCTTACTGACGGAGCATCAATCCGCCCTTCGCTATTATGTCGCCTCACTCTTACCTGGTGATTCGGCAGTGGCTGATGTGGCCCAGCAGGCCAACGCAACAATTTGGAGAAAGCGGGACACCTTCGAGCTTGGCACCAATTTCAAGGCGTGGATTTTCAGTATCGCCCGCTTCGAGGTGCTAAATCACCGAAAGAAGCATCAGCGCGACCGCATCGTTTTTAGTGAAGAGATGGAAGATCTTATCGGGAGCGAACTTCCTCGGCGCCCCGTGGAAATGGACCTCAAACAAGAAGCTCTAACCGTTTGTCTTCAGAAACTGAAGCCAGCAGAACGAGAGCTTATCCACCACCGCTATTTTGAGAATGCTCCTCTCGCGGAATACTCATCACAAATTAATCGAAGTGTGGGCAGCCTTAAGGTGACCCTCCACCGGATTCGCAACCGTCTCCTCAAGTGCGTGGAATCCAAGCTTGCTAAAGGAAAGGTTCTCAGATCATGAATCCGGAAGGTTACAATCAATTAATCGACGAGCTTCTCGATGGCGTCATAGCTGATGTCGACTTCGTCCGGCTCGAGGCGGAGATGCACCTCAACCCAGCGGTGCGCGAAGCCTATTACGAGCGGCTTGAGTTGGCAACGCTCCTGGAGATCGATGCTGAGACCTATCAGCAGGTGGCGGCCAAGGAGCACAAAGTAGTCGACTTTAAAGTGCTGCCAAAAGGGACTAATATCATGTGGGGAGCGGCGGCGGCCATAGCTATCGGTGTGATTCTTGGCGGAGTGGGGTGGCTTTTGGAGCCATCGAAGGATCAGATTGTGGCTGACAAAGTTGAGTCCGTTGCTCGTGGCTTTGCGGTCGTTGGTGAAACGGTCGATGCGATCTGGAACGACGGTATCCAGCTGCAACGTGGTGACCTCGTCCCTGCTGGTGAGTTGAACCTCGCTGCGGGAACGGTACAACTCGATCTTTTCAGCGGTGTGACAGTCGTTATCGAAGGCGAAGCAGAATTTGAAATACTCTCGCCTATGGAGATGTCGGTCGACCTTGGAAAGGTGCAGGCCCGCGTTCCAGAGCCAGCCGAGGGTTTTAAGATTTATACAGCCGGCGGAGAACTAGTTGACCTTGGCACGGAGTTCGCCATCGACGTCACGCGTGAGCATGCTCAAATCTCGGTCATCAACGGTGAGGTCGAATGGTATTCCCCAATTGAGCCCATGGCAACGCTCGTCGGAGGCGAGTCTGTTCGCCACACGATTGGTCAAGGTTCTGCTCGTAGTGCTTTCAATCCGAAGTCACTCGCCCTTTTAGGCGATCGTGTTCAGGAGCTCGCAAATCAGCGCATCAGCAAGGAAGATCGTTGGTTGGTTCACGGCGAAGAGTTAGCGCGTGACTCACGCGTTCTCGCATATTTCCCAATGAACCAGTCCGGTCACTGGCAGCGCATCCTTCAAGACAAGTCCCTTGGGGCTCACGATGGTGCCATTGTTGCGGCTCAGCGGACGCCGAGCCGCTGGGGAAACGATTTTAATGCGCTCGACTTCGGCTCCACCGGTAGCCGCGTTCGGGTGAATATCCCGGGTGAGTATGGGGCGATTACTTTTTACTGTTGGGTGCGCATCAACAGTCTTGACCGCTGGTATAACTCTCTTTTTCTTACTGACGGCCATGAAATTCATGACCCTCACTGGCAGATTATGAACGACGGCCGCCTTTTCTTTTCCGTGAAAGCTCAGGAGGCAGAGAGGAAGCAGGATAAAAAGGACAAACACATCGCTTTTTCGCCGGTGGTGTGGACCCCGGAGATGGCCGGTCAATGGATACAATTGGCTGCCGTATATAACACTGATGACTGGACCATCACTCATTATGTAAATGGCGAACCTGTTTCAATCGATCGGATCGAAGATGAATCGCTTCGTTCGCCTGTGGTTAGCATCGGTGCTGCTTCAATAGGAAACTGGAGCATTCCGTCCCGTGATGACCCTGAGTTTGCTGTTCGTAACCTAAATGGATCCATTGACGAATTTGCGATCTTCTCCGAGGCGCTTGCAGCATCGGAAATTAAAGAACTCTACGAAACTGGAAGACCCTGACATGCCCATGAGATTTCTAAATAGTAAATCTTTTTTCGTTACTGGTCTGACGCTAGTTTTTTCTGCAGTTACTGCTGCCGATAAGGTGGCTTCAAAGTTTAATGAGGCAGATCGGCTCTTTGCGCTCAAGGTCCAGCCTCTGTTGGCTGAAAAATGCAACGGCTGTCACGGGGAGGACGCTGACGATATTGATGCTGATTATAACATGTTGACTCGCGAAGGCCTTCTCGCTGGTGGTGAGACTTTCGGCGATCAGGTCATGGTGGTGGGCGACGCGTCCAAAAGTTTCTTCGTAGAGGCGATTGGTTGGGAGGATCCTGATTTTGAGATGCCGCCGAAGGAAAATGACCGACTCACCGAGGAGGAAATCGCCTTTGTGAAACAGTGGATCAACGCCGGTGCGGTTTGGCCTTCTGATGAAACAATGCTCGCGATCCGCAAGGAAAATGCCAGAGAGAGTGTCAATGACGACGGAATGATTGTTGAGAACAGCGGAGGTCTTGGAGACAACTGGACCTATCGCCGTTATCAACCTGAAGACGTTTGGGCTTTTTTGCCCCTGGAAAAGCCAGAAGTTCCCCATAGTGAACAAAGCGGTTTGGGAGAGGGATCTAATCCGGTTGATTCCTTCATCCATCGCAAACTTAAGAAAGCTGAGGTGAATCCAGCTCCAAAAGCGAGTGGTATGGTGCTCCTCCGCCGCGCCACCTATGACCTTACGGGTTTGCCGCCGACTCCTGACGAGACGGCGCATTTTACAAAAGAATGGGAAATCGATCCCGAGCAGGCTTGGCTTAGTCTCATAGACCGTCTGCTAGAAAGCCCTAACTACGGGGAGCGGTGGGCTCAGCATTGGCTCGACGTGGCTCGTTACGCAGATACAGGCGGGATGTCCAACGATTACGAGCGTTCAAATGCGTGGCGTTATCGCGATTATGTCATTCGGGCCTTTAATGAAGACAAACCCTACAACGAGTTCATCATCGAGCAACTTGCTGGTGATGAGTTAGCGGACATCTCTGTGGCTGAGCGGAAGGGTGCGGACAGGGTGCACGCGACTCGCCTGAAGGGAGACTACAATCAACAAGAAGCAGAATGGATTGTTGCCGCTAGCTTTCTTCGCATGGGAGCTTGGGATAATGCGATGGTGAAGCAGCCCGAGGCCCGGCAGATTTACCTAGATGATGTTGTAAACTCTGTTGGTCAAACTTTTCTCGCCACGACGATGCGCTGCGTCAAATGTCACGACCACAAGTTTGATCCGATTCCGACGAAGGATTATTACCGCATGTATTCGGTGTTTGCTTCTACCCAAATGGCGGAGCGCAACGTCCCATTTCTGGAAGATGAAAGCACTGAGGGCCTTGCGGAGAAGCGAGCCTTTACCGAGCACATGCACAATTACGCGGTCAAGGAGAAGAATAAGCTTACCAGCAAGCGTGAGGCGGCGGCCAAGAATTGGTATGAAGAAAACAATCTTCCCTATGTCAATCACGCCGAACGAAGGAGCATGGACGACGATGTTAAGCCTCCGCGGCATGTTGGTCTGAATATTGCCGAGCAAGGCCAGCTCAAAGTGCGCGAACAGGATGAGTGGATCTGGAATCGTCGTCTTCAGCGCTCTGAGCCGATGGCGAACAGCGTCTACAGCGGTACAAAGAAGAATAACAATGGCCGGGGCCTAACCATGGACCAGCAGCAGGACGTCAAGTGGCGTCCGGAGAACTTTATCTACACAGGAGGAGCACTGGAAGCGCCTGGTGAACCGGTCACTCCCGGTGTCCTTAGCGCGCTTGGTTTGTCGGTGGAAGGAGCAGGCAACGACGATCCATGGGCGATAACCGAGGAGATTGAAGGCCGTCGCCTTGCTTTTGCCAAGTGGGTTGCTCACGAGCGTAATCCGCTCACTGCTCGCGCGTTTGTGAACCGAATCTGGCAGCACCACTTCGGTCAGGCCATCGCAGCTAATCCTAACAACTTCGGTGCAAGCGGCAAGAAGCCGACTCATCCCGAGTTACTCGACTGGCTCGCTGCTGATTTTATGGAGAATGGTTGGACCTTGAAGCGACTCCATCGCCTTATTATGACATCGGGCACCTACCTTCAGGCTAGTCACCATCCAGAACGCGAATATATCGCAGCAAAAGATCCAGACAATAAACTGTTAGCTTATTTTCCGACTCGTCGTCTTACAGCTGAAGAAATGCGCGATTCGTTCCTCGCCGTTACCGGGGAGTTGGAGGATGCTCGTGGAGGTTTACCCATCAATCCTGAAATCAATATGGAAGTGGCGCTTCAGCCGCGAATGATCCAGTTCTCCCTTGCGCCAGCCTATCAACCGGACCCAACTCCTGAACAGCGTAATCGCCGCACTATCTACTCCTACCGCTCTCGTGGGATGGCGGATCCATTTCTTGAATTATTTAATCAACCTAATCCGAATGATGCCTGCGAAATGCGCGATGATGCGGCGGTTTCTCCACAAGCCTTTACGCTGCTGAACAGCGACATCATCACAGATCGCTCCATAGCCTTTGCCAAGAGTATCAAGGAGCAGGCGAGTGATCCGAAGGAGCAAATAAATAGAGCCTTTGTTAGAGCCTTGGGGCGCTCTGCTGATGTTATCGAAATGAAGCAGCTCTCAGGGTATCTTTCGGAGATGGTGGATTACCATCAGCAGGTGACTCCTGAAACTCCGAAATATCCAACTAAGATCACCCGTTCTTTGGTGGAAGAGCTTTCAGGTCAGATCTTCGAATATGAAGAAATTCTCCCGAATTTCGAAGATTATCAGGCTGATCTCAAGGCCTCTGACGTCGATGCCGAGACAAGAGCGCTTGCGGATGTATGCCTCTTGCTTTTCAACACCAACGAATTCTCCTACATTTATTAATCAGCTAAATCGAATCACCGTTCGTTATGAATCGCAATATTTGTTCACGCCCCATCTCGACGGCTGGTTCGCGTCGTGAGTTTCTTTACGGTCTTGGTGCCACGCTCGGTGGTGTTGCTATGACTGACATGTTAGCTACTGACGGACTAGGCAATGGATTGTCCGGCGGGCCATTGATGCCGAAGAAACCGATGCATAACCCGAAAGCGAAAAACGTGATCATGCTTTTTATGGAAGGTGGACCCGGTCACATGGACACCTTTGATCCCAAGCCGAAGCTGCAGGAAATGCACAAGCAGGAGTCTAATCTTGCGGCTGGTCTAGAGACTGGATTTAAATTCTTCGTCGGCAGCCCCTTCAGTTCCCGCAAGGTAGGAGAGTCTGGCATCGAGATGAGCGACCAGTGGGTTCACATGGCGGACCCGGAAGTGGCTGACGAGCTCTGCAACTATCGTGGTTGCCAAGCAGAATCACTTAACCATCCGGAAGCGCTCTTCCACATGAACACCGGCAGCCGTCTTGGTGGCGACCCAGCGGTAGGTTCATGGGTCAATTACGGACTCGGTTCCGTGAACCAGAATCTGCCCGGCTATGTCGTTATGACTGAGTTGGCAATGCCGCAGGGGGGTTCACGCAACTGGAGTAGCGGCTTCCTACCCGCTCACTTTCAAGGCACGCGCCTGCGCCCCGAAGGCTCTCCTATTCTCGATTTGAATTCGCAGGACTTTAAGTCCCGCGCGCACCAGCGAAAAGCACTCGACGAACTCAAGTTTCTCAATCAAAGGCATGCCGGTCTGCATCCTCAGCACGACGCACTGGTTTCCCGGATGGAAAACTACGAGCTTGCCTACCGGATGCAGATGGAAGTTCCAGGAGTGATTGACATTGAGAGGGAGCCCGAGCATATCAAAGAACTCTATGGTCTCGACCATAAAGACACTGAAACTTTTGGTAAGCAGTGCCTTATGGCGCGCCGCCTGGTCGAGAAGGGCGTTCGCTTTGTCCAGATATTTTCAGGTGGATGGGACAGCCACGACTACCTTGAGAAGGGGCACTCCTCACGGATACGGAGTGTCGATAAAGGTATGGCTGGCCTCATTAGGGACCTCAAACGTCGGGGCATGCTCGATGATACGCTTGTGATCTGGTGTGGTGAGTTTGGTCGCACGCCCGACAACAACAAGCGGGGTGGGGTATACTCTCTCGGCCGTGGTCACAATGTTGATGCGATGACCATGCTTTTTGCTGGAGGCGGAGTGAACAAAGGATCCATTGTTGGGGCGACCGATGAACTCGGGGCTGAGGCAGTGGACGTGGTTCACCCGATCCGCGACGTGCATTGCACGATTCTCCATCTGCTCGGGCTAGACGATAATAAGTTGACCTACTTTCATGGGGGTCGTTACAAGCAGTTATCCCAGTTCGGTGGGAAAATTATTCCGGAACTGATTGCTTGATACGCCATACAGGATCCAGCCAGAGAGGATGTCTGGGACACATTTTCAACTTATGCAACCATAGTGCGACCTTTTGTCGTAAGGGGATTGTCCAATGATGAGTCGATTATCGAAAACTATAGATCGACGCCGTTTCCTCCACGGAGTCGGCGGTTCATTATTGGCCCTTCCATTACTGGAAAGTAATGCGGCTAATTCGGGGGTGACTTCACCAAAACGACTCACCGCGACGGGGATCTTTTATGGGTTAATGCCCCACTATTTTCACCCTAAAAAAGTCGGTCGTGGTTACGAAATGACGCGCCTGCTGGAACCGCTGGCATCTCATCGTGACGATTTCACTGTTTTTTCCGGTCTCGATCACAACCTGGGCGGAGGGCACAATAGCACGAAATATTTTCTCTCTGGCATACCCGTGACCGAAATGAAGGGATTCGCTGAGGCAAATATCTCCGTCGATCAGAAAGCCGCCCAGTTTTCGGGTGCCGCTACCCGTTACCCTTCCCTTGTGTTGGGGTGTGATACCGGTCAGGAGCATACCCTTTCATGGACTCGCAATGGCAATGCGATACCAATGATCGAGGAAGCGGCGCGACTTTACGGCATGCTTTTTCGAAAGGAGAACGCCCACTCGCTCACTCGGACCGAAAAAGAATTTAAAAATAAGCAGTCCATTCTTGATCTTGTGAGGGATCAATCAAAATCTTTCGAGAGGGGATTGGGGGTTTCTGATAAGGAAAAACTCGATCAATATTATACGTCGGTCAGGTCACTGGAAGAGCGTATCGAACAGAGCGAGCGCTGGCTCAATCGTGAAAAACCAACAACTAACTATTCGCTACCTGCGGGGATCGATGAGCTCACTCTGCGCGATAAGACACCGTTTTTCTACGATCTAATGGTGCTTGCGCTGCAAACTGATTCCACTCGGGTGATTAGTCTGAGCTTCACCGAACTTGGTAAAGAGGGCGGGGGAATTCCCGGCGTCAGTAGTGGGTATCACTCCCTTTCACATCATGGACAGGTGCAGTCAGTGATGGATGAGCTTGCACGGGTGGAGCGATTCCACACGTCACAATTTTCCCGCTTTCTTGATAAGCTCAAGGAGGTGAAGGAGCCTAACGGCCAGAGCTTACTCGACAATACAATGGCCCTGTTCGGAAGTGGAATGAGCAACGGAAACTCGCACAGTTTGCGCGATCTGCCGGTCGTGTTGGCCGGTGGTGGTTTCAAGCATGGAGAGCATAAGCATTACGCCAAAGAGGGAAGGACCTCGCTCTCGCTCTGCAATCTTTATCTTTCCATGCTGCAGAATTTTGGATTGGAGATCGATCAGTTCAACAATTCAACTGGAACGCTGACCGGGCTTGAGCTGACGTGATGGTGATTGCTTTTCGGAAAGTTTTTGTATTTACCGGAGCGTTTATTGCAACCGGAGGTTGGCTTCGATCGGAGGTGAACTGGATCACCCTCAACAACGATGTTCATGCTTTCCTCCAGAGCTACTGCGTGAAGTGTCACGGTCCCAATGATAATAAAGGCGATTATGTGCTCCATGATTTTTTCAAGCGCGATGGAGAACAGTGGAAAGTCAATGTGGCCGATAATGAAAACCTCTACGTTTTGCGGGATGTGCTTGACCAGCTCAATCTCGGAGAGATGCCGCCGGAGAAGAAGGGTGTGAAGCAGCCCAAATACGAAGAGGTCAAAGCAACAACAGCTTGGCTCACCGATACCTTGCTGTCCCTTGAAGATGGAAAGCGGTCCAACGTGACTGTTCTGAGACGTCTCAACCGAACAGAGTATCGCAATACGATGCGTGATCTGCTTGGTTTGGATGGGCTAACGAAAGATCTTACCTCTGGCTTTCCGGCAGACGACGAATACCACGGCTTTACCAATATTGGTGAAGCACTCAATCTGAGTGATGCTCATCTTGAGGCATACTTAGAGGCGGCCGACAAGTATCTGCGGATGGCGTTTCACTTTGGCGAGATACCAAATCCAAGACAGATCGAGTTTGAGCCGGAGTCTTGGGGCTACGAATCGCGAATGGCGCTGACTCCGTGGATGTATCGCCTCGCGACACCTGGGAAGTATCTTGACATCGGGGCGGGTGCGAAGCAGCTCAGCGAGAAGTTCGACCTCGCAACTTACCCTCGTCCTTTTGTGAATCGGGGCATCGAGGAGGCTGGCTACTATCGCATCACGATCAATGCGGAAGCGATTCGTCGCCTCACTCATCCCTATGATCCCTCAATGATCCCGACAGATCTGACGCCGCCGATGCAGTTAGGACTCTATATTTCAGACGGCAGGAAAGGCGTTGCAGCCGCGGGCGTGAAATCCCGTTTTAAGGTTGGATGGTGGGATCTTAAGGATCACGAAGCGCAAGACTTTGAAGTGACCGTCTGGCTCGACAAGGGTGCGGTGCCGATGCTCAACTGGGACAACGGTCCCGGTCCTTCCGATTACTGGATGCGCGATATTTTAATAAAGTATCACACCGATGTGGAGTTTCGTGGCAAACAAGGGGCCCACGCTTGGCACATTAAGCCGGATACGGCGGTTCCCGGGCGTATTGTCTCAGATGTTTGGAAGGGGCCTCTGGTCAGAGTGCACGACTTTGTCATGCAGGGACCCATTCATAAGACATTCCGTTCACGCGCTCAGCATGAATTTGCTGGTGGTGTGACCGATATTGGAGATCTGGATCTCGAGCTGGCTCTCAAGCGTTTCACGCGTAAAGCCTTTCGCCGGCCCGTCGGTCCGGCGGATTACGAGCCTTATGTGAGGCTGGCGAAGCAAGCCATGAAGGATTTAAAGCGTTCCCGTGAAGAAGCATTTTATATAGCACTCAAAGCAGTGCTCGTGTCTCCGGACTTCCTATACTTGAAAGAGACGGGCGATGAGAATGGGAAACTGACTTCCTGGGAGATGGCGAGTCGACTTTCTTATTTCTTGTGGAGTTCGACGCCCGATACGGAGCTTTACGCGATGGCTCGTTCAGGGGGCTTATTGAAACCCGAAGTAATTAAGCAGCAGGTCGAGCGGATGCTAGAGGACCCAAAGAGTAGGGACTTTGTAGAAGGTTTTGCCACGAGTTGGCTGCGTCTAGATAAGCTGGGAGAGATGCCGGCGGACTCCCTCAAGTTCCAGGAATATTACCTGTATGGGCTCGAAGACTCGATGAAGGCCGAGACACTCGCTTTCGTGCAGCATGCGATGGAGGCCAATGCACCACTGACGGATTTCCTTGATTCGGACTACACCTTCATGAACGAGGATCTCGCCCGCCACTATAAGGTGCAGGATGTAGAAGGAATTCACTTACGGCGGGTTGCGTTGCCAGCAGAAAGTCCTCGGGGTGGATTGCTAGGGCAAGCAAGCATTCTAACCTTGAGTGCAAACGGAATTGATACCTCACCAGTAGTTCGAGGCGTCTGGGTGCTTGAAAATTTGATGGGCACACCTCCGCCACCTCCGCCACCGGACGTGGAACCACTTGATCCCGACGTGCGTGGCGCGATAACGATCAAGCAGCGTCTTGCTAAGCACAGCGAGATTGAATCCTGCGCGGATTGCCACGCCAAAATCGATCCCTTTGGCTTTCCGCTGGAATACTTTGATCCTGTCGGAGGCTACCGTGAAACCTACTTTCGCAGCCGACGCTGGGATCGAGTGGAGCGCCGAACCGTCGCTTACCCCGGGCGCCCTGTCGATGGCTTGGCTGAGTTGCGGTCGGGTGAAATCTTTTCCAATCCCAACGAGTTGAAAGCTGTGTTGCTTGATCGTAAGGACGTTTTCGCCCGTGGATTAACGGAAAAGCTACTCACTTATGCTGCCGGTCGCACCATGACGTATCGTGATCACGGTGAGTTGGAGCGGATGGCGAACCGAGCGCTCCTAGAAGGGCATGGTTTCCGCAACTTGATTATCGATGTGGCGATGAGTGAGGTGTTTACGAACCGGTAAAGAACAGCTAGCTGATTGACTTTATCCGCTCTTGCCCGTTCTATTGATAGTCGTTCCCGGTGCAAGCTTTCCACCACGCATTCCAGGCTCTACTAAGCTCCTTAACCTTCTCTGGCATCTGGTTGGCCAGATTGTTTAACTCACTGCGGTCGTTAGCTAGGTCGTAGAGTTCCCATTCACCCTTGTTATGGCGCACAAGCTTTAGGTCACCCTGTCGTATGGCATTTCCGCTACCCCATTCCCAGTAAATGTATCCGCCACGTTGCAGGGGAGTATTCTGAAAAGTTTTGATGATGTTAATGCCCTGTCCATTGGCGGGATTTTCTGCGCCGGCGAGAGAGGCAACTGTTGGAGCAATATCGACGAGATGAACTGGTTCGCGACAAATTCGGCCAGGCTTTTTGATTCCTTTTGGCCAGTGCACGATCATTGGCGTGCTGATACCGCCTTCGTGGCTCTTTGTTTTGAAATTACGCAGCGGCGTATTGCTAACGTTAGCCCAACCCTGGTGGTAGGGTTCGTAGCTATCGACTCCACCGATTGGAACATCGTCTCGATAGTTATCAACACGGTGACTTGGGTCTGTCGTGCAAGCACCGTTATCCGAGAGAAAGAAGATGATGGTGTTTTCGAGGCGTCCCTGTCGATCGAGCAGTTTGATGATTCGCCCGATGTTCTCATCCATTCGCTCGACCATGGCCGCGTAAACTTCCATCTGGGTGATGCGCCGCTGCTTCAATTCCGGAGAGAGAGAATCCCAGGTCTGCCCGTAGTTAGTCGGTGAGAGCGGAGTGATTTGCGCATCGAACAAGCCGGACTCGATCTGCCGTTGGTAGCGTGCTTCACGAATTATCTCGTAGCCACCGTTGTAGCGCCCCTGGCACCTCTCGATACTTTCCTTTGGTGCATGTAATGGCCAGTGAGGAGCATTGTAGGCTAGATAAAGTAGGAAGGGTTGATCGTCTTTAGGGATTTCCTCAAGCCATTCGATACTTTTATCGGTGAAGACGTCAGTGGCATACCAGTCAGTTCGATCTGGAATGAATGGTTCAGTGATTTTGTCCTCATCGAGAATCCATTGATAATGCTCGATCCGTGCCGGTTCGGGGGCACCGGCAGCCGCGGCGTTGCCGGGATTCCAGCAGTTGATAGCTCCGCCGAGAAATCCATAGAAACGATCGAAGCCGCGGGTCCGTGGATCAAAGTTGGCGTGATGCTTGCCAGACCATAGGGTGCGGTAGCCTGCCGGCCGAAGGGCTTCGCCAAGCGTGGTGGTGTTGCTGAACTCTCGATCTGTTTCCTGAAACCAGGCACCGGTTAGCAGGCAGGCTCGAGTCGGGAAGCACTTCGAAGTATTGTAGGCCTGAGTGAATAGGAGACCGTTTTCGGCGAGGCGGTCGATGTTAGGCGTTTGGATTTCTGAACCCATGCAGCCCAGATCTGAATACCCCATGTCATCGGCGAGGATGATAAGAACGCTCGGTTTGGGAGCGGCTGAAATTACTGTTGCTAAGGACAGCCCAACCGTGACGATCGAAGTGCGAAAATCCATACCAAGAAATTAGGGTAACTGGTTGGCACATGTCTATCTGGTAATGCCTGTGCTGAACTGAGTTATTAGTTTTTCCCGAATGACTCGCTCAAAACGACGGCTTTGACGAGGTCTTTGAGACCCCCGTCTTCCGCTCCCAATTTGGCCAACATGTGCTCGACGACCTCTCGATCACCAAAATCGAGTTCGCGTCCTAGCGAGTAGGTGAGTAGTTTCTCAGCAAGGCACTTGGTGAAATCGTCGCTCCGCTCGATCATCAGGTCTCGGAATTCAGAGGGGTTCTGAAATTCGTCACCGCTGGGTAACTTACCTGAAGCGTCGACCGGGTTTCCACGGTTGTATTCGTCGCGCCAAGAGCCGATCGCGTCGTAGTTCTCGAGGGCAAATCCGAGCGGGTCGATTTTGCGATGGCACTCGGCACAACTGGTTGCTTCGCGATGCTTCGCCAGTTCTTCGCGAAGGGAAGTTGCTCCGGTGATGTCAGGATCCAACTCTGGCACATCTGGCGGAGGTGGGGGTGGTGTATAGCCTAACACTTTTTCAAGGACATAAATTCCGCGAACCACTGGAGAGGTGTCGACCCCGTTGGCTGAAGCGGTCAGGAAAAGACCTTGACCCGTCAATCCACGACGGCCGGAACCTTTTAGGGATACTTGGCGCATGTGGCTGCCTTCAAGGCCTTCGATTTTGTAGTGCTCCCCCAACTCGCGATTGAGAAAAGAGTAATCAGCGGTCAGGAATTCAGACGGTGGAAGGTTTTCGTCGAGAATATGTCGGAAGAACGACTCTGTCTCCAACCGCATCGCTGTCTCAAGGTTGTTCCGATAGTATTCTCGAAAATCGACAGAAACTGGCATTTCCCCGATGCTATCAAGGCCGAGCCAGCAGCGGATGAAGTTTGACACGAATCGCTCCGACTTTGAGTCAGCCAGCATACGATCAACTTGACGATTCAACTCCTCGGGATCTGAAAGCTTGCCGGAATGAGCTACTTTCAAGAGCTCGATATCGGGGGTGGATGACCAGAGAAAGTAGGCGAGGCGGGAAGCCAGTGAATAGGCGTCCAATCTACCTTCACCTTCGGCCAAGTAAATGAATCCGGGAGAGGCAAGAATAGTCTGTAGACCCAATTGGAGCGCCTCAAGAGGTTCTACACCCTCCTGAAGCTTGGCAACAACCATTCTCTCGATTGGAGCTAGTTCTCCGTTGGCGAGCGGGCGTCGGTAGGCGATCTGAGCAAAGGACCGGAGACGCTGGGTGATCGTTCCCGAGTCTAAATCTTCCGGCTTCAGGTCGCCGTAGAGCGTTCGATGACCCCTGGGCGGCCATTCTTCGATATGTGGTCCGTCGACTTGGATTTCCCAGACTCGCAGTTTGGGTCCGCGGTAAACTTTAAGCAGTCCGTGTGATTTTTCGTTCCCCGCTTTCATTTC
>DCQY01000134.1:27911-31865 GCA_002323995.1 Akkermansiaceae bacterium UBA1506 | reverse complement strand
CGCTTGGTGGCCATAGTTCCATTGCGAAAACGAATCTCCGGTTCAAATCCTTTCTCCAAATACACATCCCACTCAAACCACTGCGGCTCATTACTGGTGAGTTCTTCCAGCGCAGCGGATCGGTATTCAGAGACACTCCCTGAGCTTGTAACGCTGCCTTCACGATTGACGGCCGCCAACTCCAACACGAGTGGATCGCCATTACGAAAGTCGTCGAGTGCGTTCCCATAGGGATGATCACGATCCACGGCAGCCGCCTTGACTCGCACCGTGTAAATACCGCTATGAGGCACACCTTTCATGGCGAGGGGCTCAAAACCGATGTGCCCACCGCGATAGTGGCGGCCGTAAAGGTCCGTGTAGGGCGTTTCAGGAATAAAGCGAAACCGGTCAACCTGAAACAACTTAGGCAGATCCTTCGTGTCCTTTCCTGTGAAATAGAACGGGGAAGCCTGCTTATAGCTTTTTGATTTGGGCCTCTCGCCAAAATAGGTGGCGCGCTGGATCGCATCTTCTGCAGCCAGTAAGTAGTGATCGAGCAACATGCCCGAGGTGACGAGACCATCACCATTGTTGTCGAAGCCATCGACGACCACTTCCGCGGGAAAATCAGCCGAAGGATTCCAGTCGGAAACATCGATCGAGAGCAAGTCCCCAATGGTGTGCTTGTACTCCCACTTGTTGATTCGGCGCAAGACACTGTGCCCACCTGTGTCGGCAAGACGAGAGGCTGCGACCGAAATAAAATCGGTCATCGTGTCAATCATTGCCATTCGTTCCGCTTCCCCCGGCTGCGGCTCATCTTCTGGGGGCATCTCCTCGAGATTGAGTTGATCCACCACTTCCTGCCAGCGCTCGATTTCATCAAGCGTTGTGATATCGATGGGAAGATCGTCAAAGCGTCGATCCGCTTTCTGCTTATCGGGTCCATGGCAGGCCACGCAATACTGACCGACAAACTCGGTCATTTTTGGCGAGGCTGATGCGTGAGAAACCAACAGTATCAGCGCTGCGCTCAGCGCGAATCGAAGGCCAATCGTAGTCATCTTAGGTCCGTTGTAAAAACGTCGCTGTAAATCACTCACTATTTACGCAAATTCTAGGGGCGAGAAAGTCCCTGTGCTTCTTCCAAAGTTCTCTGTTTCGACTCCAAACCACTGCAAGGTTGATAGCCACAGGTTACTGAGTTCCACGCGATGGGTTTCCTCTGGGCAAGCGATGTGACCACGATGACGAATGCCGCCACCCGCAAGCACAACTGGCAAGCACTTGTTACTGTGTTTGTAGGCGTCTCCCATACCACTGCCCATGACCACCATAGTGCTATCGAATAGTCTGGCTTCCTTCAGTTGATTTAGGAGGAAGTTAAACTGCTTCATCAAGTAACCTTCGACCACCTCAAGTTGCTCGAGGCGTCCCTCTTCTTTGCCGTGGTGAGAAAGGCCGTGGTAGCTGCCCAACTCCAGTTCGGAGGTATTAAAGCCCATCGGGATTTCAAAAGTGGCCACCCGGGTTGAGTCGGTCTGAAGAGCCAAGGTCAGCAACTCATAAAAAAGAGGCATCTCTTCGACGTGAAGACGCTCGATGTCCTCCACCTTCGAAATGGGAGATTGAGGCTTGGGGCGTTCAAGCCATTCATTTGACATTTGGAGCTGCTTCTCCACCTCACGAACAGAGGTGAGATACTGATCGAGCTTATCGCGATCAGCCGCGTTTAGCTTGCGCTCCATTTGGCCGGCAGATTCGCGAAGTGCATCCAGCACGCTGGAGCGGTGCATTAGGCGGGCGCGTTCGGACTGTTTTGTGGCGGCATCAGGTTCAACAAAAAGAGCCTGGAACAATTTTGCTGGATTGTTGACCGGTGGAATACGAACGCCCGAGCGCGTCCAGCTGAGATCAGTGCCGTTGTGCAGACCGGCAACGATGGAAGGGTAGCGCGAGGCACTGCCCACATGCTCTGCTGCGGCTTGGTCCAGTGTCATGTTTTTGGCTTTGAAGCCAGCCGCTTCAGATTTTTTCACCCCGCTGAGGAAACTGTGTACCGCCCCGTGCCCGCCGCCTACCCCGTGATGCAGATTGGAGAAAACGGTAAAATCATTGCGATGCTCTTCGATATTCTTCAGCGTGTGGCTCATCGTGTAGTTCAGTCCCTCCTCGGTTGGGAAAAACTTTTCTGGATGAAATCCTAAGTGACTACCGATGCTGATGAGGCGCTTAGGTGCTGTTGCGTCTGCGGCCGCAGCATAGCCGCTATGGATGCTTTCAAAGGCAGGCAGAGCGAGGCTAACGCCCATTCCCTTTAGGAGATGACGGCGATCAACTTGTCGTGTTTTTAGATTTTTCATGGGGTTGGCAAGGCTTTTTGCAGGCAGTCTCCTTAACGCAAAGGAAGGGATACGAATCTATTCAGCCGCTGGCTTCAACGAGCACCCGAATTTGATCCACACTGTCTTGAATGCTCATTCGGATGTAAAGGATACGGCGATCTTCGCTGAGTTCGACTTGGTCATCTTTATTGATACCTCTTCGGTTGATATTTTTGAGCTGAGCTCCCGGCATGGCAAGCAAATCATCGGATGCGTCGAGTTGATCGGGTCTTAGAATGAGTCCAACAACAGGGCGATCAAAGTGAAGTTCGGCGGTAAATACGCGATCTTTTGAAGAGGAGGTTTTAACTCCGGGGTGATATTGCAGGAGGTAGGAATCGACCGTCAGGCTTTCGGTGAGATATTCGATCTGCGAGCGAAAAGGGTATTGGTGCAAACCGGTGCGAGTCGAATTCAGTGCGTAGCCCTCTGGTAGGGTGACATTCTCCCGCTCCGGAAACAGAAGTAGGGACGATGAATCAATCACGCGTCCGGGAGCGAGGCGTTCGCCGGGTCGGGACACTCGCAGGTCGCCCCTGACACTCTCTACTCCGAATGAAGTTTCCCAGGTGTTGAGGAAGGCATCCACAAGATGGGGAATGGATTGGGCAGGCAACTTAGGTTGAATGCTTTGAGTGGATTGCCCCGCGAAAATGCGTCGAGACTGAGAAGCTCCCAAGAGTTCAACTTCCCCTTCAAACACGGCCACAGAAGTGGTCCCGTTTTGGGCGACTTCGATCCCGAAAGCAGTTCCAAGGTCAACGATTTTTTCGGTGGGGGTTACCAAGGTGAATCCTTTGATCTCTCCCGGCACTCGAACTGTAGCGCGTCCGACATCAAGGTCTGCTCCATTTGGGCCGGTGATAACGAAGGATGCCGGTGCTTCAATGGCAAATTTGGCTCCGGACGCGAAGCGCAGTACCGCTCGACCTCTTTCCATTTCAACGCGTTCTCCAACTTGGAAGGTTTGGCCGTGGTTCAAGCCGCTGATCCGGTTCGTTCCCTGTATGGAGGCGACCGTCGTTTCAATTTTCTGAGGCGAACCCTGACGACTCAAGATCCAGCTAAGCGGGATCAGGCAGATCACCACAACGGCGGCGATACGGATCCAGACGGTGCGGTTCTGGCGGGAAGAAGCTTTTTCCCTGAACGAGGTTTCGGCGGCCTCGGCGGAAAGACTGTCGGCAAGTAGTGCATCGTCGAAAAGTAGCTCTGATGCGAAGGCTCGAGCATTCGCGCTGTCGCGGAGCAAAGAATTCAAGCGCTCACGATCCGCTTCGGAAAAATCAGGATTCACCGAATCGAGGAGCAGGAATTCCACTTCCTTAAAGTGGTCGGTGTTGTCCTGATGGATTGATTCACTCATGCAGAGGCCCCTTTCCCAATTTGAGCTTCGATGCAACTACGCAGACTTTGGCGCAGGCGCATCATGGCGACCTTGAGAGCGCTAAGTCCGCGTCCAGTTGTTTCAGAAATTTCCTGAAAGGTTTCTCCGCGGACAAAATAGGAGGAGAGCAAGTCCCGGTTTTTCTGACTCACTTTGGCGAGGCAGAGTTCGAGGGCTTCCTGTCGTGCCGAGGAAGGAGTG
>DCQY01000134.1:0-27521 GCA_002323995.1 Akkermansiaceae bacterium UBA1506 | reverse complement strand
GGGTTCGTTGGCGGTCGCGAACCACGCCTAACACCTCAAAGCGGGCAATGCTGATGGCCCAGCGCGAGAAATCCTGCTTTGGATCCCATTCCTCCGATTTCTTCCAGAGCGTGATGTTGGTGCGCTGAAGCGCTTCGGCAGCTTCGTCGCTATGTCCGAGTGCTGCCTGGCAATAGCCACGTAAGCGAGGCTGGAGGCTGGTCAGCGCCGAAATAAATGGGCCTTCCGGAGGGTTGTTTGGGATTGATGAATTCATGAAACCTCGGTTCCAGGGAGTTTCTCCCGCTCGGAACACTGAGGGTTACATGAAAACTAATATTTTTCGAGGCGAGGATCGTGTGTTTGATCCTGATGGTGGTTTGGCTCCGCCCTACCCGTTTTTGGGTGCAGCGAACGCTCAAAGTTCCGCCACCTCGATGTTGCGGAAGTAAATCGACATCTCGCGCTTGCCGTGCACCTGAAGGCCGATGGTGCCGGGCTGGCTGATGATGGTATCGGACTCGTAGTCCCTCATGATCGGCTCGCCGTTGAGCCAGGTGCTGTATGTGTTGTCGATCACTTTGATGCGAAGGGAGTTCCAGTCGTCTTTCTTAATGAACTGCTCTGCGTCGACTTGAACGGGGTAACCCTTGCCGGGGATGTAGGCCTGTGCGGTCATGTCTTTCTTGAGACTCCCGGAAATACCTATCTGAATCTGCTCTCTAGTGTCGCGAAGAAAGACACCGGAGTCGATGTTGCCTTCGCCGAGTTTAAATTCGAGTTCGACGATGAAGTTTTTGTAGTCCGCTTTCTCGGTGAGGAGGTTGTCGCCCTTGCCACCATCATTTGTGGCCTTGATGACGCCGTCTTCGATCAGGAATTTACCTTCTTCGCTCATGGTCCAACCGGCGAAGTCCTTGCCGTTGAAGATTGACTTGAGAGCAGGCTCCTTAGCGACGGTGAGAAAAGGAAGAGTGAGGGTAACGAGCAGAATAGGAAGTTTCATTTTGGTTGGTGAGTTACATTTTGAAGTCAGAAAAATTTTGGGACGTCGAGGTAGATTATCGCCATTTCTCTATGAGGCGATTGGCAATCCGGCGAGAAAATTCATAGTCGGAATCCTGTTCTTGCGCGATTTGCTTGGAGAAAGTTTTGCCGTCATCGCCCAACTCTTCGATAGCTCGCAGAGCATACATGCCGACGAGTAAGTTTGAGTCATTGATAAGCTCGATTAGTAGAGGTAAAAAAGATTCATCTCCAAGTTTATAAAGAGCCTGAGCAGCCGCGATTCTAACTGTCTTGTCGTCGTCTTGGGTGAGTTGAGTGAGCGCGGGCTGTGCTTCTTTACTAAGATTGACACCTAGCCAGACCGCCGCCCAGTAGCGGGTGGAGGGATCGGGAGAATTGGTGAAAGTGAGTAGGGTTTCAGCTTCATTGTTTTCACCCGCTGAGATTACCGAGATGAGTCGCTGGGTTTGCTCGATTCGATCAGTCGCTAGAAAGGCGGTGTATTTGCTGCCGGCGACCCGACCCAGGTCTTCAAGGATTGGTTCGGGAATCAGTCCCATGTCGCGCTCTTCCAGCATGCGACGATAGAGTAATTGACGCATAGAAACGAGCCGGTCTTGATGCTTGGGGTCAGTGGCAAGATTAATGAGTTCGTTGGGATCATTTTTGAGGTCGTAGAGTTCTTCGGTGGGACGGCGCGACAAAAAGGCTTGGGCCTGACTTTCGGTCAGGACATCTAGCGAATTCAGTTCGCGGAGGGTTTTGATGATAGTTTTGCCGTCTTTGTATTGGTTCGGCTGAGCATGTGAGACATGCGACATGAAGTTGCGAATAAATTTAAAACGTTCGTCGCGAATGCCGCGGATAATGTCGACGGTTTCGTCGCAGCGATCGCGGCCGATAAAGAGGTGGTCTCTTGGAACATGATGGTCTGAAAGAAAATCTCGTCCCTGTAGGTAGTCGGGTATTGCGATGCCGGCGAGCGCCAGAGAAGTCGCCGCTATGTCGATGTGTTCGATGATGTCCTCGCGAACGAGACCCGCGTCCTCTTTTTCCGGTAATTGCACGATGAGAGGGATGCGGATGCCTTCCTCGTAAAGGAATTGCTTACCGCGCAGATGACTAATTCCATGGTCCGTCCAAAGAAAGACTGCGGTGGAATCGAGGCGGCCGGCTTTATCAAGTTTGGCAAGGATGCTAGCGACCTCCTTGTCGGTTTTTACCCAAGAGTCGAGATAAGTGGCCCAGTCTTTTCGAATGACAGGGTGATCGGGGTAATAGGGTGGCAGCTTCAGAGTGTCTGGATCGGCGTGCTTTTCAGCTTTTCGATTCTTACCACCACTGAGTTGGAACTGGGCAAAGATAGGCTGATCGGGCGGCGCCTGGGTCCAGTCTTTGCCATGATAGACTTCGCTCTTTGGAATGAAGTTGTAATCCGTCTTGCCGTTATTGGTCACATAGTAGCCGGCGTCGCGAAACAGTTCCGGGACCAGTTTGACGGGAAGTCTGTAGCTGTCTTGATAGGCTTCGTTGGTGCTGCCTTTTCCGGTGGCGGTCTGGCTGCGATGGTTGTGAGCACCCAATGTCATTTGGTACATCCCGCTGACCATGGCGGAGCGACTCGATGAACAAACAGGTGCGGTGACAAACGCGCTTTCAAATCGGATCCCGTGAGCCGCCATTTGGTCGAGGGTTGGGGTTTCAATGGCCGTTTCTCCGTAGCAACCGATGTGGGGAGACGCGTCCTCGATCACAATCCAGATAATGTTGAGCGGCTGTGCGATCACTGATGTCGTCACGAACAGTGAGAGCAGGCAGAGAAGATTGCGCATGAGTGAGGGGTGAGGTGGATACACAAGCTCCGCCTATTGCAGGGGCTTAATTAGCTATCAGAGCTTCGAGCTGTTGGCCGTAATCGACATAACTGGTGTAGCACTGGTCCCAGTCGACTTCTTCGCCTTCCTTAATGTGGAAGACGGTGGCGACGTGAGGCTCGATGGCGACCCAGCCGTTATAACCGTGATTATAGGCATCAGTCAGAATGTCTTTGACGCGAGCGAGGCCTTCACCGGGCATATTGTAAGCGGGCTCGACATCGTCGGCGGTGGGATTCTGGCAGTCCTTCACGTGGATGTGCACAACGTGATCGCGAACTTTCTCCCAGAACTCGAACGGATCCTGCCAGGGGAAGGTCCCGTCGTCGTTGGGCTTGGAACGGTCGCGCTGGAAAACAGGGTTGCCGGTGTCGAAGACGAGCTTGAGGCCGGGCACTTCTTCAATGAGGCGCAGGGTGTGGTCCGGGGAAAAGCCTCCCCAGTTCATGCAGTTCTCATGGATGGCGGTGAGTCCGGCGTCATCGAAACGCTTCACGATTTCGCGGAGGCGATGGAAGCGTTCTTCCTCCTGCTGATCTTCGCCCCAGGGTTGCTGGGCGTAGGACATGACGCGTACGTAAGGCGTCTTGAGACGGAGCATGCGGGGGATAGCGCGCTCCACTTCGGCAAGCGTGATATCAAAATCGCTGTCGATCGTTTTGCCCCAGTTGGCAATAAGCGATCCGAACTCGGGGATATGAATGCCGGCTTGATCGAGGCGATCGGCGACCTGATCAAATTCTTCCTGTGGCAGTTCGTGAATATTGTAGTCGCCGATCATCCGAGCGGAGATGGCGGACCAACCGAGTTCTTGCGTGGCTTGGATCTGCTTTTCCAGATCGCGTGAGGCTTCGTCTGCGAATCCTGTGAGTTTCATGCGTGGTTTGGGCGTCAGGGGTTATTCCCCGAAAAACTGGCGAAGGTTTTCCCGGCTCGTCCGGGCAATGTGTTCGGGGCTGGGATCGTATTTGAAGACCTCGACGGAAACCCAGCCGTCGTATTTGGTCTCACGAACCGCTTCGACGATGGGGCTGTATTCGACGTCGCCCATGCCGGGCCCGTAGAGGTTGGGATCATTAGCGTGGAAGTGGGCGGTCCACTCTTTGGACTGGCGAATGACGTCACCGATGAGGTTGGGTTCATCACTCATCGCTTTCACGTCGAGGTGAAGGCGGCAGGCCGGATGATCGACCGCCTGGCAGAGGCGGATGGTCTCCTCGGCAGTGTTGAGAAAGTTGGTTTCGGTGCGACCGAGGGGCTCCATGGCGATCGTCACTCCGAGCTCGCCGCAGTGTTCGGCGGCGGGGCGGAGGACTTCAATGGCGCGGGCGAAGGCCCCGTCGTAATCCCAGCCGTCTTCGAGGCTGCGTTGTTGAGGACTGCCCCACACCATGATCTTGCCGCCGAGAGCGTGGCAGAGGTCAGCCAGGCAACGCGCGTAGTCGATCGTGGCCTGTTGAATCGAGGCATCGGGAGCGGTGAGGTGATAGCCTTCCGTTTTGGCAAGCAGCCAGTGAAGCCCAACGACTTCAAGACCGGCGTCCCGCACTTGGTCGCCAAGTCCGCTGGCTTCAGTCGCGCTGATCGTCGAAATGTCATCAGCAAGGGTGAAGGGTGCAATTTCGAAACCGGTATATCCAATTTCAGCACTGAGCTTCGCCGCTTCGGCCAGCGGAGCATCTCCAAACATTTCGTTACAGATCGCGTATTTCATCCAGACTTGATTGGGGTATTCAAAGCTAAGAAGAAACTCATCTCGCGCACAATGAACAATTTATGCAAAAAGTTACCTGCTTGCGCAGCGTGCGAATGGTGAAGTGAGCCTAAGCTACACTTGCATTCCCCTCAGCCGGGAGAGCTTTTCTCGGCAACGCCAAAGTAATCAAAACGGCTGCGAGGACAAAGGCGGCACTGGTCCAGAGGCAGCCCTCGAGGCCGGCCTTCAAATACATCACCCCGGACAAGAGCGTTCCGATGAGTCGCCCAGCGGCGTTGGCCATGTAGTAGAAACCAACATTCAAGGCCACCTTGTCTGAGTCGGAGTAGGCGAGGATGAGATAGGAGTGAACCGCGGAGTTCACAGCAAAGATGAGGCCGAAGATTGCCAGTCCTCCGAGCACGGCGATTTTGGGGTAAAAATCAAACTGCACTGCGGCAGCAATCGCGGCGGAGATGACGACAAGGGCGATGCCCCAGACAAGCGCAGCGCGAGCTCCCGTTTCCACGGCACCATGGGTTCTCTTTTTGACCATGGCGGGAGCGGACGCTTGGACGAGACCGTAGCCGATCACCCAGAGGGCCATGAAGCCACCGGTTTCCCAGAAACTCCATTCGAGTATTTCAGTCAGGAATATGGGAAGACCTACCACGAACCAGACGTCCCGCGAACCGAAGAGAAAAAAGCGGGCGGCAGAGAGGTAGTTGATCTCGCGAGTCTTGGAGAAGAGCTTGGATATCCTCACCTTTTCCTTCGATTTGCCGATGTCGCCCTTCAGGTAAATCAGGCAGACCAAGAGGATGATGAGCAGGCCGCCTGCCATCGCCCAGAGAGCGGCGGAAAAGTCGAGCCATGAGAGGAGAACAGCGCCCAGGAAGAACCCAACCCCCTTCAGTGCGTTCTTTGACCCTGTCAGAATGGCTACCAGTTTGAAGAGCAGGCGCTCTGATTCCGAAGCATCGCCTCGGGCCGGAACCAGCAGTTTGACGGCGCTCTTCGAACTCATCTTGGTGAGGTCCTTGGCAACTCCTGAGAGCGCTTGTGAGGCCATGACGTAGCCGACTGAGAGCGCGACCGCCCATACCGGATTGAGGAGGGACAGCATTACCAGCGAGACTACCTGTACGCTGAGACCGGCGAAGAGAGTGGCTTTGAGTCCGACGCGTGAACCAATCCAGCCTCCGAGGAGATTGGTGAGGATGCCGCAGAACTCATAGAGCAGAAAGAGAAAGGCCAACTGAACCGGCGAATACCCAAGTTCGTGAAAGTGCAGTAGCACCAACATGCGAAGGGCGCCGTCGGTGATCGTAAAGCCCCAATAGGCCGTAGTGACGAGACCGTATTCGCGAACGTTCATTTTAGGAGAGGCACAAGCCAAAGAGCAGAAGGCAGAAGTGGATCATCTAAAGCGTTTTGGCGACTTTTTGGACGAGCTCCATCATGCGGTTGGCATAGCCCCACTCATTGTCATACCAGACAAGCAGCTTCAATTGAGTGCCGTCGACGACCATGGTGGACGGACCGTCGACAATGCCGGAGCGCTGGTCGTTGGTGTAGTCTGCTGAAACCAGCGGACGGTCTTCGTAGCCGAGAATTCCGGAGAGGGAATCTTCGGAGGCTTCCTTGAGAAGTTGGTTCACCTCTTCGGGCGTTGTTTCCCGGCTCACCTCGAAGACGCAGTCAGTCAAAGAGGCGTTGAGAAGAGGAACGCGGACAGCAACTCCGTTCAGCTTACCTTTTAGGTCCGGATAAATCATGGTGATGGCCGTGGCTGATCCGGTTGAAGTGGGAATGAGGGAGTTGAGTGCTGACCGGGCCCGTCGCGGATCTTTGTGAGGGGCGTCGACGATGACCTGGGTGTTAGTCACGTCGTGGATGGTGGTGATGGCCCCGTGGACAATTCCGAGTTGCTCGTGAATCACCTTAACGACCGGGGCAATGCAGTTGGTGGTGCAGGAAGCGGCGGTGATGAGGTCGTGCTCGGCCGGATCGTAGAGGTCATCGTTGCAGCCCATCACGATATTGAGGGCTCCCTCTTCTACGGGCGCTGCGACGACCACTTTTTTTGCGCCGTTGTCGAAGTGAGGTTGGATCGATTCAGGGGTGCGGAATGCTCCGGAACTTTCCACGACGATATCGACGCCATAATCCGACCACAGGATGTCGGCAGGATTGGCGTGAGCGGTGAAGCTCACTTTCTCACCATTGATGGAAAAGTAGTCTTCACCCGATTCGATTTGCTTGTCCCAGCGTCCGTGAACGGTATCGAATTCGGCGAGATGGCCGGCGAGTTGAGCTCCGCCTTTGAGTTCGTTGACGTGGACAATGGCGATGTCTTCCGAGTCCCAGGCTGCCCGCAAACCGAGGCGCCCGATGCGGCCGAAGCCGTTGATTCCAATTTTTATGCTCATGGGTTTGAAAAATTTGTTCTTCAATGGTTAGCCGACGGCACAGCCGCTCTCGTCGCAGGTTTTGGTGAGACAGAGTTCGGGTTTGCCCTGGCAGCAGTCCTCCATGAGGAAGTTCATCAACTGATTCATGCGCTTCGGCTGAAGGCGGTAGGTGATGGACCTGCCCTCTTTTTCTGAGTCAATCAGGCCCGCGTTGACGAGTTCCTTGAGATGAAAGGACAGGGTGGGCTTGGGTATGCCGAGTTTCTTTGAAATATTGCCGGCACAAAGTCCGTCTTCGCCTTGTTTTACGAGCAAGCGAAAAATCTTGAGTCGGGCGGGCTGGGCAAGAGACCCCAGTACGGTGACAGCGTCCATTAATTTCATAGTTTTGGAACTATAAAACGATACTTCTCAATAGAATCAACCCGAGTTTAGTTGAGTGCGTTCAACATTTTCGACACAGAAGGCAACCGATCCAGGGAGGCAGTGACCGATTTTCGCAAGGGATTGCGTCATTGTGGAGTTAAGCCAAAATCGCTAGGCTCAGTTCATTAATTCATGAAGCCAATTCTCTGCCTGCTGCTCACTCTCTTTGCCTGGCCGTCTCTTCTCATCGCTGAATCTACAGAGGATCGACCGCCGAACATCGTCCTCATCTTTGCTGACGATGTGGGACGTGAAGTATTGGGCTGCTACGGAGGTGAATCGTATAAGACGCCCAACCTCGATCAATTGAGGGCGGACGGAATGAAGTTGGAGCACTTCTATTCATCCCCGGTGTGTCATCCTTCGCGAGTCACCTTGATGAGCGGTCGTTACCCGGTGAATATGGGCAACCCCAAGTGGGGATACTACCCAACGGATGAAGCATCGGAACGCGATACACTCGCGAATGAATTGAAGCGTGCTGGATACGCTACCGCAGCGGCCGGTAAGTGGCATCTCGCCATGTTTAAGGATGACCTTAACCACCCTCAGCGCCTTGGCTTTGAGGAATCCATCTTCTTTGGTTGGCACGAAGGGCCGCGCTTCCACGATCCCTATCTTTACAAGAATGGACAGCGCCCTGATCCCGAGACGAAAGGGCAGTATGGGCCAGAGCTGTATGTTAAGTTTCTCAAAAGCTTCATGAAGCGCCATCGGGATGAGCCGTTTTTTGTCTATTACCCGATGGCGCTTTGCCACGCTGTTTCGGATGATCTCAATCCTCATCCACCTCACGGACCTAAAGGTCGATACATGACTTATTCCGAAATGGTTGCAGACATGGATTTGAGGGTGGGACAAGTTCGAGAGGCGATTGAAAAACTCGGATTGACCGATCAGACCCTCGTGATGTTCACGACTGACAACGGCACCACCCCGTTCAACTTTACTCATCATCAGGGGCGAAAACTTTTCAAGGAACCGGTAATTTCCCGCATTAACGGAATCGATCTCGTTGGTGAGAAGGGCAGATACACAGATTGGGGGATGAGGGTTCCCGCGTTGGTTTCGTGGCCGGGTTATATTGAGCCAGGGTCGAGCAGTGAAGCTCTTATAGATCTCGCTGATCTACTCCCCACATTCGTTGAGGTAGCCGGTGGCGAAGCGCCTGCTTTCGCAATAGATGGGAAAAGTTTCGCTCCTCTTCTGCGGGGAGAAGAACACGAGCCACGCGAATGGATCTATGGCGAAGGGCGTCGTAAGCAAGGTGTGCGCACGAGGGGTTGGAAATTGATTTCCAGCGGTCAGTTGTTCAACATGGTCACTGACCCAGAGGAGAAGAACCCAATTTTTAAGGACAAAGACACCAAGGCCTCAGCAGCTGCGCGTCTCGAACTTGAACTAATTCTTTCAAGTGTCGCTAGAAGGTAAGGATTAAGGGTGAAGCGCAATTCCGTCTGGTGACAATGTTTTTTTGGATTGTTACTTTCGACGACTTCTCTGAATTACAACCCTTATCAAAACCCATGAAACGAAGCCTTTTGATTTTACTGATTTCGTTGGCGGCAACGCCTCTTTTTGCCAACGATCTTAAAGGAAGCCGCCCTAATATAATTTTTGTTATGCCTGACGACCAGGGTATGGGTGACCTAAGTGCCCTTGGAAACGATGTGCTGCGCACTCCGAATCTTGACAGATTTTACGAGATGTCGACGCGCTTTACCGAGTTTCATGTCAGTCCGACCTGTGCGCCGACAAGGGCAGCTTTGCTGAGTGGTCGCCACGAATTTCGCAACGGGGTAACACACACGATCAAAGAACGCGAACGGATGGCGCTCTCGACAACTACGTTCGCAGAAGTGTTGGCAGGATCTGGCTATCGCACCGGCATTTTTGGTAAGTGGCATCTCGGGGATGAAGATAAGTATCAGCCCTACAATCGTGGTTTCAGCGACGTGTTCATTCATGGTGCAGGAGGTATTGGACAAAAGTTTCCCGGCAGCTGTGCTGACTTCCCGCCCAATCAGAACAAGGAAGGTAAGTATTTTGATAACGTCATTCTTGAGAACGATACCATCGTGAAGACGAAGGGTTTCTGCACGGACGTTTTCTTCAAAGCTGCTCTAGGATTCATCAAGGAGAACCATCAGTCGGGCACTCCTTATTTTGCGTTCATAACCCCAAATGCACCCCATGGGCCTATGATTGCACCAGAGAGCTACAAGAAGCGCTTCCTTGATGATGGGTGGGATGAAAATACGGCTGGTCGCTACGGCATGATTGAAAATATCGACGACAATTTCGGACTACTCATGGAGAAACTTGATGAGTGGGATGCGTGGGAGAACACCCTCGTGATTTTCACGACGGACAATGGTCAAGCTGGAAAGGGTGCTAAGAAGGACGGTGAGAAGGTTCTTTTACATACGGCTGGATTTAAGAGCGGTAAGGGATCAGTCCATGAGGGTGGCTCTCATGTCCCTTCGTTCTGGCGTTGGAAAGGAGTGTTGGATGAGGGTGCTGATATCAAGGCTCTGACCGCCCATATTGATATTTATGAAACTTTCTGTGACCTTGCCGGCGCTGAGATCCCTGATGGTATCCAGCAGATTGACGGCCGTACGATGTTACCTCTTTTGGAAAATGCGGAAGCCGACTGGGCGGACCGTCACTTATTTTTCCATAAGGGTCGCTGGGAGAAAGAAGAGGACCCTAATCTTTCCCAGCACAAAAACTACGCGGTGCGGAATACTCGTTGGCGCCTTGTCAATCACGCTGAACTCTACGATATCTCGAACGATCCCTTTGAGTCGACCAATGTAGCCGATCAGTATCCCGAAGTCGTCGCCGAGCTTCGGAAGGTTTATGATCAGTGGTGGAAGGAAACAGTGCCCCTAATGGTTAATGAAGACGCCCCTTTCGCTAAGGAGCATCCTCAGGGAGTCCGCTACGAGAAGCAATTGGCAGAGAAGGGTATTCCGGATTGGGAAACCCCTAAACTCTAGTCTATACCAGAACCTAAGTATGAAATTCTCTCGTCTTATTTTCCTTTATTTTGCGTTTTCAGCTGGAGTCGTTTTTTCATTGGCTCAGGCGGATACCGACAAACCCAATTTCGTCATCATTATGTGCGACGACCTCGGTTGGGGGGATGTGGGATTTAACGGCGCTACCCATATTCGCACGCCTTACCTTGACGAAATGGCGGCGAATGGCCTGAAGCTGACCCGCTTCTACGCTCAGGCGCCAGTGTGTTCACCGACGAGGGCGTCAGTGGTGACCGGTCGGCATCATGATCGAACCGGAGTTTACACAGCGAACCAAGGTCACCTGCGCGATGAGGAATACACTCTCTATGAAGCACTTAAGTCCAAGGGTTATGCAACGGGCCACTTCGGGAAGTGGCATATGGGAACCCTGACAACGACGGTAGAAGAGGGGAACCGCGGTGGACCGGGCGGAAAGGAAAACTTTTCGCCGCCTTGGAGTCACGAAGTTGATACGACATTCGCGACTGAAGCGAAGACACCGACTTACGATGCGATGTGGAAACCGGTCGGGGGAGACGCTAAGTCCTTCACCAACGCTTCGCGTCAGGGATGGAATTTTATTCCCGCGAACGCCCAGAAGGAGTCTTACGGAACTCACTACTGGACCGGCCAAGACGAGATGGTGGATCCGAAGGCGGATGAATTGTTGGGCGATGACTCCAAGCTCATCATGGATCGCGCTCTTGAGTTTATCAGTGAAAATCAGGAGAACCCCTTTCTTGCCATTGTCTGGTTTCACGCGCCGCACCTTCCTGTAGTGGCGAGTGAAGAGGATGCGAATTCCTACGAAGACGGCAAGAACTCCGACTTTCAGAAGAATTACAACGGTTGCGTCACTGCGCTCGACCGGGCTGTGGGAAATCTGCGAACTCAGTTGCGCGAGCAGGGGATTGCGGAGAATACAGTGATCACCTTTTGTTCCGACAATGGACCGGAAGGAAAGGATGGTGATCCCGGACTGCAAGGCCAGTTTCGTGGCCGCAAGCGCAGCCTCTATGAAGGTGGGGTGCGAGTACCGAGCCTCATCGAGTGGCCAGCGAAGATTGAGCCGGGCTCTACCAGTGGTATGGCGACTTGTACGGTGGACTATTTTCCTACCATCCTTGAGATTGTCGGTGTTGAGATGCCAGATGACCGTCCCCTTGATGGCGTCAGCTTAATGCCTCTAATTCATGGTAAAATGAAGAAACGCCCGATGCCGCTGGGATTTCATCATAAGGGTCAGGCAGCGTGGCACGACGGAATGATGAAGGCCTACCGAAAGGGGGGCGGAGGAAGTTGGAAACTCTATGACCTGTCTTCTGATCCGGGAGAAACTACAGACTTGGCCGCGAAGAATCCTGAACGTCTCCAGAGTATGGTAGAAGCGTGGACTCGCTGGAAAGCCTCGGTCGACGCTAGCGATAGCGGTGCGGATTATTGAGGGTGTTGCGGTTTTGCGAAGAACGCGGTGGCCACTCTGTTTTGGAGGTAGTAAGAGTGTCGCATGACACCAAAGTCCTTATTGCTTACCCTTGTCTTTGTGGTGTCGCTTGCAGGCTTTAGCCAGGCAAGCGAACGTCCTAATATCGTCCTCATCATAGGTGATGATATCGGCTTTGCTGATATCGGTTGTTTCGGAGCAGAAATCGAAACGCCTAATCTTGATAAGCTTGCGGCTAATGGGATGCGCTTTTCCCAAGGCTACAACATGGCGAAGTGTAATCCGACCCGATCGTCGATGTTGACGGGAACATTACTGGGCGGACCGGAGTGTCAGTCCATGGGCGGCCTACTTCGCGATGCGGGCTACACTACGCTCTACTCTGGAAAGGAGCACTTTGATTCATGGGTGCCGCTGGAGCGACTCACAGCGATGAACAGTTTCGACAAGTCTTTCTGCCACTACGGTGGGTGCGGAAATTTTTTCTCCTACGAGCCGGTAGAGATTTACCTAGATGATAAGTTACTCACCCAGAAGGAAATCGAAGCGGGAACGTCTAAACCCTATTATAAAACAAACGCATACACCGATGCAGCCCTCGGTTTCCTTAGGGAGATTAAGGATGACGACAATCCTTTTTTTCTCTTCCTGCCATACGAGTCGGCTCACTATCCTCTTCAGGCTTTACCGGAAGACTATGAGAAGTTTGAGAAGCTTTACGACGTTGGTTGGGATGTGATTCGGGAGAACCGTTTTAAAAAGCAAAAGGAGATGGGCCTCATTGCAGAGAGTGTGGTTATGCCTCCTCTGGTCGGCGTGAGGGGGGATGTGTACCAACCCTGGGAGGAAGTCAGCGAAGAGGACAAAAAAAGGCGTATCGAGGAAGCGGTCGGGTTCGCCGCGATGGTGCATTGCCTCGATCGCAACATCGGTCGCATCATTGACGAGATCGAAGCGCAAGGGGAACTCAACAACACGCTGATCCTTTTCCTCTCTGACAACGGTGGTTGCGGGATTCCTGGGAAAACTAAGAACTGGCTTCACCCTACTGATCCGGAATCGTGGCGCAGCCCTCACGCCGTCTGGGGTATGGTAAGCGGAACGCCGTTTCGTCGTTTCAAGCAAGCCGGTCACGAAGGCGGGGCTCGTACCCACCTGTTGGCTCACTGGCCGGCTGTGATTAAACCGAATCAGATCTGTCATGAGGTTGCACATCTGGTAGACTTCATGCCAACCTTTCTCGAGATTGCTGAAGCGGAATATCCAAAGACTCAAGATAGCAAGCCGACTCCAGAACTTGATGGTTTGAGCTTGGTGCCTCTCTTCGAGGGTAAAAAGCGCCCCCATCATAAGATTCTCATCACTGGTTGGACCGAGAACAAGCGGGCCATTCGTCAGGGCGATTGGAAGTTGGTGAAAGAAGATAAGGACTGGAAACTATTTAATATGGCCAACGACCCCACTGAGTTGAATGACCTCGCTAAGCAAATGCCTGAAAAAGTGGAGAGTTTGCACAAGGCTTATGCCGACTGGCGGACCGCTCGCCCCTATCTTCCAGAAAAGCAGAAGACGCAGCCCCCCTACGTGGGGAGTGACGGAGTATGACGCATCTCTCCAAATTCGTTGGCAAAAGAACCTAGAACAAGGAATAAGGGATTAGTAGAATGTTGTTCGTATGAATCCTAAAAATTTCCTTTTGACGTTCGTAATCTTAGGTTTTGCCCTAGGCTCTGCAACAGTTTCGTCTGCCAGCGAGCATCCCAATGTCGTTATTCTTTATATAGATGATATGGGTTATGCCGACCCTTCTTGTTTCGGCAATCCAGCAATCAAGACACCGAACATTGATCGACTTGCGGATGAAGGGCTTAAGCTCACTAATTACTATACCAACTCGCCGATCTGCTCGCCATCACGAGTGGCTTTAAATACCGGTCAGGCTCCGGGCCGTCACCAAGTTTGGGGGCACTTTGCCGCAAAGAAGCAGAATAAAGAGCGCAACATGGTCGACTTTCTCGACCCTGATGTTGAGACCATGGCAAAGGCTTTCCAGGCAGACGGTTATGTGACGGCTCATTTCGGAAAATGGCACATGGGCGGCGGTCGCGATGTGATCGCTCCCTTGCCTCAGGAATATGGATTTGATGAATCGCTTGTTTCCTTTGAAGGGCTCGGAGATCGTCTCCTTTGGGAAAAGAAAGGGCTCAATGGGATGAGTGCCAAGTTGGGACATGGCAACCTTCGGTTTATCGAGAAACATGAGACCACCGGCATTTATGTGGACCATGCCATCGACTTCATCAGACGAAACAAGGAAAATTCATTCTACATCCACGTCTTTCCCAATGATGTGCATGATAAGCACGTAGCGACTGAAGAGAATCTCGCCAAGTATGAAACCTATAGTGAGAATCCGTTCCTTCAGGCCTTTCTCGCTGTGCTCGATAACATGGATGTCCAGATCGGCCGCCTTTTGGATGCTCTCGAGGAGCACGAGGTGGCTGAGAACACCATCGTGATCTTCACGAGTGATAATGGGCCGACCGATTGGCCCCGCTATTACAAAGAGGGGTTTGATCCTCCTGGTTACACAGGCCCGTTTTTTGGTCGTAAGTGGTGTCTGTATGAGGGTGGCATTCGCATGCCGTTTATCATTCGCTGGCCTGCTGGGATCAGAGGAGGGCAGACCAATAAAACATCAGTGGTTGCTGCGGTAGATCTGTTCCCTTCCCTGATGACCCTCACTGGTATTTCAGCTCCTGCTGGATGGAAGTTCGACGGTGAGGACATGAGTGCGGCACTGACCGGGGAGGCGCAGGACCGAACTTCTCCGGTGTTTTTGGAATATGGAGGGAATCCCGGGATCCTTCGTCCCGGTAATCCCGATTTCGAAAGTCCCACCAATGCAATGCGTGACGGCGACTGGAAGTTGCTGACCAATGATGATGGCAGTGGCACTCAACTCTTCAATCTGGTTGAGGATCCAGGTGAAGTGAATGACCTTGCGTCGAAAAATCCAGAGCGGGTGGCTGAGATGAAAAAGGTTCTACTCGAATGGCGGGCATCGCTTTAGTATGGTTCGATTCTTTCTCCAAAGGCGCCTCTTCCAGAACGCGTGGCTTGGCGCAATGGGGGATTTCTTCAGGCTTAACTCTGTTGGCTAGATACTCGTTCTTTGTGGCTTTGAATATTAAATGAGATCCCTCATAAAACTCAAACTCCTGAGCTTATTCTGCGGTTTAAGTAGCGCTGCTGCAACTGACTTACGCCCTAACATCGTCCTCATGATGGTGGATGATATGGGCATCGGCGATACGAGCGCTTACCTGGGAAAGTCGCTCTCCGAAAGAAGCGCGCCAATTAAACTGACCCAGGTGACACCAAACCTGGAAGCCTTTGCAAAGCGCTCGATGATCTTCATGGATGCGCATGCTGGGGGGTCGATGTGTTCGACCTCCCGTTATTCCTTGATGACGGGGCGGTTTGGCCATCGTCCCTATCTGAAGCGCCAGGGTTGGTTGCCACATGGGCCTAATCTACCGATGATTCAACCGGAGTTAGTCACCCTGCCGGAGATGCTGCAGGCAAACGGCTACGAAACCGCATGCGTTGGGAAGTATCACGTCGGGATGGCGTTCGACAACGGTAAAGGGCAGCCGGCACGGGATTATTACCATCAGGATGTCGACTTCACCAAACCGCTTCTCGATGGCCCCACTCACCAAGGTTTTGATGAATTCCTTGGCGTTCCCGGAAACATCGAGGATGCGCTCGACACCGAGCCACGTATCCTGATTCGAGATGACCGCTGGGAGTTGACCGATCGCAAGCAGATGGTCATGGGTGGATGGAACAGGCACGCCGGAAAAGTGCTTGCTGATCCTTCCTGGGACCTGACCCACATCGGCGAAACTTACTTGAGTGAGGTAGAGGCGATCCTGAAGCGGAAGGCCTCGAGCAGGGCCCCGTTTTTTCTCTACTACGTCCCTAATGCCAATCATCAGAATCTCGGAGAAGAAGGACGCTATTACGTTCCGGAAACTTTTCAGGGACGACCGGTTAAGGGAGCCGCCCTTTTGAGCGACGGCAGCCCTGCGGGGGAGCGCGGCGATATGGTACTCGAGAACGACCTGGCTTTTGGGCGAGTCGTTAAATTATTGGAGAGTCTCGACGACCCGCGGAATCCGGGCCATAAGTTGATCGACAACACCATCGTCATCTTTACAAGCGACAACGGTCCCAACGAAGGTGAGAAGGTGGCGGTGAATTATCAATCCGGGGGCTTGATGGGCAAAAAGGCGAGCATCACTGAAGGTGGTCTGCGAATTCCGTTTTTGCTCTACTGGAAGGGTCGCTTCGAGGGGGGGGAGATCAACCGCACTCACTTCGCCCTGACCGATCTCTTCGCCACCTTTGCCCATTTACTAGATCATCCTCTGACAGAAAACGATGCTCGTGACAGTTACAATGTCTGGGATCACTGGACTGGTGAAGCGGAAGGAGACGATCTCCGGCCACGACTCAAGTTCTGCCATCTTGGCAAGCCTTACAGCAATGATGCGATGTCATTGCGAGAGGGAGCCCATAAGATCATTATCAATGGCGGTCTAGGTGAGCCGGCCATTGGTAAGGGAGCGGCCGGGGCTGTCACCGTTGAGAAGTATCATCGGCTTGATTTTGATGTGACTGAATCGGAAGACTTTCGCAATCCGGAGAACGAGGTTCGGGTTAGGGAGTTAGCCGAGGAGGCGCTGAGACTTCGAAATGTGGGGCACGCCCGCGATTTAGGTAGTGCTGTAAATAGGGTGCTGCTTCAGGACGATGGTTGGCACAATCTTCGCAACGACTTAAACGGTGAAGTTGGATTTGAATTTCAAGTTCGGGAATCTCTCAGTGTCACTCAACTCGGGATGTGGGACGATCATGCTAACGACTCACCGATCCGAGAAGCGGATGAAGCACCGACCGACTGGATCACCGAGCGTCCGAGCTTCGCGGGAGCCAACGGGCGCGGACTGGCTGCCAGCCATGCGATAAGATTGGCTGAGCGTGGTCAGATAATCGCGGAGGTGCTCCTCACGCCGGAAGCGCCGGGTGAACTGCTCGGCGAGTTTCGTTATGTTCCTCTCGAGGGTGCAATAAAACTGCGATCGGGCAAGACTTACCGTCTCACGATGACCACTGCAAACCGAGACGGTGATCATATTCACGATCCTGCCAGTTACGACGGACTCTCGCCCGTGACGCATCCCTTGGTTGAGATAGTGCGCAGTGTGTTTCTCAAGGAAGGTAGAGAAGTGCCGGTTCCGACCTGGTTTGAAGCTTCGCCGGACTACTGGCGCCATCGTCTGCCGGTGGGGCCAACCTTGAAATTCTCTGAGTGATAGCATTGCGGCGCAATTCGGTCAGTATGCGTTGTTGATTCTGCGAGAGAAATCAGGCTTCCTGAGGGTAATCATGAAAAATCCCTTTGTTATCTTAATTGCCATCTTTTGTTGGGTCAGCGCACCTCTTGCGACGATTGCGAAAGACCGACCGAATATCGTCTGGATCTTTGCGGAAGATACTTCCCCCTGGATGGGATGTTATGGTTACGAGGCGAACCGTAATGCTACCCCGAATATTGATTCTATCGCTGCTGCAGGAGTTCAGTTTAATCGCGCCTATGTTCCCGCGCCGGTTTGTTCCGCCTGCCGTTCTGCCATGATGGGGGGTAGAAACCAGATTCGATTCGGAGCGCACGAGCATCGTTCTTCCCGCGCTCCGGATGCCCAAATTTACCTACCTGAGGGGATAAAGCTACTTCCCCAGATCATGATGCAGAATGGTTATACGACCTACAATCACGGCAAGACGGACTACAACTTTGTATGGGATGAGAAGGCGACCTATTCCAAGCTCGAGATGAAAGGTAAGGCGGATAGTTGGGATGTATTGGAGCAGCACCAGCCGTTCTTTCTTCAAATTCAGACTAAAGGTGGGAAAAACAATACAACCAAATTCCCAGAGGATCGTAAAACCGACCCGGCTTCCGTGACGGTGCCGGCAGACTATCCGCAGAACCAACTCTACCGCGAAGTCGTGGCGGAACACTGCGATTCCATACGAACCGACGACGATCTCATCGGTGAAATTCTGGCTGGCCTTAAAGACTCCAGTTTGGCTGAAAACACGATCATCGTTTACTTTTCTGACCACGGCGCTAACCACCTTGTACGCCATAAGCAGATGCCGACTGAAGGCGGGTTACACGTACCCTTTGTCGTGATGGGGCCAGAAAGCTGGGTGCCGAAGCAAGGACAGCGCAACGACTTGGTCGATATGCTTGATTTGTCAGCCACTACACTCGCTTGGGCCGGCATTGAGATTCCTGATTGGTATGAAGGCCAGGATCTATTTGCAGATGACTTTGAACCTCGCAAGTGGGTCGCTTCTGCGAAAGATCGTCTCGATCATACAATTGATCGGGTTCGCACCATTCGGACCGACCAGTTTCGTTACACGCGAAACTATAAACTTGACCGTGTTCTGCTGCAGCCGCAGTACCGGGATAGTCAGGAATATCTCAAGAATCTCAAGGAGCTTTATGCATCTGGTGAACTCTCAGAGGATCTCACTCGGATTTACTTTGGGGAGCGCCCTGAGGAAGAGTTCTATGATGTCGTCAATGACCCAGCGCAGGTTCACAATTTGATCAACGATCCCAAGTATCAGAAGGAGGTGCAACTCCACCGTCACTTGCTCGACGACTGGCTTGCTGCGGGTGATGCTGGTGAAGCGGAAGAGACTCCGGAGGCATTGCGCCACAACGGAGATGATTGGCAGGGTGGACGAGGGGTGAATCCTGAATATGAAATCAATCGCCCCGACAGCGATGGTGATGGACTTTCCGACAAGTGGGAAGAGATCAATGGGCGTGATCCGAGGGATGGTCGTCTCGCTTATGAGTTTGACTGTGGTGGCTGGCAAACCGAAGGTTGGCTCGGTAAAGGTATCGCTGACAATATCGCCGGTTTTCAGGGTACTCTAGGATTCTCCGTTGGAAAAAAGAGCAAGCTGATGCGTGACGGGTTAAGTCTCACTGCTGGTAGTGACGACCGCAATTTGTTGATCAGGATCCGTGCGGAGCGTGATATTAAGGTGGAGGCGTTTGCCAACGGCAAGTCACTGGGTGATGTAATAACCGTTCCTTCAGCGGATGAATACGCCGAGTTGTTGATTCCACTGAACAGCAATGCAGCCTGGGATGGAACGATTAAGTCGCTGGAGGTTGGTCTCAGTGGTACGAGGGGCACGCCGGTCGAAGTGGATACAATTGAGGTGATTCGTTAACTTGACGTTGACCTGGCTGGTTCAGTCAGAATGCAGCTTGAGGTTGGTGAGAAGGCCCAACCGCGAGTTACCGGAGGGCGTAACCTCCTAGAATGACTCGCGACGAGGCACTTAAACAACTGGAAAAATTTGTTCCCCGCATGGGCGATTATGCGGAGGATCGGAATCGCGTCGTGTCGGGACACGCCAATGTGTCCCGGCTATCAGCGGCGATTCGGCACCGTCTTATTTCTGAGGATGAAGTCATTTCTGTTGCCCTAGAGAACTACTCATTCAGTGCTGTGGAGAAGTTTATTCAGGAAGTTTACTGGCGATTTTATTGGAAGAGTTGGTTGGAGATGCGGCCACAAGTCTGGTCCGCTTATCGGGAGGATCTTGCCGAGATGAGTTCTGGAGCGCAGAGAGCGGCGGAGAAGGTGTTGAGCGGGCAATCGGGGATTGAGATCTTCGATTACTTTACCAACGAATTGGTCACGACGGGCTACCTTCACAACCATGCCCGGATGTGGTTCGCGGCGATATGGGTTCACGAATTCAAGTTACCTTGGCAACTTGGGGCTAACTTCTTCCATCAGCACCTTCTTGACGGCGATCCCGCCTCGAATACTCTCTCCTGGCGATGGGTTGCTGGTCTTCATACGGCAGGAAAGAACTACCTCGCCCGGGCATCTAACCTGAAACAGAATATTGCTCCTGAAGTTCTCAATGCGCATCTCGGTGGACTGGAACGATTAAGTCATCCTAAGGCAGCATTCCCTCCGACCAATGAAGGCGCGCCGCCACCAAGTCCGGTCGCTGAGATTAAATCTGGGGATCAACCACTCGACGCTGCGTCTACGGGGCTATGGTTGCATGAGGATGACCTTAATCCGGATCCGAAGATTCTTGAGGGTTCTGTCAGAGTGGCTGTGATAACTTCTTCAGACCTGCATGATCAGTATGGCTATGCTCCGATGCGCAGGGAATGGATCGTGTCAGCGTCAGAGGCGACCGCGGAGCGAATCGGGCCGATGGCTGAAACGATGGCGACAGACGATACGGCTTCGTCCCTCGCCGACTGGGCAGGAACCCATGGGCTAAAAACCGTGGTCGCCTATCAACCGTGGGTCGGGCCGGTTCGAGACGGGTTAACTCAAGTCGAAGCAGGTTTGGCAACCGAAGGAATTAAGCTTCATCTCATTCGCAAGCCAGCAGATCAGGTTTGGGTTCCGCTGGCGACAGCAGGATTCTTCGGATTTTGGAAGAAGCTTCAGAAGAAACACCCAATACTGAAGGATCTCGCATGAGGCGTAAGTCAGACCTTCCGACTAAAGTGTGCCAACATTGTCAGCGTCCTTTCGCCTGGCGAAAGAAGTGGGAGCGTTGTTGGGAGGAAGTGAAGTTTTGCTCTAAGCGTTGCCGTGGAGAGGCGAAACGGCGTACGGACTGAGGATGCCACGGACAAACTAGGAGGAAGGGTCACTTCAGTGCGACCCTCGTGTAAGGACTCGAAACCCATGTCGAAAAATGGACTCCTCGATAGGTAATTGTTTTTTCATGGTTCGCGAAAACGTCAATGTGTGTGGCATTAGGGGAAAGAGGGATGCTTGCCTGCCAAGCTCCGTCCCTTAATTCCATTTCCCTCCAGTTTTCGTGGGGGATCAGTTCTTTGATATAGCCAGGGCTGCCGTCGGACGGGCGGTTCACTATCCAAAACAAGCGGGCGGACTCGGCGCTCTCTTCGTTGGGAAAAGAGGTGTGAACAGAAAGACTGCCATTGCCAATCTCGGTGGCAATGGTTGGGGCTGGAAGCATCGGGGTAACCTCGTCGAAGAAGTGGTTCAGTAGAAAGGCGGTTCGATTATTGGCGTCACGCTCAATTCCAGGGTGTCGGTCCTTAATGCCGTGACCTGTGTTTGCTCCAATGTAGAGAGGAATTTCGGGATAGTGGGCGCCGCCCCAGGCGAGGTCGAAGGCGACGAAGTCATGGGATCCCGGTTCAAAAAAGAGGTCGACCTTTCGGGACAGCAGAGCCTCAAGATTTCGGGAAATAAAGACACCGTCAGAAACCGCGGCGGTGAAGCGTTGCAGGTCCTCCCAGCTTCGCCCGGCCTTGAGAGCCTGGCGATTGAAGACGGGACCGTAGTGACCGCCGAGAAAGGAGTGAGTCATGGGTCCATAATCTGCTTCAAGCGAATCCCAGGCCGCACGATCACAGAGTCGCAGTGGCGAATCCCAGATTGGAGAGACGGTAGCGAAGACTCCGGTCATGCGCTCATCATGGAGGATGGCGAGAGAAGGAGTGGCTCCGTTTTTTGAACCGCCGGACATGGCAACCTTACCTGGCCTGAAGTGGTCCTTCTCGGCGTGGGCCGCAGTGATCGCACGCATCATGGTGGCGGGCCAGGCCCAGTATTGGATCTTGTTGCGGGGATTGAGTGATTTGTTGAAGCGTTCCTCAGATTCCTTGCCGAGTTCACCGAGACCGGACGCCTGCAATACTTGAACAACGGTTTGGACTTGTCCGATCCCCCGTTCGAGAAGCATAGCATCAACGTTGCTGACATTTGTGTCCTGCTTTAGGCGTTGAGGTTGGTTTCCCCCGGTAAGGTGAAAGCCGTTTGCCTTTCCTTCAGCAGGTACGACGAAGCGAACCGGCATGCGGTAGTCTTGCCCCGGCCAGATCTCACCGACCTTGATTATGATGAGTTTTTGTCGAGAGGGGGTTCGGCCCTTGACCAAGTGCCAGTCATCAATCACTTCGACATCTAAGGTAGAAGCGTCGCGCATCGCTTCCATGTCGAAGAGGAGTTCCGCGGCGTTCACGGTAAGTGTGGTGAAAAGTAGCGAGTGAAGAAAAAGGGTGGTGGCGAGATAAGATTTCATGGAAGCAAGGAGTAGAATTACCAGCTTCGGGGTGGGTCAGGCATCGGTTTCTAGCTGCTTGTTAGCCGCCGTGCTTGTGAGTTAATTCAGCGATGTTATAGGCTTCGCAAGAAAAGCACGCGAAATATATGCGGCTACAACTCCTTTTTATTGAAAAAGAAGGAGCAAGCGTAGTGCTTACCCCTCGTTCGGATGCTCTTTGAGCAGGTTGGTAGGTAGCTACATCCCGGTCACGCCATTGATCTCTTTGCTAACCTCGATAATATCCTGTGGAGTGACTGCGCTGGCCCCATAATTTGAGGAGTTGCGCAAAAAAGCTCGGTCTCGAAGCTGACGAATTGGATCATGCGACTGGCCGTGCCGGCACCGATGAGAACGATCGTGTCACCTTCGTCGATGGTCGGCTATCCTCTAGCTTCCGGAGTTGGCTTAGGAACAGCATATTTGTCTTTCGTTTTTCCTTTGGTTTTACCATCACCTTGGCTGTTGCCTTTTGGCTTTTTGGGAGCTCGGACACCGAAAGGAGCCTCCTTAAATTTGGGATTCCCGGGTATGAAGTTCTCCGGCTTGAGGTTGAGGCGGAATGCCGCAAAGCTGAAAGCTGAAGGCAGGTAACCTTCGGGCAGAGTCACCTCGGCCTTCTTCGGTACGGTAAGGTCGAGCCCCCAGTAGACCGCATTGATAACGAGTCTACGAAGATCTTCATCGAGTAGGCCGGTAGAGGCACCCATTGTCGTAGTGAAAATCTTGTTGGTGTTCCCGGTTTCGTTCTTGAATTCACGAACCCAGGTGAGCGGTTGCATAGGATCGTTCTTCCCCGCAACTTCAGCGGAGTCGGGTTCCAGTGTTTCAGTAACGGCACCACGCTGAAGAATAGTCGATGGCTTAAGAGGATTGGCCCCGTAGACATCTTCGGTCACAAAACAGGTGCCGACGCCGTTCAGAACGGGGTGATCTGCATTGGCTTGCTCCACATAAGAGCGGCTGCCCTCGACTTTGTGTTTTCCATGGTGGTTGACCCAGGTCTCGCCGAGAATCTGACGACCAAACCCTTTGTGCCAGCCAGTGTCTTCACTGGCGTTGAAGGAGTATCTCGCCCACTTGCTGTCCTTGGGGAAGTTGAAGGCGTGAGTCGAGGTGCGCAGGGCAATGACCGGGATGCCGCGGTTAAAAGCGGATTCGAATTTCTCCATCGCCTCGTCTTGCCAGTGGCGGAAACGAAGGCTCATGACGATGGCGTCAGCGGAATCTAGCGACTCAGGGTGAGATAGATTTTCGCCGGCGTCCGGGTTGACGCAGCCGTTTTCGTCGAGTGAGAAGAGAACAGTCGCTTTGAATCCCTGTCGCGCAAGGATTTGGGCCAGCATCGGCATAGCTTCTTCGGAGCGATATTCCTCATCACCTGCAAGCAAAACAACGTGCTTGCCTTCGCCCGGGCCTTTGGTTCCCTCGAATACGAGGTGATCAGGACTGCTGGCGCTGTTAGCGACTTCTTGGGCAACGGCGGTAAAGGCTGCGAAGATCAAGGCTGTAGAAGCCGCTAGAATGGTTTGGGGGCGGGTTTTTCGTTTATTTACTATCATGGGATTTTTTCTTAAAAGGGCTAAGATTTTTCGATTTAACAAATTGGTTCAACATTCTGCTGAGCGCAATTTCCGCGAACGCTGGCAATACGCGCGAAGAGAATAGATCGGAATTACCGCGCGGCAGCAACCGATTAAGGGGTAATCACTATTTTTTGGGGGTTGGAGGCAGATATTGGAATGGGGTATCGCCCTCGTTCTCTTGGTTTTCTCCGGGGGTAGAGCGCCCCCGAGAAATGTAGTCCGACATGAGCAGGGTGAGTTCTTCAACGATCTCCGGCTTTTCATTAACGAGATTAACTGTTTCTCCACGATCTTTGACTAGGTTGTAGAGTTGGTGATGTGGCAGGCCTTCCATATTGGCGCGACCGGGGCGGGGATCGCTCCAACCACCGGACCCGGGGCAGAAGGCGAGCTTCCATTCGCCTTTGCGAATGGCAAAGGAGCCGTTGATGGAGTGGTGGACGACGGCTTCACGAAGGGGCTTTTTATCAGCGCCAGTCAGGGCCGGCAGAATACTGACACTATCTTCGCCGGCGTTGTCAGGGTAATCACTACCGACGATTTCAGCGCAGGTGGCAAGCAGGTCGGTGGAGCAGATAATCTGGTCGCTGCGGCTGCCGGCTTTCACCTTAGCAGGCCATTGAGCGATGAAGGCGACACGATGACCTCCCTCGTAGATGTCAGCTTTGTGGCCGCGAAAATCGAGGTGAGTCTTATGACCGTGCTCCGCCATCAGCGGGATTTCGCCTCGGGGCGAACAACCGTTGTCGGCAGTAAAGATGACGAGGGTGTTTTTCTTGAGCCCGACATCAGCGATCGCTTTCGTGATGCGGCCGACGATGTGGTCAACCTCCATGCAGAAATCGGCGTAGGCGTTGATGCCGCTTTTGTTCTTCCACTCTGCGTTGGGAGCAATGGGTGTGTGGGGTGCCGGAAGGGGCATGTAGAGAAAGTGAGGTTCCCCTTCTTTCCACTTCGAGATTACCTCGACGGCTTCGTCGGTTAGATCTGGAAGCACATCCTCAGGTAGGAGACCTTCTTCTTTTAGTCCAGCGCGACCAAATTCGCTTTTGGGAGCGAGGACGGTAGGAATGGCGGTGAGTTCGTTGTCCCGGATGTATACATACGGCGGCATGTCGAGTGAAGCGCTGTGGCCAAAGAAGGTATCGAATCCGACGGAGAGGGGGCCATTTTTGATCGGCTTAGTGAAGTCAATTTGGTCTTCGAGCGGGTCTCCGTTCTTGTCACGCTCGTCGGAGGCGTCGGGCTTTATTGCCCAGTCCATGCCAAGGTGCCACTTGCCAATACAGTGAGTGGAGTAACCATTTTCCTTAAGTAGCTTCGGGACGGTAAGGCGTTCCGTGGAAATAAGATGGGAGCTATAACCCCAGAGAACGCCGCTCTTTAGGCGGGTGCGCCAGTTGTATCGACCAGTTAGGATGCCGTAGCGGGTCGGTGTGCAGACCGATGAACTGGTGTGGGCATCAGTGAAGTGCATCCCACCTTTGACCATCGCATCGAGGTGAGGTGTTGCGATCTTTCCTTCCGGATTGAGGGCCTGGACATCGCCGTAACCCATATCGTCGGCGAGGATGAAGACAATGTTTGGTTTCTCGTCTGCGAAAAGCGTTGTCAACCAGCTTAGGAGAGCACAGGACAATGTCAGGATCGTTCTCATGGAAATGAACTAAACAAGTCCACGGTTGATTTCCAAATCAAAAAAATTCAGTGTCACATGGGGAGAAGTTAAATCTTGTTTGCTTTAAATCTCAGAATTCAACTCTTCCACGCAAAAAAGACCTCTCCGCCGTCAACTTTTCTTAGAGTGAGCTTTTCTCGTCGATTGATTGCTCGGTAACTTTGACGCTTGGATTTTTGGTAAGCTCACTTTTTCGGGACTTGGAAGCTTTGGATTCCGCATCAGCATAGGTGAGGTAGCCTGAGTTGTAGTAGCCGGAATAATAACTGCCTTTTCCGAGCATTGTCTTCATCGGCATCGCATTAGCCACAATCCCGGCCACCTCTATTCCGTTGCTATGGAATTGTTTTATGGCTCTCCCTAGTGCCTGCTTAGGCGTCTTCCACATTCTGTAAACGAGACAGATAAGGTCAACTTGATGGGCAATAGTTAACGTATCACTGAGAGCGAGGATGGGAGGGCTATCGATGATGGTTCGGTTAAAGTGTGTCTCTAATGAGGCTAGCATTCCTGCAATCACTTTTTCTTCGGGAAACGGGTCGTTAGGCGCAACGTTCCCGGCGGTTATTACGAAATAACCGTCTTCGGTTTTTTGGATGACCTCTTTTAACGGGTGGCTACCTTGGAGGTATTCGTGGATCCCAGCATGATTTTCGGTTAATCCGAGGTAGTCAGCAATCTTTGGCCGCTTCAAATCGAGATCAATCAGGAGAATGCGTTCGCTAGGGCGTGCTTCAGCAAGGTGTTTTGCGAGATTTACCGAGACGGTGGACTTGCCCTCCTCTGGCAGAGAACTGGATACCAGTATGGTTTTCGCTTCGGAATGGGAGATGCTCAGGTGAGCTTGCAATTTACGATGTGCCTCAGCTTGGAGAACTCTCGACTGGCGATTCTCGCTACTTGTTGATTTCGCTTTGATTTCAGGGATTACCGTGTAGACGGGAAGCCCCGAAAATAATTCGACGTCTTCGATCCGTCGAAGGGATTTGTCGAGGTTCCCATGAACGGTGGCAAATAAAAAACCGACTGCTAAGCCTCCAAGTCCGAATCGAATCAGGGCATCAGTTAGGCTCAGTTTAATGGGCAGGTAGCTTGTTGTTGCCGGTTGAATGATTGAGAATTCTCCTTTAAGGAATTCTAACTGAACATCTCCCATTTTTGCTTTCGCGATCAGAGAGTCATGCAAAGTCGAGTCTGATTGAAAGTCCCGTGCAATCATATTTTGCCGGGCCTCTGTGTTCGATAGTTGAAAATTGATGAGTTCTTCATCGGACAGGGTGCTGGTGATACTGTTGAGGCTTTCCCAATAGGCGAATTCCGAGGGTAAGGACTTGGTGATCTGATTAATCTCTTTGCGAAAGACCTCGTGAAGCAGGGATAGATGCTCCTTTTCCTGGGTAAGAGGTGGCCATTTTTCGAGATACTCTTTTCTAAATTCGACTAACCGGGATTCGGAAGCGCGGATTTCGTCGCGAATTTCGAGGGCGCGACTGTAGATCGCAAGAGACTGTTCAGATAAATTTATTTTCTGTTCTAGTTCACTAATCTGTTCATTAAGAAGAGCGATGTTTGTATTCGAAGCGCCGGCTTGATTAGCGCTGTTGGCCCGTCCGAGCTCTTCAAGAAGGCCAGCTACCACTGCTTTTGCGTTGTCTGCGTTTGGCAAGGTAGTGGTGATAGTAAGAATTGATGTGCCATATTGCTCTCGCACATTGGTTTTTGAGAGCAATTTACGAGCGAGTAGGTTTCTCGCGGCTTCATACTCCTGATTGGTTGAGTTGCTTGGATCAGGAAGTAACATCGCGAGATCCGAACTGGCGGTTACCGCATGGTATAGACTCTGGAGACTGAGCTTGGCCTTGAGTGCGGCGACGAGATCGTTCCTAGTGGCCCTCAAGGCTGAATCTTCGATCTCAACTTCTGCTGCGGGCGCGAGGTGACTTTCGGGCTGGATAACGGCGCTCGCCTCGTAGGAAATAGGACTGGTGCGGTGCTGGTGCAGAGCAAGGATAACGCCCGCGATCAAGCAAGGCAGGATGATCCACACTCTTTCGAGATAGAAATAGAAGTGGTCAGAAAAACTTTTATCTGACAAAAATTGCGGTGTGGTGTTCGTGTCAGCACCGCTACCGCTAGCAGTTTGTGAAGACATTGTGGTGGTTTGTGGTG
>DCQY01000076.1:787-4124 GCA_002323995.1 Akkermansiaceae bacterium UBA1506 | reverse complement strand
GCCCGGCCGAGAGGACGCGGGGCAGGATCTTCTTTTTTCTGAAGAGCGCGACGCAGCTTTTTAAGAGCAATATTCTGGAGTTGTCGGATTCGCTCGCGAGTAACACCAAATTCGCGCCCCACTTCTTCTAGAGTCTTTGGCTTTTCACCACCTAAACCAAATCGTGCATCGACAATCTTTCGCTCACGCTCATCGAGAACCTCAAGGAGATCGTCGAGTTGCATGTGCATATTTTTATGGCTCAGCAATTCAAGAGGAGTTTGCGCCTTCTCGTCGCCAATGATCTCGCCAAACTGAGTGCCATCATCCTCCCCTATCGGGGCATCCAAAGAAGCCGGCCGCTGCGCCGCCGCTTTAAGATGTGAAAGCTTGGCGCGATCGATTCCAATCTCTTCCGATAATTCCTCATCCGTCGGTTCACGCCCAAGTTCCTCACTGAGTACCATGGCGACGCGCCGCATCTTAGAAATCTTGTCCACCATGTGGACAGGAAGACGAATCGTCTTGCTCTGGTTCGCTAGCGCCCGCTTGATGGACTGTTTAATCCACCATGCGGCATACGTGGAAAGTTTGCCTCCCTTATTGGGGTCAAAGCGCTCCACTGCTTTCATCAGGCCGATATTGCCCTCAGAGATCAAGTCCAGAAGAGGCAGCCCATAGTTCGCATAGTCTTGTGCAATCTTTACGACGAGCCTAAGGTTCGCCTTAATCATGTGAGCACGAGCCTCCTTATCGCCGTTCTTGATGCGATCTGCTAGTTCGACCTCTTCTTCGCGAGTCAATAGGGCAGTCTTACCGATCTCCCGCAGGTAGATCTTAATTCCGCCATCCATTTCAAAATTCGCCATAGTTATGCAGTTTCTTAATACAGGCAATTTTGAGGGTTTACCCGCGCTTTCTTCGATCTGAAATAGAAAATTGCAAGTAAAAGCCTTCGCCCGCCGTTTCTGAAGTCTAAAACACGTAAATTCGCCTCATTTTTGTCCAATAATCTATCATTTTTTGGACCTGAGAAGAAAATAACTCTTTTTCTGCGATGCCCCAAGCTGATTCCAGTAATGATCAGGAACGATTTACCCGTTTGCTTCTCGAGAGCGAGCCGGTCATCTTGCGGTCTATTCTCGTTTCAATTCCGCACCGGGCTGACGCCAGAGAAATTCTACAGGAAACGGCCGTGGCCCTATGGCGTCAGTTCGATACCTACGATTCCAACCGCCCTTTTTTGAACTGGGCGATGGGGTATGCTCGTATCGAGACACGACGGTTCCTCGCGAGAGAATCTCGTCGTGCTCAGCTTTCCAGAAAAGCGATCGAAGCCCTTGAGCAAGAGATGCAGGGGACGCAAGCATTCGACTCTGGCCTCGAGGCGCATCTCGCAACCTGCCTCGGCAAACTGAACGAAAAGCCGCGCCGACTGGTGCAGGGCTACTACCACGAAGGTCACAGCCCCAAGGTTCTTTCTCAGCGCGAAAATCGCAGCGTCGAAGCAATTTACAAAACGATCCAACGTGCTCGCCGTGATTTGCAGGCGTGCATCGAACGACAGCTCAACTCCGAATTGGCATGACTAACTCAACTGATTGGCAAGACCTCATCCAGAAACACCTCGACGGACTGACCTCCGAAGAAGAAGCCGCGGCGCTCTCGGATCAAATCGTCAGCAATGAGGCTGTGCGAACTGACTACCTCAAGGCCGCCCGCCTCCACGGGGCTCTCGGCGATGAAACGCTCGAATTGGATGATCATGAGCCTATCCCCTTTCCCCAGGTGGAGGCGAAAAATAACACCCGCATCCACTCGCTCGCCTGGCCGCGCCAACTCGCCGCCGCCATTATCGCCGGCATCTTTATAGGACTCACCGGACTCGGCGTGGTCTGGGCCGTGAACTCTCCACGAATCGAAGTCCGCGTCGTTCCCGTTGCCGGCAGTTCCTTTGAGTCCATGTCAGGTGCTGTCCCGATCGGTTTCCCAACTGAGTTCGGCCGATGGAGCGGTGACCCTGCCGAGGTGATCGTGGATGCGGATGGCAACCACCAGCTGCGATTTCTCAAAACCGCCAACGTGACCGGCAAGCCCGGCGGCGGCGCCGCAGCCTGCAATGTGTTCCAGTTGATCGATCTCTCCTCGCTGCAACAGCAATGGGATACGGAAAACTCAGAGGACCAGTTCACTCTCGAGCTCTCCGCCAACTTTCGTCGGGAAGCGGCACCGACTGATGCTGAGTTGCCCAAATCAAGACTCACCATCACCATTCAACTCTACCAAGCCGAACCCGATTCGATCGGCAAAGCTTGGCCCAACATCACACGCGAAGCGGTTTCCCTCAGCAACAAAGCCCTGAGGTTGGCGCCCGGCGAAACGTCCACGCTTTCCGCCTCCTGCCTGCTCGACTCCGAAGCGAATCTCGCCCTGATCTCGGTCAACGCGAATTCGGGCAGCGGCGCCGCCACCCCCGCAGACCTGGGAGGCTACTACGTCGATGACGTGCAACTGACCGCTATTAAGCAACCCGCCCTTCCCGTCCGCTACGTCAAGTAGGCCCTCTCTAAATTCTCCCCTACCATTTCCACCTTGCCCGATGGGCGCCTATAATTATGAAACTCATTCCCCCATTCCTCATCCTCGCCCTTAGTTCGACCTTCAATTTAGGCCAGCTCGCCGCTCAAGGCGGAAAAGGCGGTATCTTTTCCGGTAGGGTCGAAGCCGTCGACGGCAACAACATAACCGTCCATCACCGCCGGGAAAGCAAGACCTTCAAAATCGACGACAAGACGCGAATTGCCTACGTCAGCTTCCTTGACGCTGATAAGGAGATCAAAGCAGGCTTCTTTATGCGCGCACAAGTCGATGGCAAAGGGCGCTGCGGCCAGCTTTGGGTCACCCTTCCCATTCCCGAAGAAAAACTCAATCCGAGTGCCGATATGCTCGCGATGACACCCAAAGAGTTATTTGAGATGGCTGACAGCAGTGGCGACGGCGAGGTTTCCTATGTCGAATACGCCACCGCCATCTACCGTTCCCCAAAACACGGTCCGATTGGGTTTGGAAAATCTGACAGGGACAAATCAGGCACCCTGAATCTGAAGGAATTCGAATCCAGGCTCAAAGGCATCAAGTGGTATCGCGTCTCCCGCAAAACTCCCACGGAGTGGCATGCCGAGTTTGATGCTGATTCCGATGGCGCTCTCAGCAAGGAGGAATTCATCGCCTTCCTTGGTTCCACTGCCCACATCGAGGTTTTTCTCAAGAGAGCTGACAAGGACAGCTCCGGTGGCATCACCGTGGAGGAATTGGCCGCCTTCATCGTCACGATGATTGATGAAGAGTGATTTACCCC
>DCQY01000076.1:0-458 GCA_002323995.1 Akkermansiaceae bacterium UBA1506 | reverse complement strand
ACCCCTTCAAAAAATGAATCCCAAACACACCTTCCCTCTCCTCGCTCTCGCCCTGGCAGTTAGCTCACCCCTTTCTGCCGAAGAACCCGCCTTCGAATCGGAACTCTTCGAAGCTGGCACCCTGGTTTACAGCGACGACTTCGACGGAGAACTGAATCGCGAACGCTGGAGCACCAAAGGCACGGAAGTCGAGGACGGACAACTCGTGGTGAGCCAACAGTTCAAAAACGCCGAGGAAGCGATGGAAAAGCTCAATCGCGATCACCACCTCGGACTGGAGCCGGTGACACACCTCAACAAGATCCCCGAGCGATTCGTCTGTCACCTGCGTTACCAATTTAAAAAGCCGGGACTCACTCCCGGGCGCCCCAGTTTCCAAATTGGTCACCACATGATCAGCCTGGGCATCGCCGCTGAAGGTGGACACCGGGTCAGGTTGCCGAACGGCACCATCTTTA
>DCQY01000108.1 GCA_002323995.1 Akkermansiaceae bacterium UBA1506 | reverse complement strand
AATTTGACTAGTTCAGCCTCAATCACTTTTCCAGTGGCCGCCTGTTTCCAGGATCGGGCGGAAAGGTTGGCAGTAAGCGCAAAACTAATGGCGAGCAGGGCAACTGTAGACTTCATGTTTTCAGCTTGGGGGATGCGCAGCAGAAAGGCAAGTCAGGTCACTAACGCAACAACGCCGATCACCAAAGGCCTTCCTCAAACCCTGACTCACTCATATCTATAAATCAGCCGAGAATCGAGGCGGCAGGCCAGGACCAATAAACGGCTCTAAAGTTCATTTCAGACGACGGCTCAAGGCTCAAACTCTCCTGTTCAATCGTTTTCTGCATGCTAACCTCCCATTATGCTCTCACAAACGACCCCCTTCACTCTTATCCTGTCGTTTTTCCTGAGCGCGGGAACGACGTTAGCGGAACAGGCGCGACCCGATCCAACTCTTCGTCCCACTTTAGAGAATACCTACCAAGCTTGGCACAATGCGATGGTATCCAAGGATTTTGCGAGGTGGGAAGAGGTGACTGCCTTTTCCCGTCAGATGGAGATCAGAAACATCATCATCTCTCAGAAACTTCCTTTCCCTGAAACTTTCTTCGCTGACCCACTTGAGGCCCCCACTCTCACAGGACTGATTGGTCTGGGCGTTTTGTCGACTGGTCAAACTGCAACCTCCACCTACTTTGGGAAAGCCGATTTCGGCGGCACTCCGAAAGATGGTCCAATTGATAATCTAATTGTCCTCCACTTTCTGCGGGAAGACGGAATCTGGAAGTTCGATCGTCTTCGCGTCGTTAAAACTGGAAATGATTCCGAACTTCTGCTCCAGATCCGCAACGCAGACTTTTCTTTTCTTCTCGGGGAGGAATTCCAGCCAACTCCTCAACTGCCTCCTGTTCCGCAACCCGTGAAAGCACCTGACCTAATCGCCGAAGCCTGGGTGGACGCGTCAGGATATAAAGTAAATATTGTGGTGAACGGATACGAAACTGGAACCTTCTCGAACGTGAAGACAGCGGAACTTATCTTGGGTGGGGTTCGCCAAGGGAACAATCAGATAACGATTACAACCGAATCGATGGGAGACGTTAGCGGCGGAGTTCCAAAAGTCGAGGTTGCCATTTATGCGGCCGATACACCTGAAACCGAAGCCACTCGCGTATTTCACTACAAGCCTGCGTTGCCGGATGCGCAGATCACGCAGTCGTTCGTCGCTGAATAAGAGACTAAGTTTCAGTCTTTCTTCAAGACGACCCGGAATCCCATCTCAACGTTTCTTTTCGCGTGGCTTCGGATTGTGAGATCCCGCAACGTAAGCTCACACGAAAAAAGGAGCAGGGTCTCCCCTGCTCCTTTTGAAACTCGTCTCCGGACCGCCAAATGACCGCCCGCAACGGGTGGAAGCCGATTAATCTTCAGCTTCTTCTTCAGACTCTTCGCCCGGACGCCACTCTTCGGAGGCGAGGTTAAAGGCTTGCTCGAGTCCTACAAGGTCAGAGCTCGGACGGAGCGCGTCGAAAGCGGCAGTCTCTTTCTTAAGTTGCTCTTCGGAGTACTCGGCAGCCTTGATAGAGAGCCCAATACGACGCTCGACTTTATCGACCTTAATGACACGAGCTTCCACATCATCACCTACCTTAATGACATCCTTAACCTTAGCCACGTGATCTTCGCTCAGTTGCGAGATATGAACTAAGCCGTCGATGTCGTCTTCAAGCTGGATAAAAGCTCCAAAGCTGGCGATCTTGGCAACAGTTCCTTTAACAAGGTCACCGACCTTGAATCGCGTGTCAATCTCGCTCCAAGGATCATTTTCAAGCTGCTTTACACCCAGACTAATACGCTGGTTGGTCTTGTCGATTTCCAGAACGGTGGCCTCGACTTCTTCAGCTTTTTTGAGGATCTCGCTCGGATGGTTGATTTTCCGGGTCCAGCTGAGGTCGGACACGTGAATCATACCGTCGATACCATCTTCCAATTCTACAAAGGCACCGTAAGGAGTAAGATTGCGAATCTCACCCTTGATGGTAGAACCAATCGGGTAGCGAGTCTCCACTTCGTCCCAAGGATTGGGCTCAAGCTGGCGCACACCGAGAGAGATTTTCTGCTCGTCCTTGTTAATCGCAAGAACCACAGCCTTCACGTCCTGATCGATAGAGAGCACGTCGCTCGGGCGAGTGATTCGCTTGGTCCAGGAGAGTTCGGAAACATGGATTAGACCTTCCACGCCACGCTCAAGCTCAACGAAAGCACCATAGGGCACCAGTTTCGTAATTTTCCCACCGACTTCGCTTCCGATGGGGAACTTGGCTTCGATGGCTTCCCAAGGATTGTCTTGGAGTTGCTTGAGGCCCAAAGAGACCCGCTCTTTGTCCTTATCAACGTCAAGGATGATAACCTCAAGGGCCTGGCCGATAGCAAGCATTTCGCTGGGGTGGTTGATTCGGCCCCAGCTCATGTCGGTGATATGAAGGAGTCCATCCATCCCTTGGAGATCGACGAATGCACCAAAATCGGTGATATTCTTAACAAGACCTTCGACCTTGTCGCTAATCTTAACGGACTCAAGGAACTCAGCTCGTTGTTCAGCACGCTCGGCTTCAATTACCTCGCGGCGACTCAGCACGATATTTTTGCGGATATCGTTGACCTTGACGATCTTAAATTCGTAGACGTTGCCCACGTATTCGTTCAGGTCCTTTGGAGGAATAATGTCGATCTGTGATCCGGGGAGGAACGCTTCAACGCCGACATTCACCATCAAGCCGCCCTTCACGACTGACTTCACTTTACCTTTAACAAGACCACCGTCTTCGTAAACCTTGACGATCTTGTCCCAGTTCTGCTTGTGAGCAGCCTTCTCCTTCGAGAGGACGACCATACCTTCGTCGTTCTCGAGTTTTTCAAGAAGCACTTCAATCTCATCTCCAACTTTGAACTCCTCGTCCTCGAACTCAGAGACTGCGATGATACCCTCAGATTTGGCACCGATATCCACTACCACCACTTGGGTGCGGATTTCGATGATTTTACCCCGCACGATCGAGTTCTCGCGGTGGGTGTGAAATTGTTGATCAATCAGAGCTAATAGCTCTGGATTAGATGGGGTGATTGTAGCTGCCATGTTTTAATTTAAGGTTAGTTGCTTGGTTAATTTGCCTTCCGACATTACTCCTCATTTACTTATCCGACCCGCTCGAGGAGCACCAGCAGCGGACGGAGGGCCGCAAATTTAGGGGCAAAACGCTTCGAAACAAGCAATTTTCGGTCTTGTTTTGAGATTCTTTGAAATCCCCGATTCCCTGCGTGACGTAGCTCTTTAACCCGCCTAGCACCTTGGAAATCGCTCCTGTCATCTGCCCATCCTGCTTTGAAGAATTTCACGTGCCACTGCCGCCGCTTGCAGAGGTTCCCTGTGAGGTCGACTACGACTGCGAAATCTGCTGCCGTCCGATGTTGATTGATTTTGACATAGAAGGCGACGACGTCACCGCTTCCGCCCGCTCCATCCATGATTGAACAACCGAGTGGAATGGCTGGTTAGGAGTATCAAGCCAAAACCATTTTTTAGGAGGCTTGGAGGTTGGTTCAGTTCACGCCTCCGGCAGTTCTGTGGCGAGAGAGTCCTTCCCCGGTTCCCCAACAGGTGAGTCAGGGAGGTCAGAAGGCGTCTCACCAGCTTTGTTATCCGAAGGCGTTGTCCCCTCACTCGGCATGCCAGATGCCGAAGACTCTTCGCTTTCTTCTTCCCCAATTTCATCCGGTGCCGCTGCCGAAGGCGACGAGGAACCAATAACTTCCGGTTCCGCCTTATCAGCGGCAATGCGAAAGCCCGT
>DCQY01000070.1 GCA_002323995.1 Akkermansiaceae bacterium UBA1506 | reverse complement strand
GTTGAGATGTGTGATCTGCCGGAGCCATTACAAGAGCTCGAGGGGACTTCCATCGCGGCGACGCTGGCAGATCCAGATTCGGCAGAAGATCGAAACATCTTTCTTCCTCACATGAATCCAGGCGAGTTTGCCATCATCAATCGTGAATGGCGGTATATCCGCTACGGCAAAGACGGTGAAGAACTCTACGATTTGAAGAACGACCCTAATGAGTGGGATAACCTTTCTTTGCATCCAGAGATGGCTGGCAAAATGGAGGAATTGGATGCGTTAGCACCCACTGAATTTGCTAAACCCGTCACGAAACTAAGCGCTAAACGAGACCTGCTTTTTGAAGGGGAGACCTTTCGCTGGATGAAGCGGGAGCCCAAGCCGGCAAGAAATAAGGAGTGAGGACTTGCGTTGAGACGCGGGCCTCGCGACCTTCGAGTATGCCGGAAGTCACCCACCAAGTTTCGCTCGAATATCGTGTGCCATATGCGGATACGGACCAAATGGGGTTCGTCTACTACGCCAATTTCCTGGTCTACTTTGAACGTAGCCGGAATGAGATTCTCAGGAATCTCGGCATTCCCTATGTCGAATTGGAAGAACGAGGGGTGATTCTTCCCGTCTTAGAAGCTCATTGCGAATATCGGCTTCCGGCAAAATACGATGATATTCTAAAAATCTTGGGTTGGGGTGAGATTGTCGGAAAAGCGAGGATCAAGTGCCACGCTGAAGTCTGGCGCGGAGAGGAGCTTCTCGCATCGGGATACACGGTGCATGCTTCTCTCGATAAAAAAACGCTTCGGCCGGTCCGCGTGCCTAGCGAGATATTCGCCTGAAAGAGCATAGGCGCGTTCGCGAGTCGATTTCTTGTTAATGATTTGCAGGGTTTTCGCTACTCATCAGTAAACCAGACTTTGGCGCCTCTAGAATAGTTTGAAAAATTGATCAACTCATGAAGACCCTTATCTCCTTTTCCGTTCTTCTTGTGTCCCTGACGCTTGGAGCTGCCGATCGTCCCAACATTGTCGTGATCATCTCAGATGACCAAGGATATGCTGATGTGAGTTATAATCCCCATTCCCCTCCGGAGGTGAGCACGCCACATATTGATGCCCTAGCGGCAGAAAGCGTGATATGCACAAGTGGCTATGCGAGTGGACATGTTTGTTCGCCAACACGGGCCGGCTTGATGACAGGGCGCTATCAGCAGCGCTTTGGTATCTACACGGCGGGCGAAGGGGGTAGTGGTATGCCGCTTGATGAGAAGTGGATCCCCATGTTTATGGGTGAGGCGGGTTATGTTTCTGGAGCCTATGGTAAATGGCACCTTGGCTTGGATATGTCCCGTCACCCGATGAATCGTGGTTTTGATGAGTTTTATGGATTCATGGGGCGGGGGGCACATCCCTACTTTGATCATTCCGATCCAGATCATCCAATTTTTAAAGGGCTTGAACCGGTGACCGATGAGGAAGGTTATCTGACGACTCGCATCACTGAGGAAGCCGTCGACTTCATCGATCGCCGTAAAGAGGAGCCATTCTTTCTCTACGTCGCTTACAATGCGGTTCACTCACCGGCGGAAGCACCGGAGGAGGATATCAAGCCGCTGACAGATGATCCGCTGCGCAACACGCTCATGGCGATGCTGAGGCATCTCGACAACGGCGTCGGGGAGATTGTCGGGAAGTTGAAAGAAGAGAAGCTCTTCGACAACACGCTGTTGTTTTATCTTTCCGACAATGGTGGAGCAGGCGCTATGAACGCGAACAACGCCCCCTTGCGCGGGTTTAAACAGCAGGACTACGAAGGCGGTATTCGTGTTCCATTCATCGTCTCTTGGCCGAGGCAATTGAAAGGTGGGACGACATGTGATGTTCCGTTATGGTCAAATGACATCTTGCCAACAATTCTCTCAGCGACCGGTCAGCAATTTCCGACTGAGAAGCCTCTTGATGGTGTCGATATGATACCTGCGCTCATGGGTAAGGTAGACAAATTGCATGATAATTTGTTCTGGAGTTCCGCTGGGCAAAGAGCGCAGTGGGCGATTCGTTCCGGAAATTGGAAGCTCGTCACAGTGAAGGATCAGATCGAGTTGTTTGATCTGGAATCTGATATCGGTGAGACCAATGACTTAAAGGTAGAGCATCCCGAGATGGTTGAAAGCCTGAAGAAGAAATACGACGCCTGGCTTGATGAGATGGCGGAACCGCTTAACGGAGCGCCGAAACGCTGGTTCGCGGGCACTGAAGCCGAATCAAAAAAGAAGAGGGACAAGTCTTTAAAGGCAGACGAATCAGCAGGCTCGGAAGCGATCGTAAAAAGTAATAGGGGAGCAGCCGCGCCTCAGCCGAAAGGTGGCAGAAGGAGCAAGGCGAAGAATGTTCTCTTTATCGTCTGTGATGACTTGAATACCCACGTGTCTCCTTCGGGATATGACCATATCATGACTCCCGGTCTTGCTGAACTAGCTTCCGAGGCCATGACCTTCAATCGAGCATTCTGCCAGTATCCGGTATGCGGTCCATCACGGGCTTCTTTTATGAATGGGCTCTATCCTCAGTCGAGCGGAGTACTCGATAATACCGCTGACATTCGCGAGACGCGCCCGGGAACGGTATCGATGCCACAGTTTTTTAAGGAGAACGGATTCTGGACTGCTTCGGTAGGAAAGGTGTTTCATTCGCCGCGTCATGAGCACGGTGAGGTGGCCTGGGACGAGTTTGTTCGATTTGAGAATGATGAACTTCCGGTTGTGACTGAGGCCCGCAGGAAATTTGAGGCGGAACACGGATCGGTCGACAATCCAAAGAACAAGAAACTCTGGAAGCCGATTGAGAAAGCGGCCAAGAGCAAGCTGGATGCTCAGACGCCTCCCGGCTATGGGCGCAGTGGCCTGACCGACGAACAACACAAAGACGGGAAAAATGCCCGCCAGGTCGCGAAGTGGCTCAAGGAGGAGCCGAACGGTGACAAGCCCTTCTTCATTGCCTGCGGGATTCAAAAACCACACGTGCCGTTCCTGGCACCCGATAAGTGGTTTGATCTTTATCCAATCGATCAGATCACTTATGAGGCGGATAAACCGAATCTCTGGGAAGGGATGCCGATGTCAGCAATTTCGAAGCGCTACGAGGCGTTTGGCTTCGAGTTTAGCAAGGAGAACGATCAACTCCGGCGTGAATACATGCAGGCCTACCATGCCTGCGTTTCGTTCATTGATGCCCAGGTCAAGATTGTGCTCGATGCCTTGAAAGAAAGCGGGCACTGGGAGGATACCGTGGTGATTTTTACCTCTGACCATGGCTATCACCTGGGAGATCACTTTGTCTGGGGTAAGGTCACATTGTTCGATGTTGGCGCGAAGGTTCCCTTCATTGTTCATGCTCCCGGTCTCACCAAAGGAGGAACCAATTCTGAGGCGATGGTGGAGTTGATCGATATTTACCCGACCGTGGCCGAGCTAACTGGGTTGACCCCGCCGGATCACTTGCAGGGGGCGTCGCTGGTGCCGCTGCTTCCGCGGCCCGACCGTCCAGGCAAAAAGAAGTTCGCCTACAGTGTGGTATCCCGTGGGCCGGACCTCGGCTACTCGATTCGCAATCAGCGCTGGCGTTACGGTAAGTGGCAGGACGGAGAGGAACTCTACAACCTGACCAACGACCCTAACGAGAAGAAGAATCTCGCCAACAACCCGGAGTTCGAGGGACGCCTCGAAGAGTTTCGGGCAGCGTTGGCGGAGAAGGAGAAAGAAGCGTTGTTGAAGCGGTAGATTCGCTTGGATTGCTATTCGGAGGCAGTGTCCTCCCGGTCCGGATCAGTTGCCTGGAGAGTACGATTCGATCCGAGAAAAGAATACCGTCCGTGTTTACCGGCTACCTGGGTGGTTTTAAATCGAATGTCTCTCAACAGGGAAAGACAAAAACGTTAGAGTGACGACCTCAATTTGGATGGGGCGATGTCCGAATATCGCAGGAACAGATGGCGTCATCATTGCGCCGGGAAGGCAGGGATCTCCTTGCGTATCAGTGCCGGGAGGAGTAACTCGGTATGAATCGATGAAGTTCTGTTTTGTCTGGATTACCGTCTTCCTTGTTGCTCCATTCTCCGGAAAGGGACAGGAAGGGACTGTGCTTAAGCCATACACCGGACCGAGCAATAAGGGTGTGAACTGCGCTACCCTAGATGGAAAGGTGATGGCAGGTTACCAAGGCTGGTTCACGACGGAGGGCGACGGACTGGGACGTGGCTGGGGACACTGGAGCAAAAACCGCCGCAAACCTTTCGGGCCCGGTAATCTCACGGTCGATCTCTGGCCGGATATGAGCGAATACTCGGAGGTATCCCGGCACCAGACGGAGTTCAAATTAGCAGGTGGTAGTCCTGCGACTGTATTCAGCAGTGTCGACAAGACGGTGGTGTTGAAACACTTCCAGTGGATGCGCGAGTATGGTGTCGACGGGGCGTTTATCCAGCGCTTCGCCAATGGCTTAAACCGACCGGACTCGAAACTACACAAAGACATCGTGTTGTCTCACGCCCGCGAAGCTGCGAATCGGAATGGTCGCGCTTACGTTGTGATGTATGACCTCAGTGGAATGGCCGCCGGAGGAACGGAACGGGTTTGGGAGGACTGGCGCGAACTCCGCGAGAAAATGGACATCACGGGCGACCCTGCCTACCTGCATCACAATGGCAAGCCGCTGGTATCGATTTGGGGTGTGGGATTCGAAGACTACAAACCTCGTGATTACACCGTCGAAGAATGCCGGCAACTGGTGGAAAAACTGAAAGCCGACGGCTGCTCTGTCATGCTGGGGGTGCCGACGGGTTGGCGGACGCTGGATCGTGATGCGGTGGCAGATGAAGCACTGCACGAAGCGATCAGGTTAGCTGATGTGGTGAGCCCGTGGACGATCGGTCGCTACCGCGACAAGAAAAGCGTGGCCAAACACAAGGAAAAGTGTCTCATCCCGGATGTGAAATGGTGCCGTGATAATGATCTCGACTACTTGCCCGTCGTGTTTCCTGGTTTCAGTTGGTTCAATTTGCACGGTGGTGAGCTCAACGCGATTCCTCGCGAGGGCGGACAGTTTCTCTGGTCGCAGATGGTAGCCGCCAAAGAGTCCGGTGCTCGGATGATCTATGTCGCCATGTTTGACGAAGTCGACGAAGGAACTGCCATCTTCAAATGCACGAACGATGTGCCGGTTGGTGAAGGGGTAAAGTTTCTCACCTACGAAGGCAAGGATCCGGATCACTATCTGAGGGTGACAGGAACAGGGCGGCTCATGCTGCGAGGCAAAGTGCCGGCAACGAAAGAATTACCGAAGAAGTTGGTGGAACGCGGTAGGCCGAACTTGGTTCCCTGATTTGGATTGAAGCTTAAGTAAATCCTGGGCGAAACGGTGCATACTCTAGATCTTCGTTGGGAAAGAGTGGGGGATCTTCTTCCCAGTTGGATGGATTAAAGGCGAGTGTTTCTTCACTGTTGAGAGCATCCTCCCACTTGATTTCCTGTCCGGTGTAGGCAGCCATGCGGCCCATGATGGAAAAGAGCGTGGAGTAAGCACCTCGATCTCCTTCGTTGAACTCGCTACCGTTGCGGATCGCTGAGAAAAGGGCATCATGCTCAAGTTGGTAAGAGTTGCCCGTTTCCTTGTAGCGGGTCGCGGAACCCTGAGACGGGCGGATGGCTCCGTTAGCCTTGAAGGAAAGCTCTGCAGTCCCCTCAGTTCCGATGATTTTCTCGCCAAACCAGTTCCAGCACTTGGGGATGTGGCGATGCTGAGTCGTCACTAGCGAACCGTCGGCGAATTGGTAATCGACACTGAAGTGATCGTAGATCTGCCCGTTGGTCGGACCGGTTCTGACGAGCCTCCCGCCCTGGCCCTGACAGCTGACCGGGAATTGCTCCTGCTTGATCCAGCGCACCACGTCAAATTCGTGAACGCTCTGCTCGACCATGAAGTCCCCGCTCAGCCAAGTGAAATAATACCAATTTCGAACCTGAAATTCGAGTTCCGATTCGCCTGACTGACGTTCACGTCGCTTATTGACGTCGGAGCGGCAATTGAAAATCTGAATCAGGGGAAGCTCTCCGATGCCTCCGTCGTGTAGACGGCTGATGACCTCGTAGTGAAGGGGGCTGTGGCGGCGGTTGAATCCCACACCAACTTTTAGATCTTTGGCTTTAGCCGCTTTAGCCGCTTCAAGGACCCTTCGGACACCAGCAGCATCGACGGCGACTGGTTTCTCCATAAAGACATGCTTACCGGCATTCACGGCAGCCTCGAAATGAAACGGACGGAATCCGGGGGGGGTTGTTAGGATAACAACATCCACATCGTTCATCGCCATGACCTGCTCGTAGGCATTGAGTCCGGTGAATTGGCGCTCTGGAGCGACCTTGACCTGCTTTGCATCCGGAACATTTTTCTCCAGCGTTTCACGACTGATATCGATTTGGCGTTGGTCGATGTCAGCCATGGCCCATATTTCAGCTTGATCGTCAGCGCTGAGGGCTTGGGCGGCTGCCCCTGTCCCACGTCCTCCGCATCCAATCAAGGCGACGCGTACTTTTTCGCTGCCCTCGTTCTGCGACTGGACTCCCGCGGGAAAAGCCGACGCGGCAGCTGCGAGAAGAGTCGAGTTTTTAACGAAGGTTCGGCGCTGAATTTTAGGGTCACTCATCGGGGAGATGATAGCAGGAAAAGGAAAGGTCGAGTCAAGGTAGTGCGTATCGCAAATAAGTGAGTAGTTTTGCTCGGTAAATTGCTACGAGTCATTAGGATACGGGCATGGAGGAGAGAATCTTTTCCCGACGATCCGCGGTTCTCGGATCGATGGCGTGTTTGTCAGGTATGGCGATGGCTGGTCCATTGTCGGGACGCATCAAGTTGGCGGTGAAATACGATATGATTCTCGAGCCGGAACTTTCGGTGAGAGAAAAGTTCGAATTGCTCCGCGATGTCGGTCTTCATGGAACCGAACTGAAGACCGATGCTTCGGTGGATCATGACGAAGTGTTAGAGGCGGCGCAGGTGACTGGGATCCCGGTGCATGGCATCATCAATGCAAGTGATCCTGTCATTGTTCCTGCACTCAAGATGGCAAAGCGGTTTGGGTGTGACTCTGTTCTCACGTGGGCGAGAGAAGACCCGGGCCTTTCTTACAAAGAGAATTTCGAGATCTGGCGTGGCCATTTGAGAGATGCCATTCCGTTAGCGGAAGAGTTTGGAATCAATCTTTGTGTAGAGAATGTCCGCGCCACCTTTATTAAAACCGGTCAACAAATGGCCGAGTTTATCGATTCCTGTGAGTCGGATCGGGTGAAGTCTTATTTTGATCTCGGTAATACAATATCATGGACTGAGCAGTCCGCTCAGAACTGGGCCAGCGCACTGGGTCATCGGATCTACAAATTGGACATCAAGGACCGCGGGCATCCAGAATTTGGGGATCCGAAGATAAAGCGAGAGGGTGTCGTAGGGACCAATGGAGGGGAAGTGCACTGGCAAAAGGTTAGAGATATCCTTAATGGGATTCAATTCAGTGGATGGGCCACGGCTGAAGTGAGGGGTGGGGATCGCAGAAGACTAGAGCGCATGGCCTGCTGGATGCGGAATGTGCTCGATTTGGATTCTTGAAAGCGATTCAAAAGCGGGCAATTGAGTCTGCGACCCCTTCGAGAGAGCAGTTGAAGCGTTCGAGTGAGTATCAAAATGATTCTCCAAAATCGGGAGCCTCAAGAAATTGAGCCAGAGCCAAGACTGGCTCGGATCAGAATTCGCGCATCTCCGGCTAGAATTGTCTTTCGGAAGAATACAACAGCTGAATTAAAGAAGGCTTTTTTGTGATATGGTGAGAGCGGCAATACCCCGTGCCACGACTTTTAGTTATTTGCATCACACTCAATGCAGTCGAGCCATTTCTTTAAGGGTTTGTCTGTTATCAATTCCGGATAGTTGTGACTTAAGTTCACAATCATGACGGATGGTGAAAGTTGTTGTCTTCACTTTTAGCATATAGGGCTGTGTTGCAGCCGAGGGTAAGCATCCAAATCGGATCCAATACGAGTTAATGTTTTAAGCAATCGAAAGAATGCAGGATTACGTAGTCGCCTTACCTTGGAAGCATTGCTAGTTTGCCTTTGTTATGCGATTTCCAGCTTCGATTGTTCGGATTCTGTTTGGCCTTCTGACACTATCCGTTGTGGGAGTTCTTGGTGAAGAGCGCCGCCCCACTCAATGGGAGTTGAAATCACCGCGGCCTGAGATTGGTGTAAAAGGTGAGTTGGGACGTTTAGGTGAACTTCTTCTCTTTTCTCCCGAACTCGAAGGTTTGAATGGATACTGGGAATCATCGTATCCCGTAACGGGGGGCGAATGGGTTGAGTTTTCTGCCCTCAGACGTTGTCAAAATGTGGGCCATCCGAAGCGTTCTTGCATCGTCCGAATTGAATGGATAGGGCCAAATGGTGAAGCTGTAGAGAGCCCGCATCGGGTAAATCCTGAATATTTCGGCTCCGAAACTGATCGGGCTCGCCCTGACTTTCCGCGCGATCGAGGCTCTGCAATGAATGATTGGATCAAGGTATCCGACCGTTACCTCGTGCCGGAGAACGCTCTCACAGCGCTCGTTCAGTTGCATTTGAGGTGGGCTCCAGGAGGGATGGCTGAATGGAAAGATGTTTCGTTGCTTAAGTCTGAAGCTCCGGAAGAACGAAAAGTAAAATTGGCGGCAGTACACACCAAACTGTCCGGATCGGAAAAGACTCCCGAAGGAAATCGCCAGTTACTAGTCCCCCTGATTGATGCTGCGGCAGCAGAAGGAGCAGACTTGATCGTGCTGCCGGAGTTACTGACCTGTAAGGGGGTGCCGAAAGACTATGTTGATCTGGCCGAAACCATTCCCGGCCCATCTACTGAATTCTTCGGTAAAATAGCCAAGAAGCATGACCTCTATCTTGTGGCAGGTCTTGTCGAACGAGATGGCCCCCTTATCTATAATGTTGCTGTTCTAGTGGGTCCCTTGGGTGAAGTTGTTGGAAAATATCGAAAGGTGACTCTTCCACGGGAGGAGATTGCGAAGGGTATCGCTCCTGGTAACGAGTATCCTGTCTTCCAAACCCGCTTTGGAACCGTGGGAATGATGGTTTGCTACGACGTTTTCTTTCCTGAGGTTGCTCGTAATCTCGCGATGAAAGGCGCCGAAGTAATCGCGCTTCCTATTTGGGGAGGAAATCCACGCATTGCCGCAGCGCGTTGCGCTGAAAACGGAATTTTTCTGGTGAGCTCCACCTACACCAATCACGAGGCAAACTGGATGAAGACGGCGGTCTGGGACCGTGAAGGAAATTGGCTTAGCCACGCGCAGGAATGGGACACCGTGGTGGTTCATGAGGTCGATCTGAATCGTCCCACAATCTGGACAGGACTCGGCGATTTTCAGGCCCGTATTGCTCGCGAAGCCCCTGTCCACGCCGAGTAGGCGTCAGCCAGTATGGCAGTGACCCGAGTGCGAAGGTGACAGATTGTTGCCATGCTTGCCGGTGTATGATGGGACTTTTTGGGCGAGGTTGCGAACCAGCGGCGTCAAAAAACCGCAGTGGCGGCCATCGGGGGGGTCGGACGAGATTACGTTCAGCGCAGTCGAATCTCCCGCTTCAATATTTTTCGTGAATTGACTTATAGATGGACCAGGTTGATTGGGCCTTACTTTACTGCTCGGCGGTAGTCGCCGTTCATGCGAATGCGGAGACCATATTCTTTGCGCCCTTTGGTCTGGGCTTTGAAAGCTTTATTCCAAAGGACTTCCCAGTAAGCTTCTTCATTGACGAGGGAGTCTTTTTTATAGGTCATCTGCCAAATATAAATTTCCTCTTCGAGGCCGCGGCTGCTCAAGTCGTCTTGAGCAATTTGAGCGGCCTTGGTTGCGGAAAGAGCCGGCGGAGTGTCGGCGAGCAGAGAACTGCCCGATAACAAAGAAGTTAGGGCGATCAAAAGCAGTGATTTCATGGTAGTAGGGTAAAAAAGTGCAGCGCTTCCAGAATACCGGCTGCTCACTGAGTTCGTCAATCACTCATCATTGTAGTAATTTGATGATGAGTTTTCTCAGAAGCAGAAAGAGTATGGTTGTGTTGCTTGATTTGGAGCAAGGCCCTTTGTATAAGCGTGGCTACATGGATGACTCTAAAAGAACTTTTGCCAGTAGAGATGGGGGTGACTTTCCCACTATTGGCCTAGGAACCTGGAAAATTCCCGATGAGGTGCTTCCCACCCTGATTCCCGAAGCGGTAGCGATGGGATACCGTCATTTTGACTGTGCCTGCGACTACGGAAATGAGGTTTCTGTCGGGAAAGGCCTCAGTGCTGCTCTTTCCGGTGGGCAGGTCAGCCGGGATGATTTGTGGATCACATCCAAGCTGTGGAACACCTACCATCACCCTCAACATGTGCGAGCAGCTTGCGAAAGGTCGTTGTCAGATCTTGGCGTGGACGAACTCGACCTCTACCTCATCCACTTTCCGGTGACATTGGCCTATGTGCCTTTCGAAGAGCGTTATCCACCGGGTTGGCTTTTTGACCCCGATGCTGAAAAGCCTGCCATGAAACACGTCGATATTCCCTATGCGGATACCTATGGTGCGATGGAAGAGTTGGTCGATGACGGACTGGTCAAACGAATTGGTGTCTGTAATCTTGGGACGGCAATGCTGCGCGACGTTCGGTCCAGCGCGAGAATCCAGCCCTCGGTTAATCAGGTCGAAATGCATCCCTATTTGAGCCAAGAGCGGCTACTTCGCTATTGCCGCGAAGATGATATTCAAGTTACTGCGTTCTCTCCTTTTGGTGCTAGTTCTTACGTTCCCCTAAGTATGGCTGAGCCAAATGAGTCCCTTTTTGACGATGAGTTAATGAAGGGAATTGCTGAGGCCCATAATAGAACAATCGGCCAAGTGGCGCTGCGATGGGCAGTGCAGCGGGGCACTGTAGCAATCCCGAAAACGCAAACAACCGGACATCTGAAGGAGAACATTGAGATCTATGACTTTGAGCTATCTGAAGACGAAATGGGGGTAGTCAATGGGTTGAATCGTAATCGACGATTTAATGATCCAGCAGAGTTCGGTGAGGCAGCCTTTAACACCTTCTACCCCATCTTTGACTAGATGTTTGAGAGGCTACGGGCTACGTTTCGGCCCCTGAGTGGGTGTTGCGATCTCATCGCGAGATGATGAAGGACGAGTCTCACTTCTAGATAACTTCGCGCCGGCGTTTGTCGACAGTCTCTTTTGGTAGGAAGATCTAGCGCTGAGAAAAAAATGTCTGGGCAATTCCCGTTGGCTTGGGAGTTTAAAGGGATATGAGATATAAACTGTTGGTTCTGTTCCTCGCTGGTTTCAGCACTTTTTCGATTGTTGAAGCGGCTCAGAAGCCCAACGTGATCATTATTTTGATCGATGATCAGGGTTATTACGACCTCAGTTCTTATGGTGCGGAGGAAATTAAGACGCCACGCATCGATGCACTGGCAGAGGAGGGAATCCGGTTCACCGACTATTACGCCGCAGCGCCGATTTGCTCGCCGTCGCGGGCCGGGTTGCTGACTGGTTGTTACCCTCGCCGCATCGGCATGGAGGCTTGGGTGCAGCGGGCGGATTCCAAGCGGGGGATTCATTCAGACGAAGTGACGCTGGCAGAATTGTTTAAGGCTAATGGTTACGAAACGGCCTGCATCGGCAAGTGGCACATGGGTGACAAGGGGGAGTTCCTGCCGCATTCGCAGGGATTCGACTATCACTATGGACTCTACTCGAATCTCGACCCGGTAGAGATCGTTTATTTCGAAGACGGCAAAGTCCCGGTGATGAGAAATGGCGAGGTGGTGAAGGATGAGGCGGTCCCTGAAGAATTGACCCGCAGTTACACAGATGAAGCGATCGCCTACATTGAGCGGACCAAGGACAAGCCGTTCCTGATCTACTTTCCTCACACGATGCTTCACGTGCCGCTCGGGGTCAGTGAAGAGTTTCGCGGCACCTCTGATTGGGGCGAATACGGTGACGCCATTCACGAAATGGATTTTCACGTGGGTCGTCTCATGGAGTCGCTTGAGGACAATGGGATTGCCGACAATACCCTTATGATTTATGCCTCCGACAACGGCCGTGGCCCGGGCCGTACTGAAGGACAGGAACTGATCGGTAACAAGCTGACGACTTTGGAGTGTGGCATTCGAGTGCCGGGAATCGTTTGGGGGCCAGGACTTGGGATTTCCCAGGGGGTGGAGAACAATGAAATCGTCAATGCTCTGGACTGGTATCCAACTTTAGCCAGCCTCGCCGGAATTAAGATTGGCGACGATCATCCGGTGATCGATGGACGAGATCTTTTGCCTATGCTTAAAGGTGAATGCGAGGAGATTCCGTCTCCCTCTGATCAGCTTTCGCTGAATGCCGAACTCCCGCTGCGCCGTCACTGGGATCAGGCCTACGAGTGGTCTCAATACTTTGACCGTGAGGAATACATTAATGCCTTCTTCTATCACGGCGCTGAGGGAGCCTTCGCGGCAGTGCGTTCCGGCGATCTCAAACTGGTGCTCACTCCACGTGCGACGCTCTACAATTTGAAGGAGGACCCGACGGAATCGCAACCTGTTCGGGATCGCGACCTGACGCGCCGGCTCCGTGGTATGGCGATTACGTTCCAGGAAGAAATGAGCCTGACCTCCCGACCTCCAGGATACGTCGTGGAGTGAGGTCCTGACGGATTGAGACAAAATCCGGCTTGATAGCGCCAAGAAAGGAGATCGACATGTCGGTAGAGTCATCGTCACCTTTTTTGCTCATGAAACTCCCTTCGATTCTATTCCTTGCCCTAGCTGCGACTGGTATTGCCGGTGCGGCTGATGTCGTCAAACCAAACGTCATTCTAATGATGGCTGACGACATGGGTATGGGTGACACCAGTGCGTTCCAGGACTACACGGGGAATGCTGACGAAGTGCAGGTCGATACCCCGTCTATGGAGAAGCTGGCCCGCCTCGGGGTTCGCTTTACGGATGCTCATACGCCTTCCTCCCGCTGTTCGCCCACTCGATACGGGTTGCTGACGGGACGTTACCCGTGGCGGAATCGCCTCAAGCACTGGGTGCTCTTCGGCAACCAGGGGGACCCGATGATTGAAAAAGACCGCCCGACCCTGGCCACCATGTTCCGCGATGAAGGCTACACCACCGCCATTACTGGGAAGTGGCACGTGGGCCTGCGTTACTCTCGCGCTGACGGTTCCCCGGCCGCGGCGTGGGCGGATGCAGATATCACCCGGCCACTCTCGGATACGCCGGTGGATCACGGATTCGAGCTGGCTCGTTACACTTCGCGTTCGCACGGAACTTCCGGGCCCGATGCAGGAAGCGACAAGAAGAATGGACCGAATCAAACGATCGGACCTGGACACCTGCATGAACGCACTGCAGTTGCGGCGAGTGGTGATGGAAAAGCCCTGATCAGGGAAGGCGAAAATGCTTACGTCCTGACCAAGTTGGGCAGTCGTTTTTCCGACATGTCCGTGAAATATCTGGAGACTCATCTTGCGGGAGGCGAGAACGAAGGGAAGCCCTTCTTTCTCTACTACCCGTCTCCATCGAATCATGGCCCCTACACGCCCGACGAAGGGATCAATGGAAAATCCGCCACCGGCGCCTCTCGAACGAAGGAGGGGGAGCCGATGGACCTGCGTCATGACTACATTTATGAAAACGACCTGATCCTGGGCCGCTTTATTGACTGGCTCGAAGCGAACGATGATCCGCGTCATCCCGGAAAGAAACTGATCGAAACGACCGTGGTGATCTTTACAAGCGACAACGGTGCGGAGAAAAACACGCGGGAGGCATCGGGTCCATTTCGCAGTAACAAAGGATCTACCTACGAGGGAGGACACCGCGTGCCTTACATCGTATCGTGGCCCGACGGCAATGTAGGTGACGGTGACGCGTCGACGCCCGGGGAAACCAATGTCTCTCCCATTTGCCATACGGATATTTATGCCACTTTTTCAGAAATTATCGGACATCAACTTCCAAATCCTGCCAATGGTGAAAAGGGAGCGGAGGATAGTTTCAGTATCTTGAAGGCGTGGCAGGGAGAGGTGCTCCATGAGCGACCGCCGATGTTTGCTCATGATCACAAGGAAGCGAAAGACGATCCGGCGGTTTCTGCACTGAGACTGGACTCGCCGACGGTTAATGGCGAAAAGATCGAAGGCCAGTGGAAGTTATTTTTTGACGCCTCATTGTTGCGCATGGGCAGGGCCGTTCCCATCGAACTTTACGATTTGGCAAGCGATCAGATGGAGGAAAATAATCGAGTCAGCGATCCTGAAATGAAGTCGCTGGTGAAATACATGAGTGAAATGGCGATGAACCACCGAAATATCGGGGGCCATCGACTGGCGTCTTTGGACGTTGGGCGGGAGCAGGTCTTTGAGTTCAAGCCAGAAATGAAATATAATTTTGCGGATGGGAAACTTTCAGCATCTGGAGGAAACGTTGCTATTTTCGTGGAATTTTCGGACGGGAAACCTTCTTTTAATCGAATTGGAATGGGTGCTTCGAGCGGTGCGTTCGAGCAGGTCGATGGTGGTGAAACATTACTGCTTTCCTTTGATCGAGATGTCGTGGTCCAGAATGTCGCCATCGTTGCCGGGAATGGCCAATGCGGCGGCTTTTACCAAGTGGGAGACAAATCCCCTTTGGCGATCTACTGCATCGACGCGGCGATCGATATGAAGGATCAGTCTGGAGTTCTAAGTGATATTGGGGTTCTGAAGGAAGGCGATAAATTGTTGCTTAGCAGTGCCCCTCACTATGGGGTTGAAGACGAGGGGCGTTGGCGGTTGCGATCAGTTTCTGTGCGCCCTCTGAAATAAATGGGCCGGTTCAGGTGACGGATGACACGTTGTTGCGCCGGTGGTAATGGACAGGGGGGTGGTGAATCCTAACCGGGGATGAGGATGCTAGATTCTGCTTTGAGCCTTGTCGCTCTGCTGCTGCTTGCCGCTCCGGCGGTTCGGAGCGATACCGGAACTTTTGAAGGAGTCGAGCCAATCCTGATGGATCTCTGTTATGATTGTCACGGCGATGGCATGGAAAAGGGCGACTTTGCCATGGACAAATGGGACTCTGTCGAGGAGCACCTCAAGGATTTCAACGTTTGGTATGAGATCTGGAAAAATATACGCAGCAATTTAATGCCGCCAGCGAATAAGAAGCAATTTAAAGAGGAAGAGCGCGCAGAAGTTCTCGCCTTCATCGAAAGCAAGATTTTCAAGATTGATCGGGAAAACCCTGATCCGGGAAGGGTGACAATCCGCCGGCTCAATCGTGAAGAATATCGCTACACCGTTAAAGATATCTTCAAGATTGATTTGGACGTGGAAAATATTCTACCTCCTGACGATACCGGCTACGGTTTCGATACCATTGGTGATGTGCTCAGTATTTCACCCCTGTTGATGGAGAAATATCTTGAGGCCGCTCGTTTAATCGTGACCGAAGTCGTACCTCTGGACGGCATTCAGAAGGACTATCCCGAGCATGTAAGGCATCTCTTCCCTGAGGGGTTACCTCCAAATGATAAAAGCAAGAGAGATATCTACCGGCACAGTATTTTGAGCCGGGTCGCGACGATAGCTTTTCGCCGACCGGTTGATAAAGAAACGATAGAGCGGTTGGTGGCGATTGCGCATGAGACCGATGAGCGTCGAGATAGTGGATTTGAGAGTGGGATCCAGCGGGCAATGATCGCTATTTTGGTAAGTCCGCGATTCCTCATGCGTGCAGAGATCCAGACGGAACCCGACAATCCTTCCAAGGTTGTCGCTATTGATGAGTTTGCTCTCGCTTCAAGGCTTTCCTATTTCCTTTGGAGTTCATGTCCTGACGAGCAACTTCTCGATCTCGCGGCGAAAGGGGAATTACGAAAAAACCTGAGGTCGCAGGTGGATAGAATGCTTTCAGATATCAAAGCTCAGCGCTTTTTCCAAAACTTTGTTGGGCAATGGCTTCAGGCACGGGATGTTCAGACTGTCTTTATTGACGTGGGCAGTGCGCTTGATGCTGGGAGCAGCAGACGAGTTCGGCGCAGATTCAGTGGGCGACTGCGCCAGGCGATGAAAGACGAGAGTGAACTCTTTTTTCAATACGTTCTCAAACATGAACGGCCCGCGACAGAGCTTCTAACCGCGAATTACTCGTTCCTCAATGAGGAACTGGCGAATTGGTATGACGTGGAAGGGATCAGGGGGTCCAGCATGCGATATGTCGAATTACCGAAGGATTCTAAGCGAGGAGGGTTGCTCAATCAGGCAACGTTCCAGATTGTGACCTCCAACCCGACAAGGACGTCCCCTGTGAAGCGCGGGTTGTTCGTTCTGGAAAACTTCCTGGCAACACCAGCACCTCCAGCAGTTCCTGATGTACCAGCACTTGAAGATGCTGGAAAAAGACTGCCAAAAAATGTGCCATTAAGAGAGCTACTTGAACTCCACGCCGAGGACAAAATGTGTGCCTCCTGTCATGCTCGTATGGATCCAATTGGTCTGGCCTTGGAAAACTTTAACCAAATTGGACTCTGGAGGGACGAAGAAAAAGGGCAGCCAATTGATGCCTCGGGCAAACTGATAACGGGCGAATCGTTTTCCAGTGCCAAAGAACTCAGCCAGATTCTGGCCACAGACCGAAAATCAGATTTTCATCGCGCCCTCTCGGAAAAGTTGCTCACTTACGCTGCTGGTCGGGGGGTCGAGTATTTTGATGCCCCGACGATTGATAAAATCGTCGCAGATGTGGAAGCGAATGGTGGAACACTTAAAGAAATTATTTACGGTGTGATTGAGAGCGCTCCCTTTCAAAAAAGGAGAGGCGACGGTGGATTTTCCGCAGCAGAGCGTTCAAAGTCTGCGGAAGAATAGTGCCCATGCAAAAGATCCTCTATATTCTGACTGTGTTGTTACTCTCGGTCTCTCTTGAAGCTAAGGACCAAATATCACGAGTTCTCTTCGTGGGGAACAGTTATACCGGCCAGGTTAAGGGGACCTTCCTTTCGATGATAAAGGAGGCTGGGGCTGATCAGATTTATTTTGAATTCATCACCCCCGGGGGGTGTACTCTCACCCGGCATCTCGAAAATCAAAAAACGATAAAGGCAATCAAGGAAGGGAACTGGGATCTTGTTATTCTGCAGGAACAAAGTCAGACGCCCGGATTGCCCGGTCAGATTGGCGACTCGTTTCAGGGTGCGGCGGGCGACCTCTGTAAAATCATTCGCTCGACCGGAGCCGAACCGGTTTTTTATCAAACCTGGGGAAGAAGAGACGGCGATAAACGTAATTCCGGCGTCTATCCTGATTACGAGACGATGCAGGCAAAACTTATCGATGCTTACAGTAAGGCGG
>DCQY01000107.1:31469-68290 GCA_002323995.1 Akkermansiaceae bacterium UBA1506 | reverse complement strand
CAACGTCTCCTTGAGAGTAAAACCACGGTCCCTCACTTCTACCTCAATATTGAAGTCGATACCGAACCGCTCATGGAATTGCGCGCTAAGGTTAACGAGGCCAGCCTTGCAAACGAAGGGCCCAAATACACAGTCAATGACTTTGTGATGCGGGCTACCGTGCTGGCAACGGTCGCTGTTCCCGAAGTGAATTCCTCCTTTATGGGAGACTCAGTCCAGCACTACTCTGATGTGAACCTGTCCATCGCCGTTGCGATCGACGAGGGGCTCGTGACACCGGTGATTAAAGCTGCTCAAAACAAGTCTATTAAAGAGCTTTCCGCAGAGATCAAAGATCTCGCCGGGCGGGCCCGAGATAAGAAACTGACGCCTGACGAGATGCAAGGTGGAACGATCACAATTTCCAATCTTGGCGCATATGGCATCGCCAACTTCGATGCTATCATCAACCCGCCACAGTCTGCCATTCTCTCCATCGGAACAATTTCCAAGCAACCCGTGGTCAACGCGAACAACGAAATTGTTCCCGGACAGCGGATGTGGATCGGTATGAGCTGCGACCACCGAGTCATTGACGGCGCCGTCGGAGCAACTTTCCTTGCCAAAATGAAGCATTTCCTCGAAAGCCCCTTCCTCCTTATCTCCTAAATTCCTGTCATGGCATCCTACGACCTCATCGTCATCGGCGGCGGACCCGCCGGATACGTCGGCGCCATTCGCGCCGCTCAACTCGGAAAAAAAGTAGCCTGCATTGAGAAAGAACGCGCCGGCGGAACCTGCCTCAACTGGGGTTGCATTCCGACCAAAGCCCTTCTTAAAAACGCGGAGCTCTATCATACTCTAAAGCATCACGGAGACGACTTTGGACTTTCCTTCGACAACCTCAGCTATGACTGGAAAAAGGTCGTGAAACGTTCCCGAAACGTGTCTGACAAATTGGCGGGTGGTATCGAATTCCTCTTCAAAAAGAACAAGGTGGACTATATCCGCGGAGTCGGTGGCCTTGCCGCCAACGGCAAGGTCGAGGTGATCGATGCTGATGGCAAGACTGAGCTGCTCACAACCAAAAATGTCCTCATCGCTACTGGATGCGTTTCCCGCGAACTTCCATTCCTCCCCTTTGATGGTGAAAAGGTCATCGGCTCACGCGAGGCGATGAATCTTCCCAAGCAGCCAAAATCGATCACCATTATTGGAGCTGGTGCTATCGGCATCGAGTTCGCCTACTTCTTTAACGCGTATGGAACAGAAGTGAATGTCGTCGAAATGGTAGACCATGTCCTCCCGATCGAAGACAAAGACGTAAGTGAGACTCTTCGAAAGTCACTTACCAAGCAGGGTATCAACCTGCTCACTGGAACTAAAACGACTTCAGCTGATACTAGTGGTGATGGCGTTAAGCTCACCGTGGAGCCTGCAGAAGGCGGAGACAGCCAGGTGCTCGAGTCCGAAATGGTGCTCGTCGCGATCGGTATTGCTCCCGTTCTCCCGAACAACGCCGAGCAGATTAAGCTAGAACGAGGATTCATCGACACCAATGATCGCTACCAAACCAGCGTAGCCAACGTCTACGCAGCCGGCGATATTACCGGCCCTCCGTGGCTTGCTCATACTGGCAGCTACGAAGCTATCCAAGCCGTCGAGGGTATGTTCGTTGATGGATACGAGCCAAAGCAGGTCGGCATCTTCCCCGCCTGCACCTACTGCCACCCTGAGGTCGCTTCCGTCGGGCTTACCGAGCAAGCGTGTGAAGAACAAGGTCTCGAATACACTGTTGGTAAGTTTCCTTTCGCAGCCAGTGGGCGTGCGCTTGCCGTAGCCGATTCGGAAGGCTTTGTTAAGATGATCTTCGATAAGAAACACGGTGAGATTCTAGGGGCTCACATGATCGGTGGAGGGGCAACGGAACTAATCGCTGAAGTTGCGCTTGCCATGAATCTCGAGGCAACCAGTGACGAGATCGAAGCGACCATCCACGCGCACCCGACACTCGCAGAGGCGATCCACGAAGCCACCAGTGACGCTAGCGGTCACGCCATTCACATCTGAACCGGGCGAACAAAATGAAACCCTTGTCTCACTCATCGCGAGTGGACGGCTTAAGCGCGTTATCTGACCTCACATTCTCATGGTTGGCGGCACACGCAGGCATTTCTGGCTTCAACCAACCTAACCGGGGGAGGCATGTCAGCCGAGTTGGTGAAGCCTCGCAATCTCAAATGCGTTATGCTCTCGGAAGTTTCTAATGGTATTGAGCCATTTATGATCCTGTTCGATGATCTCCTGAGGGGTGAGCACTACCTAAAATTCGAACGACACGAGATTTGACCCGATCCCACCATCTAGGAATAACTTTGGGGCGGCCCGCAGGATGACCTCTTTCAATGGTTAATCGGGAATTTATGCCGCCTTAAAGCTCTATCTCAAGCCGCTCAAGGGATAGGCATCGGCGGAGCGCCTCCATACCATATCGATATCGAGAGGCAGCGGTATTTGGTGATATTGTTAGGGCCTTACCAACCTCTTCGAATGTCTGCTCACCCCAAATCTTAAGCGTAATAACCTCGCGGAATTTTTTCGGAATTTTAGAAAGCGCCACCTGCAATGCTCTCGAGGTGTCATCCTCAGGCAACTCGAACCATGTGACCATTTCACCTATTTGACGCTGAGATTCGTCTTCACGCCTCCGGCGACTGTCGCTGCTGCGCGCGAGGTCTATCGCACAACGTTTTATGTTCGTGTAAGCCAAGCTGAGCACCCGTTGATCCGGGGCGCCAAAATGGGTCTTCCAGGTCTTCACCAAAGCCATTTGAAGAACATCCTCGGCGTCTGCTTCGCTGCGTGTTTGCTGACGCGCAAAAAGCATCAGGCGATTTCCGTTTTCAGCCAACCATATTCGCCACAGTTCAGAAAAATCCTGCATTATTAACTTAGACGTCCAACGTGAACTTTCGTTCACATTTTCACATAAAATTTAGAGAGTCACTTTTGAAATTGCCTGACAAGCCTTCCCATCACTGGCGCCTATTCTGAAAAATCCGCCTCATATTTTTCGCGGATCTCAAGCAAACGCTCCACCACTTCGGGATTTTCGGTTCGAAGATTTGTCGTTTCACCCGGATCGGATTTCAGGTCGACAAGGAACAATTCCTTATCTTCTTCACTGAGTTCAGGAATTCCTTCCGGGCGAACTGTTTCACGAGTCTTGCCAAGGATTTTCCAATCTCCTTCTCTCGCCGCCCACCTTGCATGATTCCCGTTGCCCATCCTCCAGTAAAGCTCTCGATGCGGAGAAGGCAGACCACCTGATCTCAACAATGATACCAGCGACTTACCGTCGACGTGATGAGTAGCGGGAATCTCAGCCCCTGCCAACTCTGCCAAGGTTGGATACCAATCGATGCCGCAGACCAACTGATCTCGCACTTCACCTCTAGGCAATCCTGCTGGCCAACTGGCGATCGAAGGGACTCGAAGCCCACCTTCCCACAAGGTCCCCTTATGCCCTCGATACGGCCCAGCGGAACCACCACCACTGAAAGTACGCTCCTCAACCGAATGTCCGTGATCCGACTGAAAAATGACAAGTGTATTTTCCCTCAATCCTTTTTCTTCTAGATGACTTAGCAACTCGCCAATCAGGTCATCCGTTGAGGACATGAATGCGGCATACATGTTTCGTGGAGATGGAAGATCCTTGTAATATTCGCGCCACCTATCAGTTCCCTGCAGCGGATAGTGAGGCCAGTTAATCGCCCAATAAACAAAGAACGGACCTTTTTCATTCCGATCAATGAAGCCACGTAACTCATCCATCATGCCCGTTCCAAAAAACTTTCCGTCCTCCCAGATTTCCTCACCGTTACGCCACAAGTCATGCCGGTTCGGTCCATTCCAATAAAAAAAGTGGGAATAGTTATCGATGCAGCCGCCCATATGCCCATATGAGTAGTCAAAGCCCTGACCATTAGGCATCGTTTCCGGCGTGTAGCCCAAGTGCCATTTGCCAATATGTCCGGTAACATAGCCTGCCCCTTTAAGCATTTCAGCCATCGTCACTTTTTCGGTCGGCATGCCAGCCACGCCTTGGGCTGAAGAAACATTTCCGGGAACACCTGCGCGGGCCGGAAACTGTCCGGTCAGCAACCCGGCCCGCGACGCTGAACAAATTCCAGAAGGAGCCATCATCTGAGTGAAGCGAACTCCAGTCTCCGCCAGCAGGTCGATATGAGGCGTCACAAGATCCCTCGAGCCGTAACAATTCGCATCAACAGATCCTTGGTCGTCCGTGTAAACGATGATCACATTGGGCGGCACTGTTTCTGCATTGAGAAAACTGGCAGCAATGAAAAATAGCGCACCTAGAACCTTGGCCATACCTTGACCTTACCCGTTTCCGCTCTGTATCACAATGGCGAGACCAAGTATTTTCCTTATCTCTTCGTTACCGAAGAAATGCGAGCATTTTTCGTTTCCTCCCCTTTCGCTCTGACCTACTTTAAATCCAATGCCTACCCAAACCGCTGATGACGAACGCTTCATGCGCGAAGCAATTACCGAGGGAGAAAAGGGGCTTGGTCTCACCAGCCCTAACCCTCCGGTAGGAGCCATTATCGTTCATAACGGTGAAATCATCGGCAGGGGATACCACCGAAAATCCGGCGGCCCGCACGCAGAGGTCAATGCCATTGCTCAAGCCGCCCACACTGAAGGCACTACCATTTACGTGACATTGGAACCTTGTTCGACTCATGGGCAGACTCCTCCCTGCGTAGAAGCTATTAAAAATGCTGGCATCAATCGCGTCGTCGTAGGAGCTACGGATCCAAACCCTGCTCACGTTGGCGCCGGCTTCCAACAGCTACGCGAAGCAGGAATTGAGGTTACCTCGGGCGTGCTCGAAGAAGAAGCAAATCACCTTGTTCGATTTTTCACTAAGCGCATCACAACCGGACTACCATGGGTCATTGCGAAAACTGCCACGACCCTCGACGGTCGCACCACTCTTAATTCAGGTGAAAGCCAATGGATCTCCAGCGAGGAGTCACGCGAAGATGTCCAAAACTGGCGGCAGCAATGCGACGCCATTCTGGTAGGGGGTGAAACCTTTCGACGTGATAACCCCTCCCTCACGCTCAGGGGCCGCTACGCCGAAGGACGCAGACAACCGCTGAGAGTTGTTTTAACCTCGAGTGAAGATATTCCTTCTGAACACCACCTTTTCACGGATGAACATGCAGCGCTCACTCGGATCCACCAAGGATTCACCTTCCGAGAATCTTTAGAACAACTTGCTGAAGAAGGCGTCAGCGCCGTCCTGCTCGAGTCTGGTGGCCGTCTCTTAGCTCACGCATTAAAGCTCGGTCTTGTTGACGAGGTAGTGCTCTACCTCGCGCCACGGCTTGGTGGAGGAAATACATCACTAATCCCTTCCCCCGACCTCGGCGTTCATCTGGAAAATATGCAGGTCGATCTTATCGGGCCAGACATCCGTATCTTCAGTCGGGTAAGATATACCGATTAGTCTCCTCAATCCCAGGTTAACTCTGGTGGCTATTTTGATTCAAATCTCTCTCTCAACCGCACAAGTGACTAGCGGATCACCCATGAATTCAACCTCCTGCGTTTGGGAGAACATGGCACACCCTGAAAAGCGAGAGACAAAACTGAAGCAACACCTCTCAAAATTGTTTCCGTTGCATGCAAGCGCCTAGGACTTCGCTGGCCACTCGTCAGCCACGACAAAGACCCTCTCAATCTCGGACCCATTCTCATCTTTCAAACTCAAAAGCAGGGGATGGCGGCGCTTCTCAAAATGCTCCTGCACTGCCTGCACTGCGGTTGCAGGAGATTTAGAGTATGGGATTCCCGAAAGCCAGAAAGGCTTCTCCAAAAGACTCGCTCCGCAGATTCCCGGCACCGTTTCAATCCAACCCACCTCGGATTCGTGGACCCAACGGCCGCGTCGATGATCCGGATTCAATCCTTCGGGAGAAACAATCATATCCTCAATTTCGGGCGGATAGAAGATCATGCCTTTCATCATAATTTCGCTGCAAGTCACTTCAGAAAACCGCTCGCGCCCCAAGGGTAACTGGTGTTGAAAGAATCTGTCCCGCTTACGCTCAAACGTATCGGCAGAATTTGGGCCCACAAGATGACTTCCTGTATGGTTTTCTTCGGGACAATATAGGTAAAACTTCAACGCTACTTCGAGGTGGTGAAAGACCGATCCGATTCGATAGAGAAAATCAAGTTCTCCGACCGTCTTACTACCCTCTTGAATCTGAATGCTTCGCTTAATCTCATCGGGAGAGACTAATGACTCTAACCAAACATTAATTAGTGCCTCAGCATAATAGCCGACGCGATAGGCAGCCTTACTCTCCAAAAAATCCTCCGCCGGTTTGAAGTCGAGTTTCAAATGATCCCACGGCTCACTTGTCCCCTTGGCTTCCCGCCCGATCAATAGCGAGGGGCAAGAAATGAGCCACGAAAAGTCACGCCGATACTGTGCGAGATTAGGAAAAGTTGCCCCCCGCAAACCTGCCATAAGCTTGGATCAAGCAGAGGGTTTAACTGGCTCTAAAACCGCAGGCGTCGAAGATTTTGCCGGGGCAACCTCTCTGACAGGCGCTTCCGACTTTTCTTCCCCGGAGTTTTGAACTTCTTCCAAGTTGCTCAAATACTCAGGATTCTCCGGGTCGAGTTCGACTGCCTTGCCAAGATACTCGAGTGCCTTCTCCTGTTCGCCAAGTTTGTAAAAGACCCGGCCGATATGGTCGAGAATCTCCGCCTCTTCCTTTCCCGGTTCTCCCATCAGTTCCTCGGCACGTAGCAATTCATCTCGCGCTTTCTCATAATCGCCTTTTTTGAAGTAAAACCAACCAAGACTATCGGCGATCGCTTCGCTCTCTGGATCGAGGTCGGCTGCCGTTTTAATCAACTCACCAGCTTCGTCGACATTCATGTCGTTCTCTAACCACATATACCCAAGGTAATTGTAAGTCGTTGCAGTGAACTGCTGAACCTCCTCGTCGGGGTTCAACTTGGAAAGTAATTCGATCGTTTTTTGGAACAACTTCTCCGCTCTCTTAATATTACCCTTTCGCTCGGTAGCCGCAGCGAACCGGAAGTAAAAAGCTTCGTCAAACATTTCCGGCTTACTTTCTTCCCCAAGCTTCAATGCCTTTTCAAACTGCTTAACGGCCTCACCCCACTGTTCTTCAAAGGAATACGGATAGGTCAGCAAAAAGGGGAAATCGGGAGACTCCGGAAAAAGATAGGCTGCTTCCTTGATGAAATCGATAGCCGCCTCGCTCTGCCGCTCCTCGATCATAACACCGGCAACCGCTTTGTATTCATCAATTGTTCCTTTTGCGATCGCGAGAGCTTTTTGAAAGTACGGAACCGCCACTGCGTAATCGCGACGCTGGATATAGATCGCTGCGATCTGCCGAAGGATCGTCGCGTTCTGGGTATCGATCTCAGCGATCCCGAGCAACGTTTCGAGCAATTTATCCTCCTCACCCATCGCTGCGTAAACTCGGGCCAGTTTCTCGCGAGTAACCAACTGGTCAGGATTACTATCGATCACCGTCTCGTAAGCCTCAACGGCACCTGAAAATTGACGCGTTGCATGATAAAAATCTCCAACCGTTTCGATGACCTCCCAGTCTTCGCCAGCAAGAGAAAAAGCTTTCGCGTAGACCTGATTGACTAGATCCGAGTCTTTTGACGGGCCGTTAGGTCTTACCGCCCATGAGCGCCCAACAATTTTCCCTATCCCGAGCCAGTATTGAGGATCCTTATTGTTACGAGCTGCTGCCCCCTCCATAACAAGCTTGGCATCGTCGCGTCGATTCTCGGCAATAAGGAGCCGCACTAGATGCTCGTAGACAGCGGGCTCATCAGGAAACCTCTTGGCCGCTGATTCTATAATCTCTAACGCCCAAGCGCGACCCTTTGGGTCATTCCCTTGGTAGGTTGCCAGATATTCGGAAAGCGCGATGTGAGAAAAAGGAATCTCAGGATTCGCCTTCAGATTTTTTTCGAGAAGCTGCACCGCCTCCTCGTTATTGCCCGATCTGGCCAACAAGTAAGCAGTCTTACGAGCAAGGAAATGCTGGCTGGGCTGAGAATCCAGAACCCTTTTGTAGGATCGAATTGCTTCGGAAATTCGCCCGTTTGACTCAAAGAGACGCCCACGAGAGTAGTGAGCTAGTGCCCGGCTCTTTTTCCTACCTTCCTCCGAAAGGAGCAAATCCTCGTCCGGTTCGAAATATTGATCAACGTAGACCTCAGCAAAATCTTCTAACTCTGCACTCTTCTGGCCCTTTAGATTTCCCTGCAACGACAGAGAGACAAAAATAAGGACAGAGTACAAAACAACGCAGCGATGTGCACCTAAAGTGGGGCGACAACGCTGCTTTGCTTTCATGCGTCAAGATCAACGACTAGCTCTTGTAACGCAAACGCTTCTTATGGCGGTTAGCCTTCATACGCTTGCGTCGCTTGTGCTTATTGATCTTGGTCTTCCGCTTTTTCTTAAGGGATCCCATATCAAAAATTTCAGTTTTCAGCCCGCTCTCCGAATTGGTCCGGAACCGAGCGGGGCGCGACTATCGGTCATCCAATGACTTTATTCAAGGGGTATTCGATGATTCCTTCCGCTCCGAGCTCTTTAAGCTGGGGAATCATCTCACGAGCCTGCATTTCCGTGAGAACCACTTCAAGGGCGACCCAGCCATCCTGAGCCAGGCGCGAAACCGTTGGCTTGCGCAATGAAGGTAGCTTTTCCAACACCGCCTCCCGCTTGTCATCAGGCAGGTTCATCTTTAAACCGACCATATCGCGAGCGGTCAGAGCTCCCTGAAGTAGAACAGCCATGCGCTCAATTTTTTCACGCTTCCACGGATCTTCCCAAGATTCCTTCTTCGCCACAAACTGCGGATAGCTCTGCATTAGCTCATCCACAATTCTCAAATTATTGGCCCTCAACGAGTTACCAGTTTCCGTAATGTCGACAATAGCGTCAACCAACTCAGGCACTTTAACTTCAGTAGCGCCCCAGCTGAATTCGACCTCAGCCTTCACGCCGTTTTCCTCGAGATATTTCTCAACAATTCCAATGGCCTCCGCCGCAATGCGTTTACCTTCAAGGTCTTTGACTGTTTTAATCGGGGAATCATTAGGAACTACAAGAACCCAGCGGGTCGGATTGGAAGTCGCACGGCTGTAGGGCAAGTCACATACCACATGGACGTCAGCCCCATTTTCCGCGATCCAGTCCTTTCCCGTAATACCGCAGTCTAAGAATCCATGGTCAGTGTAACGGCCGATTTCCTGCGCCCGGATCAAACGGACTTGAAGCTCTGGGTCGTCGATTGACGGTCGGTAGGAGCGGGAAGCTCCAGTGATGTTATATCCTGCTTTCTCGAACAGATCGAGCGTGGGCTCGAAGAGGCTGCCCTTCGGCAGGCCGATTTTGAGGATCTGATTTGTGTCTTTAGCCATGTTTGCCGCTATATTGCAGCGAAATTCCCGTCTGTCCAGCACCGGACATGTGAGATTTTAAAGTAGAAGTGACGAAAGTTTTGATCGTTCCTCCGGCAATGACCGCTTGATTCAGTATCGAGATGAGCCAAAAGTGGACGCCCTAAAGAAATAGGAACCGAGAAAGAAAATATGAGCGAATTTAACAGAGAAGCCCTATCCCAAGCCGCTACTGAAGCCCGAGGGCTTGCCATCGACGGCGTTCACGCCTGCAGCTCAGGCCACCTCGGTCTGCCCCTAGGTGCCGCCGATATCGGGGCCGTTCTCTACGGGCACGCGCTTCGCTACAATCCTGAAGCCCCCAAATGGCTCAATCGCGACCGCTTCATACTCTCCGCGGGCCATGGATCGATGTTCCTTTATGGTTGGCTTCACCTTGCCGGCTACGATCTTTCGCTCGATGAGGTGAAGAACTTCCGCCAGCTCCACAGTAAGACACCAGGGCACCCGGAATTCGATGAAACTGACGGTGTTGAGGCCACGACCGGTCCTCTCGGCCAGGGAATCGCCAATGCTGTTGGCTATGCGCTTTCTGCTAAGATGGCAGCCGCCAAATACAACACTGCGGAGCATACTCTCTTTGACCAGCACATTTTTGCTCTCGCTGGTGACGGCTGCCTCCAAGAGGGGGTCGCCGCCGAAGCCATCGCCTTTGCTGGTCATAATAGACTGGATAACCTTGTCCTCATCTACGATTCCAATGATGTCACTCTCGACGCCATGGCTGATTTGACACAAAGTTATGACGCCTGCGCCCGCTTCGAAGCGTTCGGCTGGAACGCCGTCAAAGTAGATGGTCATGATCTCGAGGCCATTGCCGAGGCCATTGCTAATGCCAAGGCTAACAACAACGGCAAACCAACGCTTATCGAAGCCAAGACCACCATTGGTAAGGGCATCCCAGAAGTTGAAGGCACAGCTGCTGGTCACGGTGAAGGCGGAGCCAAATTCGCCGAAAGCGCCCGCGCCGGTCTTGGCCTTCCCGAGGAAACCTTCTTCGTTTCCGAAGGCACCAAGTCATTCTTCGCCGACCGCAAAGCCACCCTCCAAGCTGAATACTCCAAATGGGAAGCCACCTACACTGACTGGAAAGCCGCGAACATCGAGTTGGCTTCAGAACTTGAGAACAGCATTGCCGGAACCACTCCCGAGAACCTGCTCGAACTTATCCCTGAGTTCGATGCTGATTACAAAAACGCCACCCGTGCCGCCGGGGGCGATGTGATTCAGGCCGTTTCCAAGGCGATACCCAATCTAATTACCGGTTCGGCTGACCTCTTCGGCTCAACCAAGAACTATATCAAGGACGCCGGTGACTTCGGTAAAGACAACTTCGCCGGTAAGAACGTCTGGTATGGTATCCGCGAGCACGCCATGGGCGCTATCTGTAACGGTATCGCCTATGATGGACTCTTTTTGGCTACCGGTGCCACCTTTGCCGTTTTTGCTGATTACCTTCGTCCCTCCATCCGACTTGCCGGTTTGGCAAATCTGCAAGTCGGATATATCCTCACGCACGACTCTGTTGGGGTAGGTGAAGACGGCCCTACTCACCAACCGGTTGAAACAGTGAGCGGGCTTCGCGTGATTCCAAATCTGGACGTGATTCGACCTGGTGATCCTGAGGAAACTGCGGGTGCTTTCGCCGCCTTTGCTGAACGCAAGGACGGACCTACCGCTCTGTTCCTCACACGACAGGGTGTGGCGACTCTCAATGAAATTCCCGCCAAGACCCGTCGTGAAGGAGTTCTCAAAGGCGGCTATGTTGCCAAGCAAGAAAAGGGCGATCTAACCACGATCCTCATTGCAACTGGTTCCGAACTCCAGCACGCCATGGACGCGGCGGAGAAACTCGGCAACGGTGTTCGCGTGGTGTCAATGCCCTGCATGGAACGCTTCGATCGTCAGTCTAACGACTACAAAGAATCAGTTCTTCCGGCAGCCTGCACCAAGCGGGTTGCCATCGAAGCCGGTGTTTCTGACCCGTGGTGGAAATACGTCGGCACTGCAGGAGCTGTCATTGGCATCGACTGTTTCGGTATCAGCGCTCCAGGCGCCACGGTAATGAGCGAGCTCGGCATAACACCAGAAAATCTCGTCGAAGTAGCTAACAATCTTTAAGTCTCAGACGTATAAAATTTGACTTAACTGGGGTCCTCCTCCTTTTAGGTCACTTCAAAGGCGGGACCGGAAGGTCCCGCCTTATTCATTTCTCAAGAAAAGCCGTGATCAGAAGGTGGATCTTCCGCAGGCTTTTGGTTATTCTTACGGCCATGAAGCGTCTTAGCTTTCTTCTCAGTGCGCTTGTTTTCCTCATCTTCTTCTCTCCGGCTCAGGAAGCCAACGAGTTTGAGATTCCCGCTAAAAGCAGACAATGCCTCGTCGGCATCGCCTCTGGCTGGAACTCCTCTTATGTTACCCTGACGCTCTACGAGCGCGGCGTCGGTGGTAGCTGGAAGCAAAAAGGAGGCTCCTGGAAGGGCCGACTCGGCCGCTACGGCCTCGTCTGGGGTAAGGGCCTCCACCCCGTGCCTTCCGGTGCCCGAACCAAGCGCGAAGGCGACGGGCGTGCCCCTGCTGGAGTTTTCTACACCGGTGGAGCCTGGGGATACGCGCCATCCATTAAAAAATCCCCCAACCTCAACTACGTTCAAGTCACCCCCCGCGACCTCTGGTATGAAGATGTCACTTCTCCCTACTACAACCAATACCGCCGCATCGAACACGACCCGCGCACCACGGCCGAGAAAAAGGCCCAGATGAAACAGGGAGACTACGCTCACTCACTCAAGCTCTTCATCGCCCACAACGCCTACCCCAACATCACCGCCGGTCACGGCTCTTCGATCTTCTTTCACATCTGGCGAAACGATGGCAATTCTCCTACCGCCGGCTGCACCACGATGCCCGAAGGCAACCTCAAGGCCCTCATCGCCGCCCTCGAACCAACCGAGGTTCCTGTCTATGTGCTGCTGCCGCAGGCGGAATACAATCAGTATCGGGAAGCTTGGAAGCTGCCTTAGGAGGGGCCATCAATGGTGAGCTCCCCAGCGCACCAACTACCACTCAGTTTTCTTCACCGCCCAAAACGAGCCCGGTCGGGAACCTGCATCAGGTAGCTATCCTGGATGCGATCTTCACGCTGCTCGAGAATACGAAGCACATCACGATAGGCATTGCGAGATGACCAGGCTTCGGCAGCGAACTGGAAGACGGGTTGATCATCCTCGATTGCCCCCGCAAACCGCTGTCTTTGTTGGTCGTCGATGAACGCGGAATACTTAGACAGGAACTCGTATCCACGGCGGGTGTAATAGCGCCAGCAGAGCTCATACTGGCCATCCCCATAGAGAGGTGCCGCCTGCTCCAACGTTTCCTGCACAAATTCAATGGCGTCGACGGTGGAGATATCGCCTTCAGGAAGTTCCATCGGGTCATCAATGACCGCCTCGATCGCATTGATGAGCCCGTTGAAGGCTTCCGTATCTGTCTCATTAATGGCCACTTCGCTGATTCGACGATCCTCACCATCGCGAGTCAGGTAGATCGGAGCCCCATGAATGGTGCGCAGCTTTTCGTATGCGATACTGTTCTCACTGACGTGTTTACCCGTGATGACATGACGGGCAAGGATACCAAACAAAGCTTCCCGGTTGAGTCCTGTGGGATCGTTGATCAGCTCCGCATACGGTGACTTTTCCCAAGCTTCATTGATTGGAGCGAAGATGGTGAATTCAGACGAGGACGCGACGGGCAGATCAAGCCCGGTAGCTTCCAACAGTGATACCAGCGTGGTGAAACGCTCCTCCTCTCGCAACAGGTCGAGCAGACTTTTCTCCACCGGAGGGATCACAGAATCAATTACGTGGACAATGCCGTTGGCGCAGGGAAGGTCGGCTTCGATGACAGCCGCACCATCAATGGTGGGCCCGTCCGCGGTTGCCTTGAAATTAATCTGCTGGCCGAAAGCCGACCGAGGCACCACATCCGCAACGCCAAGGCTGCGATAGCCAGGCACTTTCCCCGCCGCGACGATTCCCTGCACAATGTGATGTTTGATGATGTCTTCGAGGCGTTCATCGTTCTCCGGCTTGAAGAGCGATTCCACCAATTCGGGAGGCAGTTTTTCAAAGGCTTCGTCTGTCGGAGCAAAGGTCGTGTAGAGCCCGTGCATGTTCTGGAAGAGCTTGCCTTGGCGGCTGGCGGTGATCGCGCGGGTAAAGATGCTGAAGCGTCCGTCCTTTTGAAGCCGCTGAAACAGGTCATCGGTCGATGGTGTAAGAACCGTGTCGATCAGGTAAATCACACCATTGGAACAAGAAATCGCCTTTCCGGTGAAACTGGCCTCGCCGATCTTTCCCGCCGGATAGTCGATGGAAACAAACTGTCCGGTAAGCATTCGCAGTAGCGCGTATTTCTCGAGGGCGAAAGCCGGCTCGGAGCGCCCCAGCACGTGAAAGCGAAGCACCTCCTCCAGTCGGTCGTCATTGCGGGGATCCAGAAGCGTCGTCACCGCGCCCTCGGGGAGCTTTTCAAACGCGCCGTTCACCGGAGCGAAAACCGTAAAACGACTTCTTGTATTTTCCGAAAGATCCGAAATGATCTCACTCTTCTCAAGGACCTCGAGGAATCGGGACAACTCCGGCTGCTCACGAATGGTGCGACCGATCGTCTTTGCTTCAGCCGGATCAGCGGCATGAACTTCGACAGCAACGAGGGCAACCAACATCGTAGAAACGATGACCGGCAGGGAGATCCATGGATAAAGCGTCTTCATATGTTGCCAACAACTTCGTGGGAATTCCGGAACTGGATTTAGAAAAATGAAAAACCTTTCCTCGCTACCGGCCCATTTTCCCAGTCTCAGCCCCCCCAGGTCGACTTGCGTCCGCGAAATCGCGGAGTAAGCTCCCCGCGCTATGACCTCACGTGAAATACGGCAGTCCTTTCTCGATTTTTTCGCTGAAAAGCAACACACCATAGTGCCCTCTGCCAGCCTGATGCCAACTTCCCCGAACCTGTTGTTCACCAACGCGGGGATGAATCAGTTTATCCCGTATTTCCTAGGAACCGATGCCTCCCCGTTCGATCCGCCACGTGCCGCCGATACGCAGAAGTGCATTCGCGCCGGAGGCAAACACAACGACCTCGAGGATGTGGGCTACGACACCTACCACCACACGCTCTTCGAGATGCTGGGCAACTGGAGCTTTGGCGACTACTTCAAGAAAGAGGCCATCGAGTGGGCCTGGGAATTGATCAACAAGCGCTGGGGCATTCCTGCCAACCGCCTCTACGCGACCGTCTACGCTCCAGCCGAGGGCGACCCGGCCGAATTTGACCAGGAAGCTTACGACTTCTGGGCGGCTATCTTCGAAGCCGAAGGCCTCGATCCAAAGGTCCACATCGTTAACGGCAACAAGAAGGACAACTTCTGGATGATGGGCGAAACCGGTCCCTGCGGTCCGTGTTCCGAGCTCCATATCGACCTCACGCCGGAAGGCGACACGAAGGGCAGCCTCGTCAACGCTGACGACTCCCGCTGCATCGAAATCTGGAACCTCGTCTTTATTCAGTTTAACGCGAACGAAGACGGCACCTTTCGACCGCTCCCGGCCTGCCACGTCGACACCGGCATGGGTTTCGAGCGTGTCGCTTCCATCATTCAGTGCACCAATGGGCTGACTGACTTCTCGACGCTCGCCTCCAACTACGACACCGACGTCTTCTCTCCTATCTTTGATAAGCTCTCCGAGTTGACCGGGAAGAAATACACCTCCACCGTACCCGAAGGCGGCACCCGCGCCGGCCTCAGCGAGCAGGAGCAAATCGACATCGCTTTTCGCGTCATCGGCGATCATATCCGAACGACCAGCTTCGCCATCGCCGACGGTATTGAGCCCGGCAACGGCGGCCGCAACTATGTGATCCGCAATATCCTCCGCCGCGCCGTCCGTTTCGGACGCGTCCTCGGATTCGATGCTGAAAATTCCTTCCTCCACCAGCTCGTTCATGTGTTGGTTCAGGAAATGGGCGACGTCTTTCCTGAGCTCGCCAGCCGGCAGGAGAAAATCGAAGCCACGCTCAAGGCTGAAGAAGAGCAATTTAACCGCACCCTCGACCGTGGCTTGAAACTTTTCGAAGATGCTGCAGCCAAGGTCGAAGCCGGCAACAATTTCCCAGCAGACACCGTCGTTAAGCTTTGGGAAACCTACGGCTTTCCTACAGACCTAACTCAGCTACTGCTCGACGAACGCTCCTTGAACGCCGATCAGCAGGAAGTAGAGCGGCTTGTCGAAGCCCACAAGAATACGGGTTCCATAGGTCAAAAGAACCAGGTCGTCGAGGCGGTCTCCATCGAAACAGATGTGGTCACCGAATACGTCGGGTTTGATCTGGACGAAACCGACGCAAGAATTGTTGAGCTTATCGAAAACGACAACGGCATTTTTGCGATCGTCGACAAGAGCCCCTTTTACATCGAGAAAGGAGGTCAGGTTGGCGATACCGGCACCCTTGTTGGCAACGGCACCGAAATCGAGGTGGTGTCCGTCCTCGGCGTCGGCGAAGCCACGGTGCTACAACTTGCCGAAAAGCCCAACACTGATGCGGTTTACCTCAAGGTCGATGCTGACCGTCGCCGCGCGATTGAAAAGCATCACACCGCGACCCACCTTTTCCACTGGGCTCTGCACCAGATTGTCAGCCCGGATGCTACTCAGCAGGGTTCGCTCGTGGCCGCTGACCGACTGCGTTTCGACTTCAATTCGAAGGCTCTCGACACCGATCAGATCAGCCGGATCGAGGCCGAAGTGAATAGCTGCATCGGCTCAGATGATCCCGTCAGCATTTCCGAAGTGCCTCACAGGGAGATCAAAGACCACCCTAACATTATGCAATTTTTTGGCGATAAGTATGGCGACCTCGTACGCGTTGTTCAGATCGGCGGAAAGAAAGGTTCCTTCGACGGTTATTCAATGGAACTCTGCGGTGGCACCCACGTCCCGTCGACCCAGTCGATCGGTTATTTCAAGGTGAAAAGCGAAGGCGCAGTCGCTGCCGGCATTCGCCGAATTGAAGCGGTCTGTGGCTCAGCTGCGTGCGAACTTATTTCCAGTCAAAGTGCAACTGTTGCCTCCGAGTTGGAGGAGCTCACCGCAAAACTAACTTCAGCTAATGAAAAGCTGGCCGCTCTCAAACAGGATACGCGCAGCATCGAGTCTGATAACGACTTCGCTGCCAAGATCAATGAAGCCATCGAAGCCGGCGATCCCGCTGTTGCTGACACACTTCTAAAGAGTTTCGGGGAACACCGCGACACGACGAAGGCAGCCGCGATCGAGGCTGAAAAAAGCGTCAAGAAAGCTTCCGCCGGAGCCGCCGCTCAAATCGCAGTCCAGTGGTATGAGGACACCCTTGCCAACTACGGCAGCCAAACCTACGCCGGTCTGCTTCCAGGCGACAATCCGGCCCTACTTCAGGAGGCTATGAACGTTATAAAAGCACGCCAGTTTAGCGGCGCAGTGGCTCTTGGCGTTGTGTCTGGCGGCACGCTCCACTTTGGTTCAGTAGTATCAGCTGACTGCACCGACAAGGTCAAGGCCGGCGATGTCGTTCGCGAGTCTCTCGCGGTCGCCGGCGGCAAAGGTGGCGGTAAGCCTGAAATGGCCCGCGGCGCTGCTCCCAATGCAGCCGATCAGGCCAACGCTGTGATAGCTAAAGCTCAGGAACTACTCAGCTAAACCGCCCAACTTTTTCCGCCTTAAAAAAAGCCCCTATTGTCGGGACCCTTAGCTGTTTCGATTAATAACTGGATTTCGGAAGCCGGCACTAGGTCAGGCTCTTGAACTTGCGCTCGACCCGATCAAACAGATAGCTCTGAACCGCTTCACCCTTGAGTCGGGCGATCGATTCGTTGAGAAACCCAAGACTAATTATCTGTCGCGCCTGCTCAGCCGGAATGCCTCGGGCCTGCAAGTAGAAGATCTCTTCGTCACTGATCTGGCCAGAAGTCGATCCGTGAGAACATTTCACCTGATCAGCATCGATTTCGAGCCCAGGCATCGCGTTAGCTTCCGCCTGATCACTACCGAGTAAATTCCGGCAGGTCTGGTATGAGTCCGTGTGGTGAGAACCGGACTGAACCTCGATGAGACCGGCAAAAATTGTTCGAGCCTGGTCGTAAAGTGCATTCTTAAAAAGTAGATCGCTGGTCGTATGCTGCGCCTCATGCGACTGCAGGGTGCGCTGATCATATTCCTGAGTTCCGTTAGCTAGATTCGCGCTGAAGACTTGGCAATCCGAACCCTCTTCCATCATGCGCGCAATCGCTTCCTGCCGAACCCACGCAGCTCCAAGGTTCACAAATGCTGACTTAATATTGGCATCGCGCCCAACTCGCGAACTGTTAAGTTGGATGTGCTTAGGCCCGTGATCACTTTCATCCTGAAGCGCAACATATTGCAAGTTAGCGCCGTTATTCGCTATCAGGTCAGTGTTCGCGAAGAAGAACGTTTGCTCGTCCTCAGCAGCAGTCTCAAAGGTCTCAAGGACAGTCACTTCCGCCTGTCCCTCTGCGACCACTAACATGTGAGGGAAAACACAATTAAAGTCACCGGAGGCAAAGTGGTGCGTGAGGATGGGCAACTTACAGGTGGCGCCCTGTGGAAAGTGAATAAATAAACCGCTCAAAGTAGCTGCAGCATGCAAAGCTGAAAACTTGGAACCACCAAGGGAGCCTTCCTCCTTCATGAAATGATTCTTTACCAAATCACCGCACTCCACTAACGCCTCATTCAAGGGAAGGCAGATAGCTCCGGCGGGCAATTCGTTAATTTCCGAGTGGATGAGACGGTTGTTGGCAAACACAAAGTGAGCCGCAAAGTCCTCAACTCGTTCGGTCTTAGCACGCTGTACTAAGGCTTCAGCATTCTCAGCAGGCCGAGCTGCCTGAAGCTCAGAAAAACGCACTTTTTTGAGATCTGAGAAACGCCAGTTCTGGTCTGTGCGCGCTGGCTCCGGCAGAGTAAGAAACGTCTGCCACGACGTCTCCTGGAGCTGGCGATACCAATCGGGGAGCTCCAATCCAAGATCAAACACGGGCGGAGCGGCAAACCAAGAAACTGGGTTTTCTTCTGCCATTGAGCCAGCAGTAGGAGTGAGTGTCGTAGACATCAATTAAAATTTTGTTAGGATAGGGGCGTCAGCCGACACTACCCTCCATTTCCATGTCGATGAGGCGCTTCAACTCGACGCTGTATTCCATGGGAAACTCACGAACGAGATCGTTTACAAATCCGTTCACACTGAGACTCATTGCTTCACCTTCTGAGAGGCCACGCTGCTGCATGTAAAAAATTTGATCCTCGCTAACCTGACTGACACTCGCTTCATGCTGAGTCGCGTGCTGATTGCCACGAACGGTGATAGCGGGGTAAGTATCCGTGCGGCTGTTTGAATTGATTAAAAGTGCATCACATTCCGTGTTGTTCTTACATCCTTTGAGATGCTTGGGAATATGAACTTGGCCTCGATAGGTGGAGCGACCCTCGCCGACGGAGATAGACTTGGAGACCACGTTGGAAGTTGTTTCGTCCGCGGCATGGATCATTTTCGCACCCGTATCTTGATGCTGTCCGTCATTCGCCAGGGCAATAGAAATCACCTCCCCGCGAGCTTTACGACCTTTCATGATCACTCCCGGATACTTCATAGTGAGGCGCGAACCAATGTTACAGTCGATCCACCGGATCTCGGCATTCTCATGCGCCATGCCGCGCTTCGTCACCAGATTAAAGACGTTGTTCGACCAGTTCTGCACTGTGATATATTGGATCTTAGCGTCTTTCATCGCAACCAGCTCGACAACCGCGCTGTGCAGCGTTGCGGTCTCAAATTTGGGCGCGGTGCAGCCTTCCATGTAGGTCACTTCAGCGCCTTCATCGACTACGATTAGGGTTCGCTCAAACTGACCGAAATTTTCAGCGTTGATTCGAAAATAGGCTTGCAATGGATGGGCCACCTTAACCCCCGGAGGCACATAGATGAAACTACCACCGGAAAAGACAGCGCTGTTCAATGCTGAGAATTTATTGTCGCCTGTCGGGATCACCTTACCAAACCACTTTTTGAAGAGCTCGGGGTGCTCACGGAGACCTTCAGTGGAGTTAACAAAGATGACACCCTCCTTCTCAAGGCTCTCCTTCACGTTAGAGTATGCCGCCTCTGAATCGAACTGTGCTTCTACTCCAGCGAGAAACTTGCGTTCCTTTTCCGGGATACCAAGCCTCTCAAACGTCTCTTTCACATCATCTGGAACTTCATCCCAACTGCGAGTCGGCTTCTGACCCTTCGAGAGATAGTATCGAATGTTATCGAAGACGATATTTTCGAGATCCTTGCTAGCCCAGTGGGTCGGCATCGGCTTGTTGTTAAAACTTTTGAGCGCCTTGTGACGAAACTCACGAATCCAATCAGCCTCTTTCTTAATATCGGAAATGTAATCGATCGTATCGGCCGTCAAGCCATACCCGGCATCGTGCTCGTAGTCCTCCGGATAGGTGAAATTCCCGGCTTCGTTATCGATATTAACCGCTTCGAGTGTTGCGCTATCAGCCATGATCCTTTCTTACCTTTAAAGGTTTCCCATTCAAATTTGGTTTACACAGCAACCAACTCATTGGTGAGCCAGTCATACCCTTTTTCCTCGAGCTCATGGGCGAGCTCTTTATCGCCAGTCTTAATGATTCGCCCGTCGAAAAGCACGTGCACCACATCCGGTACAATGTAGTCAAGCAGACGCTGATAATGGGTGATGACAAGGAAGCCTCGCTCAGGAGAGCGCATACGATTGACTCCTTCGGCAACGATCTTAAGTGCATCGATATCGAGACCTGAATCGGTTTCGTCGAGAATGGCATAACTCGGTTCGAGCATCATCATCTGAAGAATTTCGTTTCTCTTCTTCTCCCCGCCGGAGAATCCGTCATTCACGGCGCGGCCAGTGAACTTTCGGTCCATGCTCAGTGCATCCATCTTCGCATACATTTCCTTGTAGAAGCCCACCGCATCAATCTCCTCGCCCTCGGGAAGACGGGCCTGAAGAGCCGCACGAAGAAAGTTGGCGTTGCTCACTCCCGGAATCTCGTGGGGATACTGAAAAGCGAGGAAAAGCCCTTCGCGAGAGCGCTCATCGATTTCAAGCTCCATCAGGTCGGTGCCGTCCATCGTAACTCGACCATCGGTCACCTCATAGTCCTCGTGGCCTGCCAGAACCTTGGAGAGGGTAGACTTACCGGAACCATTAGGCCCCATGATCGCGTGCACTTCGCCTTTTGGAACCTCAAGGTCTAATCCCTTGAGTATTTCGATTCCGTCAACGGAAGCGTGCAGATTCTGAATGTTGAGTGTTTGGCTCATGTCTGAAAATCAATCGTTGCATTTGTCTGCTTCGCGACAAGCGGGACAAATTCCGCGCATAGCAACATTCATCTGTTCTATGCGAGAGCCATCAGGCAGATTCCAGGGCTCTGCGGCATTGGCATGCTTATGGAGGTCGACATCAAAAACGGAATCACACTTGTCGCAAAAGAAGTGTGCATGCGGGTGCAAGTTGGGGCAAAACCGCGATGCTTCGCGGTCGATATTGACTTGGGTGACGATTCCCGCATCGGTAAGCGTCTCTAAAACATTATAAACCGTCGCCAGCGAGATGGACGGCATACGCTTCTTAGCCCTTCCGTAAACTGCCGAAGCCGTAGGGTGGGTAGGGGAGAGTTCCTTGACCACGTCAAACACGAGACGACGTTGCTTTGTCATCCGCTGGCCGCCGAGCATTTGGGCCATGGTTGTTTCAGTCAGCTGTTGTTCCATCAGTGTATCGAGTACTACGCCCACAGGTAACTCACGGGTTATTGATATCAATAATTATTCTAAAAAAGGGCTAAAACGCATTTGCGGAGTGCTTTTGTTTGCCCGAAACCCTTTAAAAACGTAGAAAACGAGTATGCAGAGGAGCCTGCTATCCCTGTCTTTAGTAGCTGGAGTCAGCGGTCTTTTGCTACTTGGAGTCGCTCAAGACAGCCGAAACACAAACTCACCCACCTATTTCGGCGTAAAAGATGGTCAAATGCCTGAGGATCCGCGCCAATGGCGGGGTGGGCGTTTCTACAATTTCCCAACTTGGGACATCAACCAAGACCTTCCCAACGATGTCTTCACCTTTGCAAGACTCCGCTACAATTCAGGCACTTGGATGGGCCAGCGGGCCAAGTGGATGATCGATTATCCAGATTCGGAGCTCAATTTCTCCTATCGACTCAACGAACTCACGTCGCTCGAAGTTAATCCCAAGAGCGCCATTGTTGATATTGATGCCGAACAGATGCGACATTATCCATTCATTTACATGATCGAGCCCGGAGACATTTGGATCACAGATGAAGAGGCAACTGTCATGCGAGACTACATGCTCAACGGGGGATTTATCATGGTTGATGATTTCTGGGGCGCCTATGAGTGGAAAAACTTTCATCGCGCCCTCAAGCAGATTTTTCCCGACCGTGACTATGTCGAACTAGAGCTCGATCACCCCATCTTTCACCTCGTCTTCGATCTAGAGATCAAACCGCAGATTCCGGCTGTTGGAATGGCTCAGATGGGGAGAGAACAAGGGATCACCTACGAGTGGAACAAGCCAGGATCAGAAACACCTCACTATCGGGCGATCCATGATGACCGTGGCCGAATCTGTATGATGATCTGCTTTAACACTGATCTCGGTGACGGTTGGGAAGAAGAAGGAACAGATCCTTGGTATTTTGAGAATTTCTCGGAACCCTATGCTTATCCCCTAGGCATCAATATCGTTTTTTATGCTCTAACACACTAGAGAGACTAGCGATGGCATCGCTTCTTTTCAAAATTAGGAGCCAAGGCCTGGGCTGCTAACAGCTAAGGGTAGGCTGCTTCAGGGTTTTGGTGGAGACTTTGGGAGCGGCACAGCCTTAGGAGCGGCTTCTGATCCGGGTCTTTTCAAGGGCACTGGAGCAACCGGCTGAGGCGCCTTCGGAGCAATAGGCTTTGGGGCTACTGGGACTGCCGGGTCAGGAGGCTGCACACCGCCCGCCTTCAAGGATTGGGCAGAAGTAAGCTTTGCGGTCGAAGCGCTAGTAGCGGCGGCCGCTGCCTCTGGTTCGGGTGGCGCAACAGCAGCCGCGATCGGTTCCGTCTTTGGATCGGCGGTTTCTTCAGCCTCATCAATAGCCTCAATCAAATCTTCAACAGGAGACCCTGCGAGATCTTCAACGGACACCAAGTAGGCGGGAATAGTTTCGCCGAACACAATCTTACTTTTCGATGCAAGTTCAACACCACCTTCCCCGACAGTTTCCCCGCTCACTCTGGTTCCATTGGTAGAACCTAAATCGGAGATCGAGATAGAGTTACCATCGACCTTCAACTCGGCATGTTTGACAGAAACTTCAGAGACAAGAATCTGAATATCGTTGTCAGGCCCGCGCCCCACGCTGAAAGAGCCACCACTCAACTCGTGGGTTACTGGAGTCTGATCGGAAATACTAACAATAAGAGAAAATAATTTAGAGGACATATTCTACGGATGGTGAAAAAATCTTTTCTTGATGTCAATCTGATGTCACCGGCCTCTTTTTAGCCTGATGACACAACCAGGCCCGCATCACACCCAAAACAGATCGGGGATCCGAATTACTAAGAGGCTCGTGTTTCGCGTCTTTTATATAAAGCATCGTCTTCTCCCGAACTGTGAGACTATTAAAAAAGCGGAATAAATAGGCTGGGGGACAAACAAGATCCCGGTCACCCTGAACCATCATCACATGAGCATCTGTCGCGATGGCCTTAGACAGTTCCTCTGGTTCCCGGCTTGCCGATACGAGTTCCATTCCGAAACGGACGGAAAACCGGTTATGAACTCCTTCCGGAAACACCTTTTCTTCGTCATGACAATCCTGCGGCTTAACTCCTGTACTCATGGTAATTCTGGGAGCGACCTTGGCTAACAATTTAGCCAGAATCACTTTTAATGGGGCCTGCCTATGCTGCGGATAAATCAGCGGGGCATTCAACCAGACCCAGTCGAGTCGTTCAAAGGCCTTGAATTTCGATGCAAGCAACTTAATCGCGATAAAGCCCCCTGTGGAATGAGCTAACAGGCCAATTACATCACAACCAGTGACCGCCAATACCTCCTCAATTAACTCTCCACTCTTTCTAATCGTCGGCATGTCACCTCTAATGCCCTCAGAACTTCCATTTCCCGGCCAATCGAATCCCACTACCGAGTAACCCGCCCTACACAGCAGGGAAACGGCCCAGTCAAATTGGCCGATATGATCTCCGAGTCCATGAAGAAGTAAAACTGTCCCGCGATTTCCAACCTCTGGTTTCACCTGCACGATATGAACGGCCTGACCGACTGAATCAGCTTGGATTGTCTTTTCACTTCGAACCACTCTTTGCACAGGGAAATTCTCGACCTAACGCCCAAATATTCCAGTTGCGATTGCGACACGATATGTTTAACTTCGCCCCCCTTCTCGGGGGGCTTTTTTATGCGCGGTTAGCTCAGGGGTAGAGCATCACCTTGACACGGTGGGGGTCACTGGTTCAAATCCAGTATCGCGCACCATTCTCCATTTCCAAACTTGCCAGTGCCTCCAGTCCGTCTTGCTGTCATAAACCCAAGGGGATCTGACTCCTTTGTCGATTACACCAACGGTCCCGGTTCCTTCCACTTAGGAACCCACCCCCCCATCAATTATCACGCTTTTGCCGCAGCAACCTTTGGCGCATTTTACGATTCCACCGAACAGGTTATCGACAATCTGGATCGCTATGATGCCGTCCTAGTTCTAATCCGGGCGCGCACATGGATGTCCCTCGCGGCCGCAAGAAAACTCAAGGATGCCGGAGCGACTGTTGTCGTCGCCTGGAAAGAATGTGGTGAGGAGCAAATCAACCAGCAACTGAAGGGTTTTCGGGCGCGCAAGGCCTACGGTAAAATACTCTCAATAGCTGATGGAGTCCTATCACCCACCTCAACCCTACCTCCCCGGCACGGGGAATGCGACGAAGAAGCCTTCCAAGCCAAAGCTAAATTTCTACCTACTCCCTATCCTCTGGAACATAGCCAATGGGATTTCTCACCCACAATCGAAAGAAGGGGTATCCTGCTGGGCACGAGAGAATTCAAGACCCCGACGCGCAACCACCTTCAGGCCCTCGAACTCGTCGCTTCTGCCGCTCGGGAACTGAATCTCGATCGTGTCACCGTCATCAACTCGGAAAAGGCTAGGGGACTCGCCCGACTCAAGCGCCTCGCTCCCGAGTTTCCAGCAAATTGTCTCAAGATTATCGGGAAACCTCTTCCCTACGCGGATTACCTTTCCCTCCTTGCATCTCACCGTCTCGTTTTTCAGATGGACCAAAGCCATGTTCCGGGGCAAGTGGCAGGAGATTGCCTGCTGGCTAGAAACTTGTGCTGTGGGGGAAGTTCAACAATTGAAAAAATCGTTTTTCCCAGCCTCTGCGACGATGGTAATCGAAGCCGAGAGGAATGGATCCAGATGTTCTCGCGACTAATGGGAGAAGATCACACCTACGAACGAATCCGACTCGAAGCTCAATCAATCGCCAAGCAGCAGTTGAGCTACTCTGCCGTGTCCCGCGAACTGGGCGAGTGGGATGTGTTACAATAGATCTGCGGCGATTGCCGAGCAACCAACTAAACCTGCGGTATTTCCAAAGCGAGCATGCAGCACGCTGAGGTGATCGAAAAATTCGTTCGCTAACGACTCACGAAGCTTACGTTTGAGTGGTTCAAAAAGCAGGTCTCCAGCATGCGCCACTCCGCCACCGATGATGACAGCGTCAGGATTCAATAGGTAAATGGTGCTCATAAGATTCGCGGCGAGGCATGTCGACACGCGATCCCAGACCTCCAGAGCCACGGGATCCCCGTTCTGAGCTAAACTGGTAAGACCTTCCGGCGTGTGATCCTCTGGAAGATTCACACCTCTCTCGCGATAGAGACCAGCTGCCATCGCTTCAATCTGACGGTTCCCGATGTAACGCTCAAGCGAGCCTGAATTGCCGTAGGGGCCTTCGATGCCATTAAAGTCGATGCTCATCTGGCCGATCTCACCTGCGGCGTGCTGGCGGCCACGATAAAGCTCGCCATTGAGAATTAATCCTCCGCCGACGCCCGTGCCAAGCGTCACGCAGACTACATTTCGAAAGCCCTGACCAGCGCCATATTTAAACTCAGCATAGGCCATGCAATTCGCGTCGTTATCCATTGCTATGGGAAGGCCTGATTTCTCGAAAATTAAATCACGGAGAGGCACTGAACTCCAACCCTTCACATTGGTCAGGTTGTAGGTTACGCCCTTAGAAATGTCCACTACTCCCGGCACGCCAATACCGATCGCACCCACCTGGGGGAACGACTGGCGCAACTTCCATACCTTTTTTACGATCGCCTCGATCAGTGGCTCCGCGCCGTCAAACTCCTGGGTTGGAATCCGAGTCACGTCGGTCAGTAATTCTGACCCCTCAATAACGGCCAACTTGACGGAGGTACCGCCAAAATCGATGCCGATAACTTGTGGTGTACTCATGATGAGAAATTGAGTTTCGCGATCCGCAGGAGCCCTTGCATGGTTAGGGAAGGCTCGACAGATTGAATCTCCGGTAAACCGTCGGCTATCAAAGCCGCATATCCTCCAGTCGCAATCACTTTTGCAGGGCAATCCATTTCCTCAATCACCCGGGCAAGAATTTCCCGGGTCAAGCCCCGGTAACCATGGAAAGCACCCGAATGCATTGCATGAATCGTCGAGCGTCCGACTGCTGATTCGGGACGCTCAAGGTCAATTTCGGGCAATAATGCCGTCTTCTGATGGAGGTAATGCCTCATCGCATCCAATCCGGGAGCGATGACCCCGCCAATATATGCCGGGCGGGAATCCACGATGTCAAAAGTCACGGCTGTACCGAAGTCCACCACCACGACCCCTCCAACCCGATCCGGCTCGGCCACAGCAGCCGCATTGGCAAGGCGGTCGGCGCCAACTGTCGAAGGATCTGGGAAATCGATATCGACACCCAACTCGATTTCATGATTCACCTGAACCGTTTTACGCCCCTTCTGCGAAGCCATCAAAACGGACAAACTGGAGGGAACCACTGAAGCTAAAACGACGTTTTCGTAGTCCCAATCCTCCAACGCGGCAGTGATCCCATCATCCGTTAAATCTTTCGACATGACCGAGGTGTTCGCCAGCAAGGCCTCACGATCAGCCAAGGCAAACTTGGTCCGCGTATTGTTGTTGTTGATTAACAGAAACTCTCCCTCTGGCATAACTCACTCGGGTAGTTCAGCTTTTAACTTCTCTCCCTTAAACTCCAGCCAGACAACTTGAGTCGGTTCTTCCAACCATAATTTCACCGTTGCGAGAGAATTCTCATCACCTGCAAGCGACCCGAACTGGCGGAAAGGTTCAAAAAAGAACCCTACCGGCTTACCCCCCTCTGTTGTTGCGATGACGGTCGAATCATCGAGCACAACCTCGTCACCCTTCGGCGTCCTGCCTAACAGGGTAACTTCCACAATCCGGCCCTTTTGAGCAGGCCTTACATTTACTTTTTCAACAACAATTAAGTCTCTCTCAGGTTCGACGGAGACTTCGGGTGCCATCGATTCACTCTCATGAGATAAAACCACCGGCTCTGAACCCGCTGGATCAGCGATCTCTTCCGGGGTTATTAACGCAAACACTATCAAGCCAATCATTACGGCGAAGAGCAGCCAGATCTCAATGCGCTTAAAGATGATGAGGGTTCTCATGCTAGCGTGTCAGGTTTCCTTTTTTTTAAGAAAGTGAAACAGCCCTTTTTTCTCAGGGTTTATTGGTGAGTGAGGCCCCGACGCCGGCGCGGGTTTTGCTTTTGAAGTCTCCCGCCTCGGGGCCGCGGACTGCTTCTCTCTGGGATACAGCAATACACCATTTCGGTTCAGTTTGTCGGCAAAACTTGTCAGATCATTTCGCAGTTCCGAGTCATTCACTAAGGCAGCAGCGAGCCCATCCCCATGATTCAGCTTATCCATCAGGCGATTCGCAGAGTCAAGAGTGACCCGAAGATCATCCAGTGTGCCGTCCAGTTCCGACACCACTGGATTTACCATCTCCAGGGTGTCAGTGAAACCTTCAACGCCGACCTGAACTTCGTTAAAAGCTGAATTCGCATTCTTAGCAGCGTCCTTTACTTCGACCATTGCCTCCTCAGTCGTTCGCAGAAGAGGATCCAGATTCTCAGTCGCTGCCTCAATTCGTTCCGAAGAGACCCGCAGTGAACTCAGCATCGCATTTAAGTTGCCGGCATTCTCGCTGCCGAGGAAGTTCTCCTCCACTCCCTTCAACACCTCATTAAGATCTCGAATCGTCCGGTTAATCTCCTCAAGCGCTTCGCTGGCGCGAACCAGAGTTTGACCAGCCGTCCCAGCAAGGTCGTTGATGGATCCTTTGCGCTTTGCTTCGATCAGCTCACCTTCTTGGTAAAACCGACCATCATATTCATTCGGTGGAATCACGCGTATAAAACTGTCTCCCATAAGCCCGTTAGTCCCCACAGTCACGTCAGAACCAATAGGAATACGACGGCCCTCAAAAATGCTCAATTCAATCCTCAGGCCAGTGAAGTCCTCCCGCAGTTGCGGTTCAGCCGCGACATATCCAATATCGACTCCACCAAGACTAACCGGCACCCCGGATCGTATTCCGGTGGCATCGTTGACTTTCAAAAAAAGCGGGTAGCCACCCTTAGGGCCTGACGCAAGACCTCCGAAATGTGATAAAAGCCAACCCAAGAGAATAATCCCCAGAATCACAAAAAGACCTACGTAGATCTCCACTGGTTGCCGGCGTTCGCTCATCGTGTTCAAAAATTATTATGTTCTCGTTTCTCTTCCTCGGCAACGGCTTAAGCACTGCATCCACACAACACCAGTCAAGGTCACATTGCCCTAACCGCCGCCACCTTTAGCCGAAAAAAAGGCTCGAATGACGTCGTCCTCGCACTGTTCTAACCCGGCAAGATCCCCTGAATATCTTACCCTTCCCTCGAGTAGAAAGATCACATGGTCTGCAATTAAGCGCATCGCTTCAAGGTCATGAGACACCACGACGGAAGTGAGACGGTGATCTTCTGTCATTCTGCGAATTAAGAGTGAAATGGTCTGCGATAACACCGGATCCAACCCAGCGGTCGGTTCATCACAAAGCAGGCATTCCGGCCGACTCACCAAAGCCCTCGCTAAAGCCACGCGCTTCCTCATGCCGCCGGATAAAGTTGAAGGCATTTTCGCTTGTTCTCCCGGCAACTCGACTTCCTCGAGCACCTTCGCGACTGCTGCAGTAATTTGACCAGAATCCTGAATCCCACGCTCTTGAAGGGGGAAGGCAATATTCTCACCTACGGTAAGGGAATCGAAGAGCGCTCCATCCTGAAACAGGATCCCAATCTTTCGTCTTATTGGAACCAATTGACGCTCACTGAGGGCGGTAATCTCTTCCCCGCAAACTCGAACACTGCCACTGTCGGGTCTGAGTAAGCCGTTTAGGTGCTTGAGGAGGACGCTCTTGCCCGCACCGCTGCACCCCAGAATCACGGTGGTTTGGCTTTGTGGAATCTGCAGAGTGACCCCGCGCAAAACCTTCTTAATCCCGTAGCGGGTTTTGACCTCGTTCAGAGAAAAAAATGGTTGGCTGGAAGATACTGCACTCATCACAATGAGAGAGACACGACTGGAAGAAACTGATTAAGGATAAGTGTCAGGACAAGATTGACGATCAAGATTGCAAGTGAGGTGTCGACCACAGCCTTTGTCGTAGATTTTCCAACTCCGACCGCACCCTGAGTTGTTTTCAGACCTTGGTTGCAGCATATCAGGACGATAATTACGGAAAAAACGAGCCCTTTAATCAGGCCGGTCAATAAATCGCCCGCGCCCGTTGCGAGGATCACCTGATGGCGGAACCATGCCTGCGGTAATCCAAAGCCTTGCACAGTCAGCAAGTCAGCGGCAAGGATGCCAAAAGCAATCGCTTCACCCACGAGAATAGGTAGTGAAATCACCATCGCGATCATTCGAGGAACGACAAGGTAATCTACCGGGTAGACCCCCATGGAACGCAAGGCATCGACCTGCTCGTGGATGCGCATCGTCCCTATCTCAGCAGTCATTGCCGACCCCACACGGCTGGTGACCATTAGCGCTGCTAAAACCGGGCCCAACTCACGACATAAGGCAACCGAAACGACAGGCCCCGTGGCACTACCCAACCCTAGTTCGTTGAATTTGAAGTAGGCCTGCGCAGCAAACACCGCCCCTGTGAACGCTCCCGTGATAATGACCACCAATTGTGACCCGATGCCGATCTTTACGATCTGCTGGCCGACAAGGCCCCATCGAACCTTACCCTTAACAATCGTCAGCAAGACCTCGAATAACAGATTGCCGGCCTGCCCAAACAGAGCCACGAAATCAAGTGCCCAAGATCCAAATTTTTGAATGATTCGCGTCATCAATCTTCGTTCCCACTATGTCGCAAAATCCCGATCGCTCCGACAATATTATTCCGCTTCTGCCGAATGGACCGCCATAAACGAAGCGCCATATCGATCATTGCGACCACTCTGTTGGCCTAATTTAAACTGAGCACAATGACAGGGATTTTCATCAATCTAACAACCAACCGCGTCGGCACCAGCAGGCCAGCCAACATCTTTCCGCAATTTACTGAGCGGAAAAACGCCCAAGAGCTTACCTTGACCCTCCTCACGCAAATACTAGAATCGGCAAACTTTCTATCATCAACCCACGAGGAACTGTCATATGAGCCAAATCGAAAACGAGTCTGATTCCACTTCAGCAGAGATTGCCGAACTCGAAGAGATCAACCAGCAACCTCTACCTCAAAGGGTAGGTTACTACGCTAAGAAATCAGGACCTGGCTGGTTGCAGGGTGCCATCACTCTTGGAGGTGGATCGCTTGCCGGAGCTCTCTATCTGGGAGTTTTTATGGGTTACAACATGATGTGGCTACAACCGCTGGCCATGATCCTCGGAGTCATCATGCTGAGCGCCATTTCCTACGTTACCCTTTCGACTGGGAAACGCCCCTTTCAGGCAATCAAGACGCATGTCAGCCCGTTACTAGCCTGGGCTTGGATCATCGCTACGCTCATGGCCAATGTGGTCTGGTGTATGCCTCAGTTCGCGCTCGGGACAGCTGCAATTCAACAAAACCTAATGGACGGTGAATCCTCCGGTACCGCATCCACCGTCCTTATCTGCGTCTGCCTCCTACTCGTCGGACTGGTCATCAACTATTTCTACGAAAGCGGCAGCAAAGGCATTAAACTTTTTGAAATCGTCCTCAAAACTATGGTTGGAATCGTGGTGCTTTCCTTTTTTGGTGTTGCCGTGGCCCTAGCCACTTCCGGCTCACTTGACTACAAGGCGATCTTTGCTGGATTCATTCCTAACCCGTCCATGCTGGGAGCCCCCGCGCCGACCTTTTCGGAAGCCATTGCTGCGACCGGAGGTTTTGCTGATTTTTGGAACAAGGAAATCACTTCAAGCCAGCGCGACATCATGATGACCGCATTCGGCACCGCTGTCGGTATCAACATGACCTTTCTATTACCCTACTCCATGCTTAAGAAGAAATGGGGCAAGTCTCACCGCAGTCTCGCAATCTTTGACCTTTCCATTGGTCTCATCGTCCCTTTCGTCCTCGCCACCGCGTGCGTTGTGATCGCAGCTGCTTCCCAATTCCACAGTCAGTTTGGCGACGTTCTCAACGAGGATGGTACTGTTAACGAGGCCATGGCCGGCGCTTTCGCTGATCAAGCCAACAAGCGGGTCGCTTTCGAAGTTGGCGAAGATTTCGCCACGATGAGCAACGCAGAAAAAGCCGCTGCTCGTGATGCCCTGCCGCAGGCTGACCGTGAACTGGCCGCCATGCTGGCAAAGCGCGACAACATGAATCTGGCCCAATCCCTCGAACCGCTTACTGGTCCACGGATCGCTCAAGACATCTTTGGCATCGGTGTTCTTGGGATGGCTGTTTCCACCATCATTATCCTGATGCTAATCAACGGCTTCACTCTCTGTGAAATGTTCAATATGCCGGGCAACAAAACCTTGCACCTTATCGGCACACTGATCGCCGGCCTCGGCGGTTTCCTTGGGCCCCTTTACTTCTGGGTGGATAAGAGCTCGAAAGCAGCCCTCGCGATTCCTACTTCTGTGATTGGCGGCGCTATGATCCCAATTGCCTATTTCACCTTTCTCCTCCTGATGAACTCGAAGAGCCTTCTCGGTCAGGCGCGCCCCCAGGGTTATCAAAAGCTGAGATGGAATATCCTCATGGCAATCGCCACGGTGATCGCCACCTCCGGTTCGATCTGGGTTCTACTCGGTAAGGGCACGCCCGGAAAGATCGGTATCGCCATTCTCGCTGTTCTCTTTATTCTCGGCCTCTTCGGATTTCTTTCCAAATCTTCCAAGGAGAACAGCAATGAAGCCTGATACTCTGGACCTCTAATTGATACATCATGAAATTCGGAATCATCGGAGCCGGCATGATTGCCAACTTCCACGCGAAGGCTATTCAGGCCATGGAGGAGGGAGAACTGCATTCCTTCTACGGTCGGCGTCAGGAGGCCATCGATGAGCTCGTCGCCGAAAACGGAGGCAGAGGCTACACTGACCTAAATGAGTTTCTGGCCGACCCCGAATTGGATATCGTCACGATCGCAACGCCCAGCGGAGCGCACCTCGAACCCGCTCTCGCTGCCGCGAAAGCCGGTAAGCATATCATCTGCGAAAAGCCTCTTGAGGTGACCCCAGAACGCATTGATCTGATGATCTCTGCCTGCGAAGATGCCGGCGTGACGCTCTCAGGCATCTTTAATCGGCGCTTTCATCCTGCCATGGACGCCTTCAAGAAAGCAGTCGGCGACGGACGCTTCGGGACACTGACAATGTGCGATGCCTACGTGAAGTGGTATCGCGACCAGGCTTACTATGATTCCGGCGCCTGGCGCGGCACCTGGAAACTCGACGGGGGAGGGGCCCTAATGAATCAATCCATTCACCTAATCGACCAACTCATCTATCTTGCTGGCGATGTGGAATCCGTTTCCGCATCGATGGCGTGCCTCGCTCACGAAGGAATTGAAGTGGAAGACACCGCCGTAGCAATCCTCGAATTCAAAAACGGGGCTCGCGGCGTGATTCAGGGTTCCACCACCTGCTGGTCCTCAACGGGACATCCCGCGGAGGTGCATCTTTGCGGAGATAAGGGGTCTGCCTTTCTTGCTGATGAAAAATTTCGCGTCTGGGACTTTGCTGAGCCTGCACCCGAGGACGCATTGATTCTCGAAGAACTCATGCAGGACAGCGAGGCTAAGGGCCTCGGAGCGAATGATCCCTCGGCCATCAACTACACTGGCCACCAGCTAAATTTCGAAGATGTCGTTCAGGCAATTCAAGATGGCCGCCAGCCCAGCGTGGGAGGTCAAGAAGCCCGGCGTGCGGTAGCTCTAATCTGTGCTATATATGAGAGTGCTAGGAATGGGGGCATTAAAGTTTCCCTGTAATCCAACCAATGCCCGAACTTCTCCTTGCGACTGAGGGAGGGGCAAGTCATCTCCCTCGATCCAGATACTGATCAACACGTATGCGTGTGTGAGTTGGTGTTTGAACACGATTCCCAAGAATCTTTCTACAAGGTACTGCGCTGCAACGATCCTCATGCCTACCTCTGCGGGGGACGAAAAATGGAGCGCCGCCGCCCAAAATATTCTAATTCCATCATTTACATGCTCAATCGCTCGGATTTTTCTCCCATTCGAACTTTTGAGAGCGAAGCCATCAAGGGAGCCATTGTGCGATCTTCCGTCACATAAAAACGGCACTAGTCACTGGCTCCGTTAGCTTGATCGGCAATCGACTTGCCTAACTTTTACTCGACGGGGAACCACAGGTAAATCTCGACGAAGGTCTCGACAAGACGACTGACTAGTAGCTTCAGAATCTCGCTTGGATAACAGATGAAGAGCACTAACTCACTGCTCGGCCAAATAGCGCAGTCCGGCAACATCCCCATATTTTATCGACCCTGGAACCATGAAGTCATCCCAGTGACTGTCCACAGATTGGAATCGAAAATCACCGAGATCGGCCGCAAGAGAATGAATCTGATCACCAAGGATCACTTTTGCCGCCAGTGCCACGGCGGCTAACGCACCTTTCGCTTCGATCTCGATCTCTTTGACATCCCACTTGGGATGATCTCGCACCATCGCTGCGGTAGAAACAACGTCGTGGACTCTTCTAACGAAGACTGAATCATTATATCCGTAGAAATAGACAGGCGACCTCCGCCAACTGTCAGCAGTCACCTCTTTTTTTCCAGAGTAACTGGTTGCAGCATTCACCGCCAGTTCGTCATTCTGACCATACAGATTCGGTATTAGCACAACATTGCCGCCCACCTCATCGACGCTTGCCTCGATTCCATTGTCTTCCAGTCTTATCACCACCTTGCCACTCCAGTTTGACGGGTAATGCGCCTGGATCCAAAACGTATCGCCATCAGAATCCCGCGATATAGTCCCATTCATTCTTACGACATCTCCATCCATCGTCTTATCCTTCAATTCAAAGGAAGCCGCTGTATCCCTTACCTTTTCTGTCCGCAGAATAATATCCCACCCTTCAGCCAACCAGTCGCCTTCTCCACCAAGGGCTGCCCGAAGCGCTCGGTCAGAATCATCGGCCCAGACCTCGTTTAAAGCGCGTTCGTGGTCATCACCTGCTTGGTAGCCTTCCATCACAGGGGCACCATCAGTAAAAACGGTCAGGTCCTCTTCCAACAATCTTTCATAGTCCCGCTCCAAAACAGGTGGCTTCAGTCCTAACTCAAAATGCTGGTTCACAAAGTCATACATCTGCGCCCTCGAAACTTGATTAAAGTTATGTTTGAAGTGTGTATTAAAGTGCGCTGAGTAATTTCCCGGAACCTTCAATTGCTCATAGAGCGCTTTGAGATCGGGATGCCCCTTAATTTCCAACTCAATAGTCCAATCATCAGCGGAAGTAATTCCCAGTGGCTTCGGAGCGAAGGCGGCACCGATATCTACGTTCCCCTGATCGATCCTAAGGTAATGCGAATTCTCACAGGTGCAGCCACCTTGCATGGCCGTCGAGAGCATCACTGCTGGAAAGGCTGCGTCGACTCTTTTATCAATTGCTGCTAGAACCATTGTTTGCGTCGCACCCCCGCTGGCACCGGTCACGAGTAAGCGATCAGGATCTACCCCTGGAATCCCAGTAAGGTAATCTAATGCCCTGACACTATTCCAAGTATGAAGACCAAAATTAGTCTGGAGCCGCAAGGTCGCTTGAGGGCTGACAAATCCCCATTGACCCGGTTCGGGGGAGTTCATCTCTTCGCGCGATCCATGCCGGTGCTCCTCCAATTGCACGGAATCGGCGTAGCCAATCATATCATAGACCAAAACAACACAACCCATTCGGGCGAGGTGAACGCACCGGGCGATGATGGGATTATGAGCTGCCGACTGGAAACGCTCTGCTCCTATCGCTAATTCCCGACGGACGCCTTCACTACCACTGCGTTGTTCCTGATCAAAAAAACGGCCGTTCGGCCAGTGGCCGTGGGGGCAAAGAACTCCCGGGCGCTTGCCATCGACCAGGCCAATCGCCAACGAATCGCCCGTTGGAGTGAAGAGGCTGCCGGTCACAAAGTGGCCCGGAAACGACTCGAAGAAGACGCGCTCCACTTGAAACCCCTTTCGTTGCACCGCTCCATAACGCTGCGCGTTGAGCGGAGTTCTTTCAGGAAATGGCAGAAGCCCGGCCGCCAACTGAATACGGGAACGAATCTCTTGTTTACGCGCTTCCCAATTCTTGCCGTCATCGATTGATCGAAACGGATGGTAATCATGCAAGGTCACAGGTTCAGTGAAGCGCGTTTCTTGCGCCAGAAGAAGACTCTGAGTCAAACCCAAAAGCAGGACCACATAGACAGCTCTCATTTTTCTTTATCGTTGGCTTACCAAAGCTCTGGGGGCTCCGCCCCCGTCTTCTCATTCCTCTTCAATGGTCTCGCCTTCATCTGCTTGCGCCAGCTGTTTAGCGCTCGTGCCATGTCCTCGGTTCGCTCGGCTTCCAGTTGTTCGAGATTGTTATGTTCGGAAAGATCCGTCTCAAGGTTGTAGAGCTCATAAGCTCCATCTTCCAGGTCCTGAATCAGCTTGTATTCGCCTTCCCGGACCGCACTGGCAGGAAAGCCGCCCTGATTCGAGTAGTGGGGATAGTGAAAGAAAATCGGGCCACGATCAAACTTCGCGAAAGGATTGCGCAGCAGGGGCATCAAGCTGACTCCGTCTTCGTGCTGATCCGGCAGCAAAGGCAATCCCGCCGCTTCTAGGAGGGTAGGATAAAAATCGGTGCTCACCGCCGGGCTCGCGCAACTCGTTCCAGGAGGCGTCACCCCCGGCCAGCGGAAAATCACTGGCTCCCGGATGCCGCCTTCGTAGATCCATCCTTTACCACCCCGAAGGGGTAGATTCGAAGTGGGCAATCCTTCCGAAGTCGAAAGCCCTCCATTATCGGACATGAAGACTACCAGGGTATTGTCCCGCAGTCCCGACTGATCGAGCTGGTTCAGGACTCGCCCGACACCAGCGTCCATGCTCTCAACCATCGCCGCGTAGATCGCATGATCCTGACGCACCCTAATCTTGCGACGCCGCTCCTCTCCCGGCCAGACCTGCCTAGCCCCTTCATCATCGAAACTGCCTTCTTCTTCCGCGATTCCGAGGCTAACGGCTTTCTTTTCATATTTCTCCACGAGTCGCTTCGGTGCCTGCAGCGGAGTATGCACACTGTAAAATGACAAATAGAGCAGGAACGGTCTTTCTTCATTCGCGCTGCGACGAATAAAAGACGCGGATTCTCTGGAGAGGCGATCAGTCAGAAACTCTCCGTCAGGTCCGGGCGTGAGATTTTGAACGTTCTTGTAAGGAGAAAAGTAACTCCGGGGACCTCCGTTTTCACCTCCGCCGTAGTTCTCCTCAAACCCTTGGTCAGTGGGAAGGTGGCCGCCCCCTCCAAGGTGCCACTTTCC
>DCQY01000107.1:0-31086 GCA_002323995.1 Akkermansiaceae bacterium UBA1506 | reverse complement strand
ACGCCATGATGGTATTGAAGGCGGCAGGAGCGTAGGTGCCTGAGCGGCGTCCTGAGGAAAAGTTTGTTATCGCGTTCCTCGCTGGATACTTGCCGGTGAAGATGCTGGCCCGAGTCGGAGAACAGACCTGCGACGCTGCGTAAAAGTCGGTAAAAACCATCCCGCTTTTGGCCAGACCATCAAGGTTTGGCGTCTCATAGAAGGTGTCTGGATTGTTGAAGCCCACATCCATGTATCCAAGATCGTCAGCGAGCAGAAAAACGATATTGGGTCGCTCCTGTGCCTTGGTCCAAGCACAGAAAAGGAAGGCAAGAGTAAGCCAGAGAGTCAAGCGAGTCATTTTCTGTATGAACATGACACAAAATTTCAACATCTCACCATCCCTTCAATGCGCCGTGCTTGAAGGGGAGGCGTTGAAAAATAAAAAAAACTTATTACCTTGGGAATCATGTCCCGAAAGGTCCGTCTAACCCGTATGATCGGGAAAACTGAAGATATCGCTCGCGATTTTAGCCGTCTGCATTTTTCTGGCTTCCAAGCTATTCAGGGCTGGACTCCTGACATCAATACCTACCGATATGATGACCGGATCGAGATATGGGTGGATCTTTCGGGGGTCGAGAAGGCCGACATTCACGTTGACGTCCTCCCTGATCAGATTCGTATTTCTGGGCAGCGCAAACACCCATTGCCAACTCGTGATACCTCGAGCCAGTGCCGGCAGGTCTTAACCATGGAAATCGAAAGCGGTCAGTTTGGAAGAGAAATCAAACTTCCTGTCGACATCGATCGTAATCGGGTTACGGCCAAGCAGGAAAATGGCCTTCTCTGGATTATTCTTCCCCTAGCGGAGGGCTGAAATCCCAACACAACTTTTTGCGACACCCAACTATAAAGCAGTGCCGCCTACCCATCCTCAATGGAAGACTTTGAACAAATGCTTAACGAATCCTCCGGTGAGATCATAGAGATCTCCACCAGTCTCCCTGATGCGGAGATGCCGGAATGGCGCAGTGATCTACCCAGCGTGCTGCCGGTGATGCCGCTGCGTGGCGTCGTCCTTTTCCCGGGGACCGTCGCTCCGCTGACCGTCGAGCGCACTCCCAGCCAGCAACTTCTCGAAGAATTGTTGCCCAACGGACGCTTGCTGGGACTTGTGACACAGAAGGATATCGGTATCGATGTTCCGACCCCCTCTGATGTCTATCGTGTTGGCGCGCTCGGTAACGTTCTCCGTATGGTGCGCCAGGACAACGGTCAGACCCTCGTCCTTGTTCAGATCGTAGAACGCATCAAGCTGACTAAGTTTCTCTCCAAAAAGCCTTACCTAAAAGCGCGCTTCAAGATCCTTGAGAATGTCTTCCCCAAACAAAACGACATGTGGGAAGCAACGCTTCGTAACCTCCGCGAATCGGCTGAGAAATTTATCGAGACTAATCCAGCCATCCCGGACGAGGCCACCGATTCGCTCAGCTCGATTGAGTCCCCCTCCATTCTGACAGATTTTCTCGCGACTAACCTCAGCCTGGAACTGAAGCAGAAGCAGTCACTGCTCGAGGAAACCAGTGTTGCTGCCCGTGCCGAGGAAGTTCAGCAGATTCTCAATAACCAGCTCCATATTGCCGAGTTGCAGAAAAAACTTCGTGCTGATGTTGAAGATGAATTCTCCGATGCCCAGCGCCGCGCTTACCTGCGCGAGCAACTTCGCGCCATCCAGCGCGAGTTGGGAGAAGGCGATGGGACTGAAGAACAAAGTGAGGAACTTCGTGACCGGCTCGAAGCTGCCAAACTTCCAGATAAAGTAATGGAGGCCGCCAACCGGGAGCTCAAGCGTCTCGATATCATACCTCCCGCAAGTCCTGAACACTCAGTTATTGTGAGTTATCTCGAAACCGTCGCTGAGCTACCTTGGGGTAAACTTTGTAAAGATAACCGGAACCTCAAACGCGCTCGTGAGATCCTCGACCGTGATCATTTCGGTCTCGAAAAAGTGAAGCAACGTCTCCTTGAATACCTCGCTGTGCGAAAACTCAACCCTGGCGGGCGCGGTCCAATTCTTTGCTTATTAGGTCCTCCCGGAGTTGGTAAAACCAGCCTTGGCCATTCCATTGCAGAAGCTCTCGGTCGTGAATTTGCCCGTATCAGCGTCGGCGGCATTCGTGACGAAGCTGAAATCCGCGGACATCGCAGAACCTACATTGGATCGATGCCGGGGCGCCTCATCCAGGAATTACGCCGAGTCGGCACTCGCAATCCAGTAATCATGCTCGATGAAGTCGATAAGCTCGGAGCAGACTTTCGTGGCGATCCTGCGAGCGCTTTGCTCGAGGTGCTCGATCCTCGGCAAAACCATGGATTTGTCGATCGTTATCTCGATGTACCTTTCGATCTGAGTCAGGTGATCTTCCTCACAACGGCCAACACTATTTACCCCGTGCCGGCGCCGCTTCGAGATCGGATGGAAATAATCAGTATCCCGGGATATACCGGAGAGGAAAAACTCGAAATTGCAAACCGCCACCTCGTAAGGCGCCAACTCAAGGAGAACGGACTCACCAGGAAGCAATGCACGTGGTCCCGATCGGCGCTGCGGCACATCATTGAAGAATATACCCGCGAAGCCGGAGTTCGAACCCTCGAGCGAGAAATCGGAAGCGTGTGCCGCTCCGTCGCCGCCAAAGTGGCAGTCCGAAAGTCCACCGTCGTGAAGGTCACTCCCGAGTATGTCGAAAAAGTGCTCGGTGCCGCGAAGTTCTCCCACGAAAGCATGATGCGTAAAAGCCGCCCTGGCGTTGTCAACGGACTCGCCTACACTCCTTTTGGCGGGGAAGTGCTAAACGTTGAAGCCTTGCGCTTTCCCGGCAAAGGTTCGATCAAGCTGACCGGCCAGATTGGTGAGGTGATGAAGGAATCAATGCACGCCGCTTGGAGTCTTGTTAAACACAATGCCTCCGACCTTGGCATCAACACCGACGACTTCGACAACTACGACATTCACGTACACGTGCCATCTGGTGCCGTACCGAAAGATGGCCCTTCAGCTGGGTGCGCGATGTATACTGCCCTCGCTTCTCTCTTTGCCAATCGGCGTGTTAACAAGGACATCGCCATGACCGGCGAGATTAATCTTCGTGGATCAGTTCTTCCCATCGGAGGGCTCAAAGAGAAAGCGCTTGGTGCCCTCCAAGCTGGAATTAAAACAATCCTCGTTCCGGTCGGGAATATCAAAGACGTTCCGGATATTCCAGAATCGGCTCGCAAGAAACTCAAGATTCTGCCGATAGCGAAAGTCGAAGAGGTACTGGATGTCTCGCTACTAAAGCGATAACGCTCCTGACACTAGCCGGCCTTACGAATTGCCTGAATGACCAAGTTTAGCTTCACCCGACCTCGCCACTCATTGCGGTCGATCGTGTAAGCGATATCCCAGGCTGGTTTGGGGATATCTTTTTCCAACCCATTAAAGTAAATCCCTTCCAGTTCAGTTCCGTTCTGGTAAAAGCGATATTTCAGATGCTTCTCTTTGATCACTCGAGGCTCCTGCACCAGTTCGATGCCGCGTGACATAAACAGGGGCTGTGGATTGCCGGCCCCAAAAGGTCGCAGCAACTCGTAGCTGTCGAGCAGGTCTAAGTTAAGATCCTTGAACATAATTTCCCGATCAATAACAAGCTTCGGAATCAGCGTGTCGTTCTCGGCTTGCTCGGCCACGTTCTTCACAAAGGCGATGCGGAATTCCTCCAACTTCTCTTCACGCACACTAACACCTGCCGCCATCTCATGGCCTCCACCAGCTTCGATCACATCGTGAGCGGATTCCAAGGCTCGAACAAGGGAAACCCCTTTAACACTGCGACCACTCCCCTTACCGAGGCCGTCTTCAGCGATGCCCACGACGAAAGTGGGACGGTGATAGTGACGCGAAATTCTAGAAGCCACAATTCCGACAACTCCAGGATGCCACCCCCGCGACCCCACAACAATGGCATGACTCCGCTGCTCGGAAGGCAGATCGTGGATCATCTGCTCTGCTTCCTCGCGTGTCTTAAGTTCGAGAGCCTGCCGGTCTCGATTCTGCTGATCAAGCCCCAGGGCAAGAGCCTGAGCATCGCTAGAATCCTGACATAACAATAAGTCTAGCGAAGCTGATGCTTTGTCGAGTCGGCCAGCTGCATTGAGTCGTGGGCCAAGCTTAAAACCAACATCATGAGCCCGCGCCGGGGTGCTCACTCCCGCTACTTTCTTGAGGGCGGCCACTCCAGGGTGAATCGTTCGATCCAACTGAGCGAGCCCGCGCCGTGCCACAATCCGATTCTCATCCTCGAGAGGGACAATATCAGCAATCGTACCCAAGGCCACTAGGTCGAGATGGTCCTTAAGATCAAAGTCAGGAAGGGGGCGGGACTTCAGGAGGGCATGCGCCACCTTGAAAACAACACCAGCGGTACAGAGGTAGTGGTAGTCATCACCTAACTTGGGATTTACCAAGGCGACACACTCCGCTGTGCCTAAAGAATCTGGCTCATGGTGATCGAGAATGATCAAGTCAATACCCTGTTCCTTCAGAATTACCGCTTCTTCGCGAGAATTCGTGCCGCAATCAGCAGCAATGAGTAAATCCGGAACCGAGCCGTTCAGGCTGGCCTCAATACCCTTGGCACTCAGACCGTAACCCTCCTCCATTCTTGTTGGCAGGAAAGGAACCGAGTCTAAGCCGAAAGCCGCCAAGACATTGCTCAGAAGAGCCACCGAGCTGACACCATCGACGTCATAGTCCCCGTATAGAACGACCGACTCTTTCTCGTCAATCGCTTGAAGCAGTCTGAGAACCGCTTTATCAACACCGGGCAGCTTGAACGGGTCGCTCAAGTCCTTGAGGCGAGGATAGAGAAACCGCTCCAAAGACTCTCGCTCATCAAATCCCCGCTGCAGTGCCAGCGAGACAACCACGGGAGCAAGGCCGAGCGCGTCCGAGTATTCGCGGACGAGTTTTGGGTCTGGAGAAGGTGCCACCACCCATTTCTGCTTGGCAGGCATCGGTGCATTCTAGGTGGTTCGCTTCGAGTGTAAAGGCAGCCCTTCGGTTTCGCACTCCGTGTTCGTGTATGCAACCGGTTGACTAACTCTCTATTGGATTAAATCCCCGGGTCTTTGCCTGCAACATGGAAGAAGAGAGTTAGGGCAAGGCAAACTGTCCGGCTTTTTTCCGATTGCCGAGCCGATTCCCCTTCAATGCCTTAAGCAAACGGATTCACTTTACGCAACTCTTCGAAAAGCTTATCAAAGTTTACCCGTTAAGCTTTTGGATCCATGAACCTCCCGCTGATTTTCTTCACAATCTGGTGTGTTATTTTATCTACCATAACCCGGGCTGCTGATAAGCCGAACATCCTCTACATCCTAGCTGACGACCTCGGCTTCAGTGATCTTGGCTGCTTCGGAGGGGAAATCGAAACCCCGGTTCTCAACTCGCTCGCAAAAGGAGGAGTTCGCTTAACCCAATTCTACAACACAGGCCGTTGCTGCCCTTCGCGAGCCGCCCTCCTCACCGGTCAATACCCGCATCGAGTTGGTTTGGGACACATGACTACCAATGACCTGGGCCTGCCGGGATTTCGCGGCGTAGTTTCCTCGGAAGCGCAGACCATCGGGCAAGTTCTGGCGACGGCGGGTTACCGTTCCTTCATCTCAGGTAAATGGCATCTTGGCACACCAGATCCTACCGAAAACGGCTTCGAAGAATTCTACGGCACTCTTGTCAGCGCCAAGCGATTCTTTGATGCCAACCACCTCATCCGCCTGCCGAAAGGCCGCCAGGCTCGACAGTATTCCGAGGGGGAATTCTACGCTACCGACGCCGTCACCGACCACGCGCTAGATTTCTTAAAGTTGGCCCGCGAAACACCGGAAAAACCCTGGTTTCTCTACCTCGCCTACCACGCTCCACACTTCCCCCTCCATGCACCGAAAGAGGACATCGCCAAATATGCCGACCGCTACCACGGTGGCTGGGACCAACTCCGGGAAGAACGCCTCGCACGCATGAAAGAGATGGGTATTGTCTCCACAGATACCCGACTCACCCCACGTTCCACCTGGCAGAACTATGGAGAGACCAAGACGGGGACAAACCCCGCCTGGGACAGTTTGCCTGAAGACCGCCGACTCGATCTTGCCAGACGCATGGCCATTTTCGCCGCCATGGTCGACCGGATGGACGCCCAACTCGGCCGCGTTATTGATGACCTAAAAGCCGCACAGGAATTCGAAAATACGCTGATCGTCTTCACCTCAGACAACGGAGCCTGCTTCGAATGGGATCCCTTCGGATTCGATATCAAGTCGAGTAATGAAAACATTCTTCACACCGGAGATCAGATTGATGAAATGGGCGGTCCTGGCACGTTCCACAGTGTTGGCTCAGGCTGGGCTAATGCGGGCAACACACCTTGGCGGATGTATAAGCATTTCGTCCATGAAGGGGGCATTGCCTCTCCTGGCATTGTTCACTGGCCCGCTGGACTCACCGTTGATCCCGGAACGATCGTTCACAACCCTGCCCACATCATTGACCTGCTTCCTGCTGCTGCCGCTGCGGGCGGTGCCAAATACTCCGGCAAGCTTCCCTTACCTGGTGTTGATCTGATCGATCGACTCAACAATGGCGGTCCCGAACGCACTCTCTTCTTCGAACACCAAGGGCACCGCGCCATTCGTAAGGGCACATGGAAGCTCGTCGCCTTCGACGATAAACCTTGGGAGCTCTACGATTTCAGCGTTGATCGAACCGAGCTCAACGATCTCTCTAAGACCCATCCCGAAAAAGTGTTGAACATGGAAACAGCCTGGGAAAAATGGGGCGCTGAAAACTATGTTACGCCGCTTCCCTACGATCTCGAGGTGCCTTACCTCAAGCCCGACAATCCGGCCGAGTGACCGATTCTACAGCATTAACAGTTCCTGAAACCGCGGCAGAACAAGCGAGAAAGTGCGGTTTCGACCCGCTCTGTTGAGTACGTCTTTTACTAACGTCACATCGGTCAGTTTCTTAGCAGGGAGCCAATCCTCAGTCGTCGGACAATCCGGTAAGAAGGTCAGCGTACGAATGAAGTCCCTCGTCTGGCAGCGGCTGATCTCAACGCGCGCTCCTTTAAGTTGAAAGTCTACTTCCACGGTGCCCAAGCGATCGTCAATGAGCGGTTCGATGGCGACCGTGAAATTAGCGGGAACATCGGGACGAGTCCCGGCAAACCTATACTGCCCATCTTTCGACTGCGAGAAATCAATCTCAGCGCCGAGACGGACCGATAGCCAGGCCGCAAGGTAAACCGCGCTCATGCGGTAGCCGGATGCGTAGCGCATCGAGATTTCACCCAGTGATGCAAGTTGCTGATTTACTGCGGGCCGGTCGAAGGCATTAGCGATCGCATGACGAATCGAATTCATGCGAGTGAAGGCCAAATCGTGCATCACAAAAGGAGCAGGTTGGTCCGCCTGAGCAGACTGCAACCGAAAAAACTCGTCTCGCGGTGAATCCCAAGTCTCGCTGTCAAACATAAGGCGATCAATTCTCGAATAAAGCCCCTCCTCGAAGGCTTCCGAAAAATCACCGCGCCACCAAAACGCCAACGGCAGATCCGAGTCGAGATGAGAAAAAACCATGTTCCGCAACATGCCAGGCGAATCCCCAGTCAGATAAAAACTAATCTGCTCGGTGCAGACTGTCTTGCGACCACTGCGATCTATCTGGCAGTGAACCTGAACCCAGGCTTGAGCCGTGATCTCGTCCGCCGCCGGATCGGCGTTAATGAGTAAAGATCGGCACGACGCCTCACTGGTCAGCTCGGCTAGAATCGAAGCGTCCTCCTCCAGACCGCTCTGCTTCTCGTTGTAGAGCGCCAGATTGATAAGTGAAGCTCGGGCCGCCCCAACCACGTCAGGACCTTCGGTTGCTCCCTCGAAGAATAGCTGCTGCAACTCTTTCTCAACGCGCGAAATCTCGACGGGCTGGCCAAGGAGTTGAAATGCTGGAAGGGTAGGGAGAGATTTAGCGATGCTCATATCTGTGGGAACATAGTCAGAATATTCCGACTAGAAAACTGAAACACTTTGAAGCAAGTTCTCTTCCTTTTCTTTGCAAAAATGTCGGCTACTACTCAACTGCATCAACTCGACAACGGTGTCCGCCTCGCCACCGTTTCCATGGCTCACATGGCAAGTGTTTCAGTCGGCCTCTGGGCCAACGTCGGCAGCCGCCACGAACGGGCTTGCGACCACGGGATGGCTCACCTCGTCGAGCACATGCTGTTCAAGGGCACTCCAACCCGCTCTGCCGAGGAAATCTCCCGTCAAATCGAAGGCCTCGGTTCTTCTATCGACGGTTTTACAGTTGAAGACCATACCGCTTACCACGCCAAAGCTCCGTCGCAACAATTTGAAAAGCTCTTCCACATCCTCGCTGATTTCTATCGCAACCCGACCATTGATCCGGGGGAACTGGAATCGGAGAAGCAGGTCATCCATGAGGAAATTGCTATGGTGCGCGATCAACCGTCACAATTTCTCGAAGATCTAATCAGCGAAGCGACTTGGGGTATCAGCCACCCTTTAGGTCGGTCCATCACCGGCACCAACGACAGTCTGAAGTCCTTTCAGCGAAACGATGTCCTCCGCTTTTTTCAGGCGGGATACTGCGGTGCCAACACCATTATTTCTGTGGCAGGAAATATCGATCACAATCAGGTCACGAAACAAGTTGCGGACATTTTTGATTCTCTCGCTATCGGCCAAGCTGCAGACTACGAAGGCGCGATCAAACCACTGGCAGATCACCGCTTCCGGGAGGAATCCGACCAAGAGCAAGTTCACGTGGCCCTCTCATTCCCCGGCGTTGCCCGTCATGATGATCGGCGTTTCGCTCACAAACTGCTCAACGTAATACTTGGTGAAAACATGAGCTCACGCCTCTTCCAAGAGTTGCGTGAACAACGCGGGCTGTGCTACGAGGTGCAAAGTGACTTTGTCTCCTTCGCCGATACAGGACTCATTCAGATTTACGTGGCGCTAAATCCTTCTCATTTGCAATCTGCGCTGGAGACCATCGACAAGATAGCTCGTGACCTTGTAACTAACGGAGTAAGTAAAGAAGAACTGGAGGCTGCCAAAGCTTTCATCGTTGGTCAGAGTCACATCAGTCTCGAAAACACATCATCCCAGATGATGTGGGCCGGTGAATGTCTGCTCTTTTTCGACGACTGGCGCGACCCTAATCTAGCCCATTCTGCGATCGAGGACACGACCGCCGGTCAAGTTCACCAAGCGGCTCGTGAAATCTTTGCTGAACGTCGGTTCGCGTCCGCCCTGATCGGCCCCGCCGAGAGCAATACCGTCATGGAAAAATGGCGGTCCGCGGCTGTCTAGCCTGATTAGTGAGTGCAACACATCGGTTCCTCTAGAGAAGCAAGGCGACGGAACCACATCAACTTGTACTGAAAATAGGGTAACGGCTCAAAAGCCGCCTCATCTCCATAGATCTGACCATCTCTGCGACCAAGATTCAGCGTTTCACCACCCCGGAGGTAAACCACTTCAAGATCGACATCTTCAGGCCATTCACTGACAAGGCGACGGAACTCAAAAAAAGGAATAATCCGATGCCCGATGTTAGCAAAGTTTCCGATACCCTCCGGCTTTTCCGGAGGGTCGAGAAGGTTCGGCTTCGCTTCCAACACCTCGATCATATCTAACTGAAACTGAAAGATATCGACGCGCTTGAAGAACATATGGTTACTCTCTCCCTCAGAACGTAGATTACTGTACATCGAGAAAGACGTCTGCGTTCGTGCGCCCATCCAGGGTATAAAACCGTTCACGATGACTGGAATCAACCCAATCCAGGCAAGATTCCATTTTGCTTTGTTAGGCAAGGAGAGGTTAGCACCACGACCTCTCCATCCAGCGATCAAGTAGTTCGCCGAAATCCATACACCCCAGATGAAGAAGGTCACCCAACCGATCCGATTCGCGATCCAGAAGACCTCATAACTCTTGGCAATGGTGAGATAGAGAATTCCCTGAATAGCGAGCGTGACGAAGAAAGCCAACACTGCAATCCAAGCAGCAATCTTACGGCCCTTTCGCAGATCCGCCCTGCCTAGCCAATTGAGCTGGGCTTCCCAGAGTGCTTGCAGTTCCTCCCCCCATTTCACCGGTAAAAACAGAGCCAGCAGACCAAGGATGAGCGAGCTGAAACTGAAGATGCCCGCCGCTGGATGAATCGAGAGCCACAGGTGAAAAAGGATCGCCACATAAAAACCGATGTAACGGGTCCGCCTGAAAACAAGCAGCAAGGGAATCCCCGCCTCAAAAAAGTAGGAACCCCAGATCGCCACATGTAATGCCCAAGTATCTGCGGGAACCAACTTACCAAAGTATACGGCGATTTCAGTGTGCAACAAGGCCGCGCACGAGATCTCAGGGTTGATGTAATCCCAGTTTAACTTCTGTATCACTGCCCAGAAATACATAATTACAACGGCAGCTCGAATCACCGGAGCAAACCTCGCCAGATAAATATCACCACCGCCCATTGTCGGAGCCTTGGCTAGTATCCGAATGAAAACAATCAAGAGAACCAGCGTGGTTAGAGCACCGAAAAGAGGCCCCCTCGGTAACAACTCAAAATTGAAATAAGACCACTTCAATATGATCGCCAGAAGCAGCAATGGAAGGTGGCATTTCCACCCAGCTCCTACCTGTTGCCACTCGTCCCGCCCCCGCTTACTAATGAAAAAGCCTAACAGAGCAAGTAACATGACGAGATGCAGCATGCCCTCATAGAGAATATGGTTCGGCACAAAAGGCAGTTTATTGTAGAGATTGATCACCGAAGTAATTACCAGCACGGAGAAGCGGGCCACGCAGTTGGGCTGAAAAAGCGACGCTGATGCTGCAATCACCAAGAGCCATCCTTGCCATGACTGAGCCCAGAAAGTAAACGCCAGCTGATGGCACAAGGAAGTGGCCGCCCAAATCAGAGCGAACGTAGCGAACGGGCGATAGGAGGAAGCGGCAGCACTTTGTGTCATCTTCAACAATTCAGATCGCGGACAGTCACTTTAGATCCTCCCGCAACCAATCAGCAACTCGGAAAATCACCCCATTCCGATAATCTTCCTATTTTGTGACTCTAGCCAACTAGCGACCGCTTATTCCGTGCTTCTGACCTGAAACTTTAGAATGCTGGCGCAACATTTTCATCCAGCGATCCTGAGGTTGCACTAGGGGGCGCGCCTTCAAGTATTGTTCGGTCTCCTTCTTCGAAATGACTCCTTCGTTCTCCATCCGGCGAAGCGTGCTTCGCATTTCACGAAGCGCTGTTTCGTAGTGTCGAAAAGGAGAGAATCCATTAGGGGCACGTATCACACCCGCAATCATCGCTGCCTCCGGAACGGTCAATTCGGCAGCCGACTTCGCGAAATAACCCTGCGCCGCCTGCTCAATCCCATTCATCCCAGTACCCAGGAAAACCCGATTCACATAATGAGATAAAATCTCTTCCTTCGAATACCTCTTCTCAATGCGACGGGCGATCGCCATCTCGAGCAGTTTGCGCTCCATTGTTTGCCCGGTTAATCCATAGGTCATTCGGGAGAGCTGCATTGTAATTGTGCTGGCACCCTGCACGGTTCGCTTCTCTTTGGCATTCCTGATCCAAGCGCGCACCACGCCAAACTTATCGATACCATTGTGGTGATAGAATCTGGAATCCTCGCGCGCGAGCAATGCCTCGATGAAGTGTGGCGAGATTGATTCCAAAGGAACAGGTTTGCCCATATTCTCACCATGCAAATAACCAATCAAACCGCCGTTCGCATCGGGCACGCGGGTTTCTATGGGGATGCGCCCCACCGCATCCATGTCATAGCGCGCAGCACGGAGATCATACTGGAAGAAGATTATTCCCCCAGTCAGCGTAATAATGCAGAGCGTCCCCAGTGCAACGATCCCACCCAGAGAGCGAATGAAAGAATGGCGAAACCACCCCTCCTGCTTCATGCGGGCCTTTCTGGACTGGGAGCGGCTGCGCTTGCGCGCTGCCCTGCGTGAACGACTCATCAATAGGTGAAACTGGAGCGATCTTGCCGCAATTCTAAAAAACTTTCAACCTATCGGCACTTCGTAAAACGGGACTGGCAGATTAGGTCATGGCGAGAATAAGGCGCACGGAGTCCGTCCGAAGAGGCGCGTCGGTTAGATACCGTTTCAATTCGGCCTTCTCATTCTTCGCTGTCTCTATTTCTGATTCCCTTACTGGGTGTCCCATTTCCTTGAGACGAATGAGACGATCTATCTCGTGACCATACTTCTCCTCCATCATTTCGATCGCTTCCTTTCGATACTCGTCAGCAATGTCTTCAGAGAAATTATTCGCCACTTCTAGCAATCCTGGGACGGTCGCTTTTAGTGCAGTTGATTTTTCTCGCAAAAACGTGGAAGGCCCCGGGCGCCCCTCTTGACGGATCCGCTCCACCGTGAAGTCTTCGGTACGGTTGCTGCCTTTCTGATCCACAATCTGGCGAATCGGCTTGGCGGGAAGGAAACGGTCGGCGTGGAGACATTCCGGAGCGACACATTCGAGCACTGATACCGACTCCACCATCAAGAGCTGCTCTCCCGCCTTTTCGAGGCGAAAGAAAGCTGAATTTCCATGATCCGTAGAAAGAAAGCTATCTATCGCGCTAATGACCATAGGGTGATCTGACGTCAAGAAAGTGATATCTTCACGGGTCAGGGCTACATCGCGGTCAAAGGTGACTGACATTCCATCTTCGGGCAAACCTGGAAACGCCTCGGCTGAGAAGAGGTGTTCCGGCAGAATTACGTATGAGCGCTCATCGAGATCCTCCACGGTGACACCAAAGTGATCGAACAGTTTTAGCATTAAGTATTCGAGGCGAGTGTCCTCATCGAGATCTTCAATTTGGCGAACCAAAGCCTGACCCTGATCACGATCGAAGGAACTCAGCTCGAGGAGGTGGTCACGACCCTCCTCGAGTTCCCGATCGACCTTGACCTTGAAATCTCGGGTGCGATTAAGCAGTCCAGGCAGGGCTGACGCACAATCTTTGGCTGAGGCTGATTCTAACGCTTCAATCTCCTCATGAAATTCACGATACACCGCACTCGATCCGTGGAGTGTGAGCTCAAAAGCACTGAGCCCGTCATGATACCAAAGCGCTTTCAATGCTTCGCCTGTGTCTTCAACGAAAGGCACATGAATGTGGATATCCTGAAGCTGACCAATCCGGTCGAGACGACCAATCCTTTGCTCCAGAAGCCCCGGATCAGACGGCAAATCAAAGAGCACCATGTGATGAGCAAACTGGAAGTTGCGTCCCTCCGATCCAATTTCCGAACAGATAAGAAGGCGAGCGCCTTCTTCCTCAGCGAACCAAGCAGCGTTCTTATCGCGCTGCAGGAGGCTGAGGCCTTCGTGAAACATCGCTGCCTGCGAACTGATACGTTCACGCAGGGCGGCTTCAATTGCTTCAACAGTTTCGCGAGCATGGGTGATTAGGAGAAACTTTTCCTCAGGCCGCGCCTTGAGAAGGTCGACCAGCCAATCCACCTTCGAGTCGAACGCCCTCTCTTCATCGCAGCAGAGAGGGCTCAAATGTGCCTTTCGCTCGGGAAAGGTATCGAGCACGATTCTCCGGTTTCTAAAGAGAACGCGTCCCGTTCCGTGAAGGTCTATCAGGGCAGCGCGACAAGCTTCGCGCTCAGAAGAATTATCGTTCTTCTCGAATTTTATAGCCACTTCTGCACCGAGCAGCTTATCGATCTGTTTTAGGTCAGCCTTATTCAATTCTTCCTCGCTACTCAGCCGATCGGCGAGATCAGAAACTTCCTGATAATGATCTGACTCTTTAACAAATTCGTTCAGGTCAGAAAAGCGAGCTGGATCAAGTAGGCGCAGGCGGGCGAAGTGTCCTTCGCGACCGAGTTGCTCGGGAGTCGCTGTGAGCAGCAGCAATCCAAGTGACTTTGCAGCGATTGCCTCCACCGTGTCGTATTCCGGGCTAGAAGCTTCGACTGACCATTCGAGGTGGTGGGCCTCGTCCACGATCGTGAGATCCCATTCTCCAGCCGCAGCTTGTTTGGCCCGCTTCGGATAGTTAGCCAGCCACGACGTCGCGCAAAGAATCAGCTGATCATCAAAGAAGGGATTCACTTCTTTATCTTCATCAGCACCCCCCTCAATCGAGTTGGCGCGCTCCTCATCGTAAATCGCGAAAGAGAGGGCAAAGCGCCGGTAAAGCTCCACAAACCACTGATTTACGAGTGCATCGGGCAGCAAAATGAGGATGCGCTTGGCACGACCACTCATATGGAGACGATGAAGAATCAAGCAGGCCTCAATCGTCTTGCCAAGCCCGACCTCATCTGCCAGGAGCACGCGAGGCGCCTGACGATTAGCCACTTCCTCCGCGATAAACAGTTGATGGGGAATGAGAGAGACTCGCCCTCCGACGAGACCGCGCACGTCACGGGTCCTTGCTTCGTTCTGATTCCGAATCGCCGACTGACGCAAACTCCAAAGGCGCGGATCGTCACTAACACCGGAAAGGAGTCGCTGCTCCGGACGCTGGACGTTCATAGTATCAGAGAGACCGCTTTCGAGAAGCTCCTTACCCTCGGCGTTCACATAAACGAGGCACTTATCTTTTTCCCGCACATCGACCACGGCAAAGGAGTTGCCCTCTTGGTCCTTCACTGTATCGCCCGGCTCAAACGCGACACGCCTAAGGGGTGCATTGCGCGCCGCATAGGAAATAGTTTCTCCAACGGCTGGGAAGAAAGCCTGAACAATCGTCTGGTCGGCCTGCAGGATCAGAGCAAGTCCAAATTCGGCCTGAGTTTCACTTATCCAGCGCTGCCCGGGAGCAAACTGGGACGGATCGGCAGTGTCAGTCTGGTAACGAGAGGCTCTCATCAATTCGGAAGGGGGAGATCTTAGCGCGTTTCGAGGATTGCGCCACCTTTCCGCGAGGATATTTATGCAATCATTTCAAAGCCCTGATGCAGCATAGATAAGTCGGTCATCTAACCTCGTTGCCTCAAGCTTGGCAACGCTCCAATCCTCACAGTGAGTTGACTTTCACAGGCGATGGCTCTCACTTTAGCGGAGATGATTCGTCCCCCCTTGGATTCCGTCGAAACTGTGATGCGATAGAGCAGATGATGAAACGAGAAGTTCTGCCGGAGATCCTGGATTCCTTACCTCCAGACGATCCGCGCGCCATCCGCAGTCGCCAAGATTTAAAGCGACTTAATTTCTGCATGGGAAACGAACGCTGGATACGGTCGGTTCTTACGCAAAATAGCAATCTTGCAAAAAAGGGTATCGTCGAAATTGGAGCGGGCAACGGTGATCTACTCAAGACGCTTTCGCCACTAGCCCCAACGGCAGGGCTGGATCTTCAACCTCGCCCTGAAGGTTTGCCGGATGAGATCAAGTGGCACTCAGGAAACCTTTTTGAACAGACTTCACTCCCATCCGGTGGAGTGCTGCTTGCTAACCTGTTTCTCCACCACTTCGAACCTGACGATCTAAAAACCGTGGGCGCCCTCATGGAACCCTTTGAGCTTCTGGTTTTATCAGAACCTCTTCGTTCCCGCCGCGCCCTCACTCTGAGCCAATGCGTCACACCTTTGGTTGGAAGCGTAACACGACACGATATGCCTGTCAGTATTCGGGCAGGTTTTACTATGGGCGAGCTTCCCACATATCTCGGCCTCTCCGATTCTTGGAAGGTGACAGAAACGACCTCTGGTTTAGGTGCCATCCGTATCATCGCCAAGAGGCGGACATGAAAACTGTTCGCATCATAGGCGGTGGACTTGCCGGGCTGTCACTTGCAACTGGACTCGCTAAACGCAGGATCCCAGTCGAAGTCATTGAGGCAGGTAGTTATCCGAGGCATCGCGTCTGCGGTGAGTTTATTTCAGGGATAGATAACTCCACTCTAGAGCAATTGGGTATCGCTGCCGATTTGTGCGACGCCAAACTTCATACCACGGGCCACTGGTACCGCCAAGGGCGCAAAATCATGACGATGGAACTCCCCAATCCCGCCCGTTCCATCTCCCGATGGCGGCTCGACTCTCGTCTGCGGCAACGAGTCGAAAGACTTGGTGGTAAAGTGATGACTGAAACCCGAGCCGGACGAGACCCGGCGGAGGGAACTGTTCTTGCCGCCGGCCGACCCATAGAAAAAAGCCGCTGGCTGGGCCTCAAGTGCCATATCAAAGGGTTCCGCATGGAGTCTGGGCTGGAGATGCATCTCGGGAGCAATGGTTATGTTGGCATAACCCCGGTCGAAGAGGATCGCTTCAATATTTGCGGCCTCTTCCAGCTTCAACCTGACTGCCGGGGCAAAGGTAGTGATCGCTTGATAGCCTATCTTGAACAAGGTGGTCACCATGAACTCGTGGAACGCCTTAGAGATTCAGAAATCGACGAAAGCTCGGTCAGCGGGGTTTCCGCTCTCTCGCTCGGTTGGCAAAAAAAAGAAGATGGTGCATTTGTCGTTGGTGACGCAGGCAGTGTCATTCCTCCCTTTACCGGAAACGGCATGAGTATGGCCTTCGAGTCCGCATTTGGCTCCATCGAACCACTCACCGCCTGGAGTCTCGCCGCAGAATCTTGGAACTCAGCCACCAAGCGTGCCATGCTCATTCAACGTCAATTATTCCGAAAAAGAATCAGGGCATCATTAGCATTGCAGCGGGCGCTCCTTGACCCAAGGGGACAAAACGTGCTCGAGTTTCTCTCGAGTCGCAAAATGGTTCCTTTCCATACTCTCCTCTCTCTCGTCCGCTGATTCATGTTTCTGGAATCCATCGCAACAGCCGTACCTCCTCACAAGTACTCTCAAGTCGATTGCCTTGAAGCCTTGCAACGGTCGCCTGCCACGAATCAACTTCGTCCTGGATCGATGAGGCTCTTGAAGCGCCTTCTCGGAGGTGGTGGTTCAGGAATTAATCAACGTCACTTTTGCCTCGATGAGTTGGCACCCGTTTTTGAGCTGGATGCCCAAGAACTCAACGAAACATTTGAACGACAGGCTCCAGAGCTTGCCACCTCGGCCCTTACGCCGGCCCTTGCGCAGGCAGGGATCTGTGCGAGCCAGCTTGATGCTCTCTTTGTCTGCACCTGCACAGGCTACCTCTGCCCCGGGATCTCCAGCTACCTAGCCGAGAATCTTGGTATGAAATCTTCCACCTACCTTCAAGACTTGGTCGGCCTCGGCTGCGGAGCTGCCATCCCAACGTTGCGGGCCGCCAAAGGCTTCCTCGCCACACACCCGGAAGCAAAAGTCGCTACAGTAGCTGTCGAAGTCTGCTCGGCGGCTTTCTACGCCGATGATGATCCCGGCGTGCTTGTCTCCCTCTGCCTCTTCGGTGACGGTGCCGCAGCTGCAATCTGGTCCAATGATTACGCTCCTGAGAAATGGCAGGCGAACCACTTCACCACGATCCACCAACCAAAGAGCCGTGAAGAAATCCGCTTTGTCAATGCAGGCGGAAAACTTAAGAATAAGCTGACGAAAACAGTGCCCGTTCTCGCAGCGGCGGCCGTAAAAAGTCTCTTCCAAAGCCGCCACTCTGATCCCGATAAGATTCTCTCTCACGCCGGGGGTCGCGAAGTTATTGAGGAGGTCGAAAGACATCTCAATTGTACTCTCAACGAGACGCGAAGTGTTCTTTCCGAATGCGGCAACATGAGCAGTCCGTCAGTTCTCTTCGCCCTGGCGAAGGCGCTTGAAAATCCAAGAGAGGACCGCCACTGGTGGCTTACCTCTTTCGGCGCTGGCTTTGCAGCGCACGCGTTCGAATTGCATCGCGATTTAGCCGCCGCGACTTGATCAATGCTACGAGAAGGAGAATCGAGATTACTAATTTTCCCTGCCATAACCAGAATCGGATCCAATTGCCGCGCACTAGATTTTCAATACTCTCGGCATCGTAGCCATTTGCGAGTTGACTGTGCTGAGGCAACTGGACAAGACCCGTAACAGCCCAAAGGGCGACTGCAAAACCTACGCCAATTACTGCCAGATATCGCCATCGTCCCGCAGTGAATACCACTATCGAAAGAAGAGCCGTTCCCAACTCAACCACCATGAGAGGGCCGACAATCTTGGTAATTTTTTCCGAGTACCACTGGTGGTAAGCCACAAATGAACCGTCGGGAATTTCGAGAAAAGAAGGGTAGATGATCAGCTGCACTGCCGAAATAACACCGGCCATCGCCGCGCTGGAAATCAGCGCCGCGATCACAACCGAAATCTCTCCGGGGTGGCTGGCTTCTTCTGCTACTTTACCTTTCATTCTCAATCGATTGGAAAAAAATGGATCCCATGCGGCTAATTATTAAGAATTAGATGCGACCACTCGCGATCTCAACGCCAAAAGACCCACATCATCATCGCTGACAAATACTCCATATGGTTGGATTTTGTATTTCCATGTTACCACCCGAGGGTGAGCCCATAGATTTGCTAGAAAATGAAAAGGTGGGTCTATGTCGAAGTCGTCACCACTCTTCAGATACGCCAACCCGCACGGCAGCATCCATCTAGGCGGCCTTACGCATCCCTCTGAACGAAGCTTGACCAGAAGTCCAAAAAAGAAGCAATGAAGGCAGAAGAATAACCTCTCCTTTCACTTGACGCTATGGCGATGAGCTAGTCCCAGCACTACTGAAACAACCTCACTGCTTGAGTTTCCGTCTATCCGCGCCACTGTTCCCGTCCATGCCGAAAAAGAAAAAGCAAGAACCCTACCCGCTCCCTAATGAGTTGATCCCAGGGGACTGGTTTGCTCGGCTCACTCGCGAAGAAATCTTCAACAACGACAAGCCCATTGAGATGGACCTCGGCTGCGGCGACGGGTCATTTCTTATCCGGATGGCAGAGCACTTCTCCGATCGTAACTTTCTTGGCGTCGAACGCCTTCTTGGGCGCGTCCGTAAGATAAGTCGGAAATTAAGCCAGGCCGAGCTCACAAACGCGAAGGCCCTTCGTATCGATTCCAACTACGCTGTTAACGAACTGCTGCCCCATAGATTCGCCAGCCGTATCCACTTTCTCTGCCCTGATCCATGGCCCAAGAAAAAGCACGCTCGACGTCGCCAAATGTGTCAGCTGCGCTTTCTAAAAGCGCTTCACAGCTTGCTTGAAAAAAACGGCGAACTGCTTTTCATGACCGATGATCTGCCCTACTACGAAGAAGCTCTGGAAGCTCAGAAAAGATGTGACTTTTTTGAGCCGATGACGTGGAAAGAAGGGGAATTCTTTTATCCACAAACTGACTTCGAGGAGCAATGGCTCGCGCAGGGGAAGAGCATGAACCGCCTGCGTCTACGAAAACGGTGAGACTCAGTTGTGGCTTTACTAACAGGCAAACAAAATCAAGCTAAACTCTTGAAGACAGCCTCGGGATCGCTTCCTCCACCCCCTCAAATAATCGCACCTTGCCTAGGTGTTGGCGCAAGACCCTCGCGTTCGTCGCGCGAGATACATCATCGCCGACCTCTCCGAATGTATTCAGCAACACACCCGCACATTCCAAGCCTGCCGCTTGAACAGCTGCCACCGACATTAAGGTATGGTTCATCACCCCAAGTCGATTCGCCGCTACGACCAAAACAGGTTGCCCTAACCGAACTGCTAAATCGACCATCGTCCGAGTTTCATCTACTGGGACAACCCACCCGCCAGCGCCCTCGATAATAACAAGTTCACTCTTAGTGGCGAGTTCCTGATAAGCCTCACAAAGAGAGTCAAAATCAATTGTGACTCCATCCATAGAAGCGGCTGGTGCAACGGCCTCGGTCAGATTTATCGGGTTAACTTCCTCTCGCGTAAGGTCATCACGACTCGAAGCAGCAAGGAGCGCTTCAGAATCGCCCGTGCTTCCACTCTCAATCGGCTTCATTCCAACAGCATCAATGCCATGCCTGCGCAGCGCTTCAATCAAGCGGACGGCCACCCATGTCTTGCCGACATTGGTGTCGGTCCCGGTGATGAATAATCCACCCTTCATTAGACTCCAATCTCTTCCTCAATGGCAGCAGCCAGTTCGTTAATCTTCCTTTTGATCTGCTCGTTATCACGACCTTCAACAAGAATTCGCAAAAGAGGTTCAGTGCCGGAGTAACGGATCAAAACTCGTCCACCGTCACCGAGTTCCCTCTCGATTTCAGCGACCTTCGCAGCTGCCTTCATCTCTTGAAGCTCTGGCTTCTTTTTAACCCTTAAATTGCGCTGAATCTGCGGGGATTTGGTTAACACCTTCCGCAGTTCACTAAGGGGCTTCTCCGTCTCCTTCATAATGCGGAGCAATTGCAGTGCCGAGACAAGACCGTCTCCAGTAGTATTGTGATCCAGAAAGATAAAATGCCCACTCTGCTCACCACCAAGATTGTAACCTCGCTCTTTCATCTTCTGAAGGACGTAGCGGTCGCCAACGCCAGCGCGAACAACCTGACCACCAACTTGACTAACCGCTTCTTCAAGCCCGGCGTTACTCATCACCGTAGCTACAAGTGTGTTATCCTTAAGGGAGCCTTCTCCAATCATGTGAACGGCGGCGATAGCCAATATTTCATCGCCGTCGAGCGCGGAACCGTTTTCATCACAGAACAGAGCACGGTCCGCATCCCCATCGTGCGACACCCCGATATGGGCACCAGTTTCTTCGACTAAACCTTCGATTACATCGGTATGAGTGCAGCCGCAGTGAGCGTTAATATTGGTGCCATTCGGCTGGTCGTGAAAGCTTATAACTTTTGCACCTAGAGAGCGAAATGCGGCAGCGCTGGTTATGTGGCTCGCACCATTGGCAGCATCGAGAGCAATCGTCAGGCCCTCCAACAAAGTCTCGTCATTACCAACACCTTCCCGGACAAAAGAGACGTAATCCTCAGCAGCATTTTGAAGAGGATAGCCGCGCCCTATCGCTCCGCTATAAGCGTCTGGATCAGAGAGAATGCTGCGTTCGATTTCAACCTCTAAAGCATCATCAAACTTAAAACCATCAGGCCCGAAAAATTTGATGCCATTATCCTCGAAAGGATTGTGGGAAGCGGAAATAACAACGCCAAGGATCGCGCCACACTGCCGAGTCAACATCGCGACAGCCGGGGTCGGAACCACTCCGGCAAAGTAGGTATTAACGCCGCGAGAATTGAAACCGGCGGCAATGGCCTGCTCCAACATGTCGCCGGACTGGCGAGTGTCCTTACCGATGACAACAGATGGGCAGTTCACGCTGCATTCGTTTCTTCTGAGGAGCAACTCAGCCACCACTTGTCCAAGGCGTACAATAAAATCAGGCGTGAGAGGATAGTGGTTGGCCCTACCGCGAATGCCATCAGTTCCAAAGAACTGTCTCTTGGTGTCACTCATGTTGCGTGAATGTCAGTTGCCGGAGTTATCGCCGGGAACCGGAGTCGTTAAGGGGGCAAGCATGGTTTCCTCAAGACCTGGAACCGTCGATGTTCGCGCCGGCGGAGGCGTGCCTGTTCCGGGAACTGGGAACGTAGGATTATCGCGGTCGAGATGAGATTTGATCATAAACCATATCGCCGTTGCAATGACAAGGGACAGGAGTTTGGCAAGCCAGCTTTCTACGAAAAAGTTTTTAATCATCGCTTTCTTCCTCCTCCTCTTCAGCCTCCGCCTCAGGATTACTCAACAACTCGACGAGACGACCGTAGAGTTCTTTCTCTTCCAGATCGCGCTCCAACTTTCCTCCGATCGCAATCGAGATCGCCCCGGTCTCTTCTGAAACCACCAGAGCAATAGAGTCGGACTCTTCAGTGATGCCCATCGCTGCGCGGTGGCGCAAGCCAATCCCTGGGTCTTTTAATTCCCGTTGAATCACGGGAAAAAGGCAGCCGGCCCCGGAAATCCGCTCGTCCGCCATACGAACGATCAAACCACCATCATGGAGCGTGGTGCCACTATGAAAGATCGTATAGACAAGCGCAGGGGATAACTCACTGTCCATTCGAGTTCCGGTATCTAAATACTGCTTTAAATCAATACCACGCTCAATCGCAATTAGGGCACCAACCCTTCGACCCGAAAGTGTTTCCATGATCTCGATAAGGGTCTCAGCAAAGTGCATCCGTGAACTCTCGTTCATCGAAGAAAAGAACCGGTGGCTGCCAAGTTCGGCCAAGGCTCGGCGCAGCTCTGGCTGGAAAATGATGACCAGTGCTATAGCAAGAAAGACGGACACGTATTTCAAGAGCCACCCAATCACAGTGAGGTCGAGTGACTCCGACAACAAGGTCATCCCAATGTAGATACCGATCAGCGCCGTAAAAATCCTCGCTCCCCGAGTCGCTCGAAAGTAGCGGTAGGTATTGTAGATAATTAGCCACAGGATGAGGACCTCGAGAGCCTGCCTCCAGTGTTGACTAATAAATTGTCCTACCACTTCCATAGGGTCGTTCCCGACCGGAACGTTCACAACCTACTACGTGATCCACTGATTTGCACCTACCGCGCCGAGATTTTTCACTTCCTGTCAGGTAGAGCGATCGAAGCGCTGGCGAGAGCGGCGATGCCTTCCTCGCGTCCGATGAATCCCATCGTCTCATTGGTAGTCGCCTTGATCCCGATATCAGTGGCATCCATGCCAAGCGCTTCGGCAATCTTTTCTTTCATCGCTGAGACGTGTTTCATCACCTTCGGCGCCTCGGCAATAAGGGTGGAATCGATATTCTCAATATGCCCCCCTTTCTCTCCGACCAGCTCGGCCGCTTTCTCGAGAATCTTGAGACTGTTGATGCCCTCTATGCTGTCATCCGTTGGGGGAAACCAGTAGCCGATGTCTGGTTCCCCGATCGCACCAAGAATCGCGTCGGCCACCGCATGAGCCAGAACATCGGCGTCGGAATGTCCAGACAGTCCTTTTGGATGAGGCACTTTGACGCCACCGAGAATCAGGGGGCGTCCTTCTGTAAACTGATGCACATCGTAGCCGATGCCACTGCGGTATCTCATATCTAAAGGTAATTAGAGAATATCCTCAAAGTCGAGTTTTCCGTTGCTGGAAACAATCGAAGATTTATTGGAATTTGAAGAGGAAGACGCAAGCTTTACCGTCCCACCCCCACGCTCAAGCATGAGGCGACCGGCAGCAATATCCCAGAGGCTAATCTGCTCTTCGATATAGGCATCGAGACGACCGCAAGCGATGTAGGCCAGCGCCAGCGCGGCGCTACCAAGCATGCGGGTTTTTCGAACTCGATGAGCAATCCGGCTGTAACGGGCGATGCCCGACTCAATAGCGTCCTGGCTTTTGGAAAAGCCAATCGTGACCACGGCTTCTCCCAGCGTCTCACGATCACTGGGTCGGATTAACTGGCCATTCCGCATCGCCGGCCCCTCAAAATCGACTGCAAACATTTCATCCAGCATCGGATCATAGATGGCCCCGATTTTGAGCTCACCTCCTTGGCGCATCGCAATCGAAACGCAAAAGTGAGGGAGGCCAAAGAAGAAGTTAACAGTCCCATCGATCGGATCCACAATCCATTGCGTCTCTGAATTCTGATCGCCGGCGATGCCTTCCTCGCCATAAATAGCATGATCCGGAAAGGTCTTCAGAATTTTGGCCTCAATTAGTTTCTGGCTCTCCACATCCAGCGCCAGTTTGATATCGTGATCGTGCATTTCGTTCACGTGGAGATCCGCTTCAAAATTTTTGCGTAGCAATGCACCTGCCTCACGGGCCGCTGCCATTGCCAATTCCAGTTCCGGAGACATAGGTTTCAGCAATCGGGTTGATTGAACGATTTGGCAAGCAAGGGTTCTTTCAGCTTGCCGGAAAATCGCAAACCCCCACCCCTATTAACATCCTTCATGAATTGGGGGAGGAATCTACCCCAAAGAACTTCTTCCGGGAATATATGCCGATCCGTTTCCATCGGGACGAGCAGTTCACGTGTCAGGAGCAAACCTGCTAAATAATCATACCAAAAAAAGAGGCCGACAGTCAAAACTGCCGACCTCTGAAACTTCTTGAGTGCCAAACGACCAGACAGCCAGACGGCAAAAGAGAGATTCGCAAAACCACTAAAATCAATGCGCGAGGCAGAACTCCTCAAAGCGGTCCAAGCCCTCCTTAATGATATCGAGGCTAGTTGCGTAACTGAGACGGAGTGACTGATCATACCCGAATGCCGCGCCCGGAACTGCGGCTACGAGATAGCGAGAGAGAAGTTTTTCAGTCAAGTTCATGGAGTTCAGGCCGATCTTGGTTGTATCGACGAGGAAGTAAAAGGCGCCCTCCGGTTCGATCACCTCAATGTTGTTGATTTTCTGCAGACGGCTTAACATGTATTGACGACGCATGTCATATTCCTCAACCATGTCATTGATCATGTTTTGAGGCCCTTGGAGGGCAGCGAGTGCGCCATATTGAGCAAACGTGGTCGGGTTAGAGGTGGTATGGCTCTGAATGATACTAATGGCCTTCGCAATCTCTGGGGGAGCCGCGGTATAACCCAGACGCCATCCAGTCATAGCGTAAACCTTAGAAAGGCCGTTGATTGTGATCGTTAAATTCTTGGCCGCTTCGCTAACAGAGGCCGTGCTAACGTGCTTCTTGTCGTTGTAGATCAATTTCTCGTAGATCTCATCGGAAAGGATGATGATATCTTCTGACTCAGCTACCTCGACGAGAGCCTCTATCTCCTCTTTGGAGTAAACCGCACCGGTCGGGTTATTAGGGCTGTTGAGAATGAGCATGCGAGTTCTACCACTGATCGCATCTTCGAACTCGTCAGGCGTCATTTTCCAACCGTTCTCTCGCTTGGTTTCGACGATGTAAGGCTCAGCTCCGGCTAGGCGAACCATCTCAGGGTAACTAGTCCAATAAGGGGCTGGGATGATCACTTCGTCTTCGGGGTCACAGCATGCCACGATCGCGTTGTAGCATGAGTGCTTAGCTCCGCAGTTAACGGAAATCTGGCTGACATCATATTCGAGACCATTATCTAGAAGCAGCTTCTCTTGGATCGCTTCCTTCAGCTCAGGGATACCGGTAGCGGCGGTATACTTGGTCTTCCCTTCTTTGAGTGCCTCGATGCATGCGTCTTTAATGTGTTGGGGCGTGTCGAGGTCGGGCTCTCCAGCACCAAAGCTGGCGATGTCTTGACCTTCGTCGCGCATCTTCTTTGCGGCTGCGGTGATGGCAAGGGTCTGGGACGGAGAAATCTCGGAGAATTTTTCGGCAATGAAACTCATGTCTGTGTTGATGCTGGTAGGGTTGAGACCCTGACTCCAGCGGGCATCCAAACTGACTGAGTCGCCAGAAACTTCGGAGTACGTCGCCTAAAACCGGGCCTTCTCGATACAAATCTCCCGCATCGACGGGAATTTGGTGATATGGCTCAGCCGCAACTCCGTGAACAATGCGGGTGTCTCATGTACCCGATCTCAAGTTTCTTTCAAGCGAAATGCTCGCTCGATAACAAATTCCTGACGCGATCCGTGTTAATCCCGCACCATTCAGCATTGCACAACGTCGTCAGACGATTTACTTCTCATGAACCATGGCGGCAAAATCGAACATACACGCCTTCTTCGGCAGCGATGAAGCGCAGGTCAAAGAAGCGGCTCTGAGACTCTCCCATAAAATTGCACCAAAAGATGATGAATTTGGCCTCGAAATTATCTCAGGTAGCGCGGACAACTCCGATCACGCTGTTCGGATCGTCGGCCAGACCATCGAGGCCATCCAGACTCTCCCTTTTTTTGGCGGCGAAAAGGTTGTCTGGCTTCAAGGCGCTAATTTCTTTTGTGATAATCAAACCGGGAAGTCCGAAACCACACTAGCCGCCGTCGAAAGTCTCACCGAAGTGCTGACCGCCGGCCTCCCGCCCGAGGTAAATGTCATTATCAGCGCCACCGACGTCGACAAGCGACGCACCTTCTATAAGAAAGTGACAAAGCTGGCTGAAGTGAAGACCTTTGAAAAAGTCGATGTTGGTAAGGCCGGCTGGGAGACTGCTGTTATGGGACAGGTCGCGAGCAAAGCGGAAGCAATGGACCTTAGCTTCGAAGGTCAAGCTCTGGAGCGTTTCGTAGTTATGGTTGGTGCAGAGACCCGCGTACTCGACAGCGAGCTCCAAAAGCTCTCTCTCTATGTCGGTGACCGACCTGCTAATGAAAAAGACATCTCAGAAATCGTAGCGGCGAGCCACACCGGAGTAATTTTTGCGATTGGCGATGCAATCGCAAAGAAAGATCTTCCAAAAACGCTTAGCTTGATCGATAAACAGCTACGCAGCGGCGAGAGCCCCGTGGGGATCCTACTTGCCGCGATCGTGCCTCGCGTTCGTAGCCTGCTGCACGCACGCGATTTAATGGAACGCCATGGGATTCGAGCCGGTCGAAACTATCAGGGATTTCAGCGCGAGATTGATCGGCTGCCGGCTTCGGATACAGCTCATCTGCCACGCAAAAAAGACGGTGGGATTTCAGCTTACCCACTTTTCCTCGCCGCCCAGATATCCAATCGCTTCAGTGTCGCCGAACTGAAAAATGCGCTCGAGGCCTGCCTCGAAGCCAACGAGCGGCTTGTCACAACTCAGCTCGAACCGAATCTGGTCCTGAATCAGCTCGTGACCAAGATACTGGCCAAGCCAATCTAAGTCTCTCAAAAGCAAACCCTTCAAACCTCTCTGACTCATGAAACTCATTCTTATTTCTGTTGGTATCGGGTTGTTCGCAGGGCTTATGGCAGGACTTTGCGGCGTTGGCGGCGGCATCGTGATGGTGCCTGCATTTGTTTATTTTCTCGGTATGGATCAGAAAGCCGCCGTCGCCACAAGCATGGCGGTAATTGTTCCTACTGCCATTATCGCTCTCACCCGATTCAGTCAGGCGGGCCTAGTGCAGTGGGGCGTGTTCTGGCCTACCGCCATCGCCTCTGTCGCCACCGCTTACCTTGCGACCGGTTGGCTCAAGAAACTAAGCAACGAACAACTTACGAAAATCTTTGCCGTGCTCATGATCCTTGTTGGGATCAGTATGTTCTTTAAGAAAGCTTGATCAATATTTTGCATTGGCGCGTGGAAATTTCCTTACCACCGAATTCGACATATTGTCCATCACATCAGCAGCTGAAGGCGGTGCAGGATGGGGCGGCGGCGGCGGATACCCGAATTCGGAACAAGCGGAGCGACTGTTTGTCTCGCAGTGCTTGCTAGAGCATGCCCAGACCTTCTTTCCAGTCGATAAATCATAGAGGAGGTAATTCGCATTCATGGAACGATGCGCTCGTGACGTTGTCGTGTATTCCGTCCAGTGACGGCAACCAACCTCATTGCCTTTTTTGTCATAAATCGGCTCCTCATGGTGACTGCAGGACTCGCCGACATCACACCAGATATTGACTTCGTTTACTACCACAACGAGAGCAAACTGGGCTTTGAACTTCTTCGCCTTGGCCATCTGCGACGGCGTCAGTGCATAGGAAAGAGATCCCGTCGAACCACTGCCCACGGATCGAGTCCTGCCAACGAAACCCTCAAAAGCAAGGTGGCCGACAATATCTTTTTGGCGACGCTTCTGAGCCAATTTCTTTTCCAACCGATGTAGGATATTGCCACGCTCAATCTGCGAAATAGCGCAATTGGAATCTCCCGCCACCAAGCCTGCTACCACTACAGTGCCAGGGTTAGCGATGGCAGGAGCGACTTGAGTGTCGATATATTCCACCCGCGACGTGGCACAACTAGTCAGTAATGACGTGAAAATCACGCAAAGAATCAGGAAAGTTCGAATTATATTCATAGGCAGCAAGCGAGTGATTTCCCGCGTTCATTAGACGCGCCAATTCAACCCCTTATGCTGAGGAATACTTTTTAAATAGCCGTGGCAACACTGAACGAATTTTTCCTCACGCTAAATACCACTGAATCACATCCAAGTCGTTGATTATCAATCAATCATATTTTAATTACGAGGAGTGATGACCTGAATCACATGAAGATGGAAATTGTAAGATAAGGGCATGAGTCGATTTAGCTCCTTGTAGAATTCATGCTCCGGCTTTTAAGACAGTAACATTATCATGGCAGAATTCAGATGGGCATTTTTCCATACTGCGTCAGTATCCTTATCATGAAGTTTTGGCTACTGCTCACGCCGCCTTTCCTCTCAATCTCCTTGGTTACGACCTCTTTGGCTAAGGAAGCTCCGAATTCAGTAGATCATGCCGGGATCCTTCAATCGCTGGATAATGAAGACCTCGCAGCGGGTGAGGTAATCTATAAAAATCTTTGCACGAACTGTCACGGCGACGACGGGCTCACCCCGCCGCTTCCGACAGCGCGTGCTTTTGGTTCAGGCGACCTCAAGTTTGGCCTCGATCCCTATTCCATGTTCCTCACCCTGACCAATGGTAACGGCCTCATGGGTCCGCAGACATGGATGACGAACCGGGAACGCTACCAGGTCATCCATTACATACGGGAATCCTTCATGCGCCCGATGCGCGATGACTTTGAAGAAATTAACGATGGTTATCTTGAAAGCCTTCCTACCGTGAACGTTGTCGTCGGTGAGAAAGACCTTATCCAACGTAACTTCGGACCCGCGCTGGCTTCACAGCTTGGGAGGGATATTTCCAGCGTTCTGACGATTAAGCTTAATCCTCAAATTAGCATTGCCTATGATCTTCACAGCATGGACCAAGCCGGGGTCTGGAGTGGTGGGTTCCTTGATCTTCTCGGCACACAGCACTATCGCGAACGAGGAGGAGGCGTTGCTAACATCGAAGGCAGTGCCATCGCAGAACTTAAAGGGTGGGCGTGGGGACATGACGGAACCCTTGACTACCCCACTGATGACCTTCTTCCTCGCGGCCCGATGCCAGAAGCGTGGATGAGCTACTATGGACACTACCTTCACAACGATCACACAATTCTCTCCTATGCCATCAACGGTCGGAATATCCTTGAAACTCCGACGGCACCAGAAGGGTTCGCGGCGATTCAGCATACCTTTGAAATTGAATCAGGTGAAGAATTGCTCCTCAGCTTAGGCCAAGTTGAAGGGGCCTCGGCAAACACCACTGGGCGACTCGCTGCCAACGCAAAGGAACTCACTCTCGGTGACAGTGGTGAGGTCCACGTCCTTGGAACTGCTGGCGATCATCCCAATCCAATAGGCCGCTTCCTCGCCGCTACCGCTCAGGGTGACGTTGAGGGATTTCAATGGAACACAGACGGGAAGAACCGGCTAATAGTGAAGATTCCCGCAGACGACGAGAAACGTGTCTTCCAAATCGTTCGCTACGCAGGTGAAGGCGAAGGTGAGTTGCTCTCGTTCGCTAACTTTCTTCGCTCAGAAAAATCAGGGCATATGGCACCATTCAATCCCTCGAACTACACCTCGGGAGGAGAGAGGCGCTGGCCTGAAGTCCTGCATACAATGGGTTTGTTAGGGTCCGAGTCGGAGGCCTATACCATCGATAAAATTGGTATTCCAGAAAACGACGAAGGCAATCCCTACAATGCCTGGTTTCGGACCTCGGCGCTTGCCTTCTTCCCTGATGGTCGCATGGTCGTTTCCACCCACGGTGGGGATATCTGGATCGTCTCAGGCGTGGATCGTGAGCTTGAAGATCTGCAGTGGACCCGATTTGCCGCCGGTCTCTATGAGCCATTTGGACTTCAAGTCGTAGACGACAAAATATATGTCACCTGCAAAGATCGCCTGACTCGTCTCCACGACCTCAATGATGATGGTGAGGCAGATTTCTACGAATCGTTCAGCGCGGACGATGACGTCTCAACCTTTTTCCATGCTTTTAATTTTGATCTCCAGCGAGATTCAGAAGGCAACTTTTATTACGCCAAGTCCGGGCAATACACGAGCTACAAGGAACCTGGCTCAGTGATCAAGGTTTCTCCAGATGGCAAGACGCGTGAGGTTTACTGCAGGGGTTTTCGAACACCAAACGGTATGGGTATGATGCCAGACGGTCGTCCTACCGTGAGTGATAACCAAGGCAGTTGGATGCCGGCGTCCAAGATTAGCCTCTGTGATCCGGGCGGCTTCTATGGCTACGCTCAGACCTTTCGCACCGAACATTGGGCTCCGGACGGCGGCGCTATTGATCATACCAAGGTCATCGCGCCCGACACCTTTGACCAGCCTATCATCTGGATGCCACAGAACTTCGATAATTCCTCCGGGGGCCAGCTCTGGATCGACGACAAACGCTGGGGTCCGCTCTCCGGTAAATTACTTCACACATCTTTCGGCAAAGGCTGGCTATATTATCTGATGCTTCAGGAAGTCGACGGGATCGAGCAGGCTGCTATTGTCAAAATTGACCTCGACGCCGAGACCGGAATCCATCGCGCCGCGGTCAACCCTGTCGACGGTCAAGTCTACACAACCGGTCTCAATGGTTGGAACGGCGGCGGGCGCAAAGGGCTGGCTCAGGGCGGTATCTCCCGCTACCGCTTCACAAATACCCATTCTCCCCTACTTACCAATGTGACCGTGAAAGAGAACGGAATCACTCTCGATTTCAACTTCGCCCTTGATCAAAATTCGGCGACGAACCCGGAAACTTATGAACTCTATCAGTGGAACTATGCTTGGACCCGCAACTACGGCTCTGCCTACTACTCAGTTAAAAATCCTCTTGAGGAAGGCGAAGACAAAATTCGCATCAAAAAAGCGGTTCTAAGTGAAGACGGAATGTCGGTTCACCTCGTTATTCCTAACATTCAACCCGTCAATCAGGTCGAAATTAATTTCGAGGTCAAAGGCATCAACGGCCTGATCTTCAAAGAACAAGCCTATCTTACCATCAATGCAGTTCCCGGGGGCAAGCAGCCTGATATGAAGGAGCTCACTCGTCAGCGTATTGGACAGAGACAGAAGCTACTCGAAATAGCGAATGCGAAGCGCGAGGGGCAACGGGCGAAAAAAGAGAAAGCCAAGAATGAGCAGCAAAAGAAAGAAAGCTAGGGCACCT
>DCQY01000106.1 GCA_002323995.1 Akkermansiaceae bacterium UBA1506 | reverse complement strand
TACCTGTCTCAAAACTGTTGGCTCGACTCAGCAAGCCAGGGACTAACAAGAGGACTTCGGCATAGCTTCAAATTCAAATCAGAATTGAAACGCTGGCTAAAGAAAGACCCCCACTATAGTTGGGTTTTCTCTCTCACGGTACGACTGCAGCACCTGCTAGCATTTGCGCTCCTGAGTCGAAGCCCCTTAGCCAATAAAAACACAAAGTATCTTCTCCTGTTCGTCCAAGGATTCAGTTGCTACTCAGAGCAAAGTCGAAGCTATCAATTCCTGCGATCGCCTTCCAATGTGCTGGCGAAGCTTTGCTTCCGACTACTCACGCCTGCCGTGAAGGCAAAAAATGTAATACTAGCTGCCGAAACTGAAGGCATGAAAAGGGAACTCGAAGAGTTCACGCAACTACCCGTCGAATTATTCCCGCATCCAATTGAGGCCAAGAATCTATCTCAGAACACAAATGTTCCATCCGATCCGATTACAGTTTCCTGCCCAGGCTTCGCTCGCCACGAAAAAGGGAGTGATCTTCTCATATCTGCTATAGAGCGCCTAAAAAATGAAGGCACCCTCAAACAATTTCACTTTATTCTACAATGGCCAGAACCCTTCCAGTTGCCCGACGGGACCATGCTTGAGCCAGGTGAAGAAAAAGTGAATTCAGATCACATAACTTTCTACAATGGCTCACTCGACGCTGCCGCCTACAACACATGGCTCTCACAAACGGATTTTGTTATCCTACCCTATCGAAAAAGCAGTTATTACAATCGCCTTTCACGAGTCGCGATTGAAGCGGGTGCCTGCGGAATTCCTCTGATTTACACCGATGGCACTTGGACTGAGGAAGTCGCCGCACTTGTTGAATGTGGAGTCAAAATCGACGAAGAATCTCCCGCTGAGTTGGTTAAAGCCCTCAATCGTGCCTATGGGGATGCAGAGAATCTCAAAGGCAGAGCCGTTGCAGGCTCAGAGCGTGTAAAACAGTATCACTCGTTCGAAAACTTTCGCTCTATCATGCTTCAGCACTCAAGCGCAGACTGATGCGATTACTTTATTTCGCGCCATACAGCCACGGGGGACTCGCCGACTACACACAGGCTCAAGCTGATGCGCTTGGCCAGGAAGGCGTGGAAGTCACGATCCTCTGTCGCCCCACCTTTTCCAATGAACGCTCGGGTAGCTTCACCACCCTGCCACGCCTGAAGGAAGCTAAGGCTCCCAGTCGATCCTTTTTAAAGAAACTTGATCATTTTTCATGGATTCTAGAAGACGTAAAGCAATTGGATCTCGTTATTCGAAAATTCAATTATCACCACGTAATCTTAAGTTTTTCCGAATATCTTGCCCCCTTTTGGACATGGCGGCTTGTGAAACATGCCAATCGGGGGGTTCGATTTGGTGCGATCGTGCACGACCCTGTTCGGGACTTCGTACTTGGCCCAAAGTGGTGGCACCACTACTCAATTCAAAAGGCGTATTCTTTTCTCTCCAACGCTTTCGTTCACGAACCTATTGAGCTGGAACTCGGGAACGCAAATCCTGAACTGATTACGAGTGTAATCCCTCATGGAATTTACTCATTCCCTCCCTCGAAGATGACTCATGAGAAAGCGAAAGCCTCACTTCAAATTCCAGACCAGTCCACCGTACTCCTCAGCTTTGGACACATCCGCGATGGAAAGAATCTCGACCTCATCATCAAGAGCCTAAAAAGCCTACCGGACTGCTATCTCATAGTCGCGGGCAAAGAGCAATCAAGCGGCCAACGGCCTGCTCAATACTATCAGGAAATGGCTCAAGAACTTGGTATCGACTCCCGTTGTCGCTGGATTATCGAACATGTTCCAGAGTCCCAAGTGGGTGACCTCTTCACCGCAGCTGATCTCTTGATGTTAACCTACAGTTCAAATTTCCGCTCAGCCAGTGGTGTCCTCAACACAGCCGCAAACTTTCGTGTTCCCTGCATTGCCTCAAGCGGAGACGGTCCATTGAAAAACTCGGTGGAGCTCTACAACCTAGGCACTTGGGCACAACCAGACAGCCAACTAGGGCTTGAGCAAGCCATCCAAGAAGCTATAGACAAACCCGCCACACCTGACTGGGACCTCTACATTAAGGAGAACTCGTGGAAACGAAATGCCAAGATCGTGATTTCCCAGATATTCCCAGTCGCCTCCCGCTGACAGTTCTCGCACCAATGTCTATCATCTCATCATGCAATCTCAACGGTTACGCGATCCTCGCTAACCCTACAAACCAGCAGCCCTTGTGTTAAGAGCATTTGAATGAAAGCAAAAGTAGTATTAGGTAGCCTCCTGTCTTACGCATACAACGCCATTCTGTCTTATCTCCCAATTCAGGCACTTCGGCGCTCATATCTCAACTGCTATCTCTTAAGGTTGGGCAAGAACTGCGACATTCAGATGCGCTGCCGCTTTCTTAATGGCCGAAAAATTTCCATCGGCAATCGCAACGTGATCAACTTTGATTGCCTTCTGGACGGACGAAAATTTTCCATTACCACGGGGAACGATGTATCCATCGGCCCGGAAGCCACAATACTCACTTTGGGTCACGACCCTCAATCCCCTGACCTTGCAGATCGCGGCGGCAATGTCGTTATCGGGGACCGAGCCTGGATTGCCTACCGGGCCACTATCCTTCCCGGAGTAACCATTGGAGAGGGAGCCGTCGTTGCTGCAGGCGCTATCGTTACAAAAAACGTGGAACCTTTTACCATTGTTGCTGGCAATCCAGCTCGAAAGATCGGAGATCGCAATAAGTGTCTTGAATACAAATTAAATTTCCGTTCTCACCTAGCCTGAAAGATTACTTTATCTTTCGCCAACCATTCGAATTTCTTTTCTAAAGCGTATAAAGATTCGCCCCAAATCACTTTACAAATTGGTGATACCTAACCGAATCCGAGAGTGTAAATCAGTCACAAAACTAAAATCCATGATTTTGGGGCATGATTCAGTTTACACTCGCTCCTATTACCGAGATGTCGTCGAGGATTCAGCAAAAGAAAGTGCGGTAAAAATCTCTAACTCCATCGTCAATGAACTCGCTCCTAAAAGAGTTATTGACGTCGGTTGCGGAACTGGAGCGCTCCTCGGGACCCTTCGTGATAAAGGGTGTAATGTTTTCGGGCTTGAGCATTCAAAAGCCGGACTCGACTACTGCGTCACGAGAGGGCTCCCCGTAAAAAGTTTCGATATAAAAACTGATACATTCACTCCCGAAGAACCATTTAATCTGGCCGTCAGTATGGAAGTAGCCGAACACCTTCCAGAGTCTTCAGCCAATCAATTCATCTCTCTTCTAGCTAACCTGGCTGAAGTCATCGTCTTTACCGCCGCCACACCGGGCCAAGGCGGCTTAGACCACATCAATGAGCAACCCCACTCTTACTGGATATCAAAATTTGCTGAGAAAGAATTTAACTATCACCGTTAACAATCCAAACTTTGGAGGCAGGATTGGAAAGACTCCTCGACAGTATCTAGTTGGTATTATCAAAATTTGATGATATTCGAACGGCAGCGTAAATCTTCGATCGAGTCTCAAGGGTAGGTATATCTCACCTAACCTTGTGCATGCCGACGTTGACCATGCCAAATAGCGAAATTTCTATCTGATTCAGGAATGAAGCTACTCTTAATTTGCCAATCCATTGGAAAAGGCTGGGCCGCGACGTCGCACATCGCAACAGAACTCATCGAATCGCTTTCGCTAGATGGCAACGATATATTCGTCTGGTGTTTAGGTGATTCAAAAAGCTACCAGATCGAGGATGAGGCTGGCGCCATTAGCGTTGAAGGGATTAAGCCAATCCCAAATTTTATTCCAGCGCCTCTTTCTGAATTCCTGTTGCTTCAAATTCTCTGCTTCCGCGCCATGACAACAAAGAAAAAGTTCGACTTGGTTGTTTGGATGGACAGCCCAAGACTCGCCGGAACTGCAGCAAATATCCTAAAACGCAAAACCAACGCGATTTCGATAGCCTGGGTCATGGATCTGCCGTTGGAACAAATCCTCCGCCGTTCAGGCCCCATAAAACGATTCTTAGCGAAAGTCTTCAAAAGCATCCAAACGAAGTCACTTAAAAAGGTAGATAAAGTCGTGACGCTTGGTGCCTGCATGAAAAGTGCCCTAACCGAACTCAATATTCCTCGCGAAAAAATCAAAATAATCGGAACTTGGGCACCAGACAAATGGCAGGAGTTCCAACCCGCTCCAGATAAATCGAAATCGAAATTCGGACTAAACGATCAGTTTACGATAATGTACTCAGGCTTTGCAGGTGATTGGCACAATTTTGAACTCATTTGTGATGCTCTGTTACTACCCGAAAACAACAATCAAATTCAATGGCTCTTCTCTGGCTCCGGACCCGGCATCGATGATGTGGCCACTCTTGCTGCAGAGCAGCGCGATTTAAATATCATAATCCGTGGCAGAGTCGAGAGGGAGTACCTCCAAGAGTTTCTTTCATGTGGCGATGTCCACATAGTGTCTCTGGACGCAGAAATGGAAGGAACTTGCGTTCCCTCAAAACTCTATCCATTGATGGCTTTGGGAATACCAGTGATTTTCGTTGGGCCACGCTCATGTCAAACAGCAATTGATATTGAGAATGCGACTGCTGGCATCGTTTGCCAAACCGCCGTTGAACTTCTACTGGCTGTGAACAAACTGAGAGACTCTGCCCAATTACAAAAAAGGCTCGGAGCAAACGCAAAACAAGCTTTCATCCAGAGACATTGTTTATCCTACTCCACCAGAGAGTGGAACAATCTAATTCGCCAGTGTCCCTGCTAGCAGAAGCCAGCAAGGAAGTCGTATACAAGCAATGCCAACCGTCGCCATTCAGTTCGCTCGCCTTGGCCCCTACCATATCGCCAGGATCGACTCTGCGGTCGAGGCTCTGGCAGAAACAGGTTGGAACGTGATCACTCTAGAAACCGCAGGTCTTGACGCAACTTATGCCTGGAATAAAGAAACTGAACAACAATCCTGGATCCGTCATACCGTGTTTCCTAGCGCAGAATGGGAATCAATCCCTCGCCGCAGTGTCAAAAGCGAATTTAGAAAAGTCTTGAACGAGCTTCGACCCGATGCCATCGCGATCTCCGGTTGGGGATCTCCGGATGCGAGAAGCTGCTTATCATGGTGCCGAAAAAACGGGGCTCAAGCTATTGTTATGAGCGAAACTCGGGAAGTAGATGATCAACGAAATATGGCAAAAGAATTGGTTAAAAAACGCCTGATTAGCGAATTCGACGCCGGACTCGTCGGCGCTCATTCCCATCGTGACTACCTCGTGAAACTTGGCGTGTCATCTGAAGCTATTCAATTCGGCTATAATGTGGTGAACAATCATTACTTCGCAACCGAAGCCGATCGCTTTCGAAAGTTTGATGCCTCACTTACTCTTCAGCCCTACTTTCTGGCCTCCAACCGTTTCGTTGAACGCAAGAACCTCGATCGCCTGATTTCGGCCTTCGCTGAGGCAACAAGCGATACCGATTCACCTGTCAATGGTTGGGATCTCTGTCTCCTCGGAGACGGACCATTAATGCCGTACATGCAAGAACAATGTGAGCGATACGGTCTCAAAATGGAAGCCGTTGCTCCCTGGGATTTAAGGCAGGTGAACGAAACTGCGGCGACCGTCTTCTTTCCTGGTTTTCGACAAATCGGGGAACTTCCTCGGTTCTACGCCCATGCAGGCTGTTTTGTTCATCCAGCGCTAAGTGAACCCTGGGGCCTCGTAATCAATGAAGCGATGGCTTGCCGACTGCCTATTCTTTCAAGTTCGAACGTTGGGGCAGCCGAAGAGCTCGTCATAAACGATTTCAATGGCTGGAAATTCGACCCAAAAGCCTCTGATTCGATCGCCGATTCACTTTTAAAGGTTGCCACACTTTCGGCGGAAGAAATTAGTCTGCTAGGTCAAAATAGCTTTGCTCAACTGCAAAAGAAATGCCCAACGCTAGCTTTTGGCGAAGGGTTAAAAAAACTACTGAGGGCTTCGTGAAAAATTCAGATGATCAAGCGCAACCTGCTTTGATCTAAAAGCCTTGTTTATGATACCGAGAACACACTTGTAAAAATCACTGGGTCACTTGGAAAAATTCCACTGATGCGGTAAAATCTTCTCCATCACAAACTGAAAAGCCACAGTCATTCAAAGTGAGCTCTCCCGAAGTGGTTTCGAAATCAATCAAATGAAATTTTCACAAGCGTCATCGCCAAATTCGTTTAAAAAAGTTTGGTCGCTAAAAATTTGATAAAAGTGCTCTTTGAAGACCCGATTAAGGGTCAAAAGTATCAATTCTGAAATCAATATATCCGTGAGTCTTAAGAGGGTTACCCACGTAACGGCTTCTGTCTCCACCTTAGGAGGTGGAATACCAGAAGCCTTGAGCGCACTTGCTTCCGCTCAAGTGTCACTCAGTCTTGAAGTGAATGCCATCGGCCATCTAGATGCAGGTACAAAAATCCCAAAATGGACGGGACACCACCTTTCCGCGCTTCCTGCCAAAGCACTACCTCAAATGACTTGGGCCCCGAAAATGAGGAAGGCGCTGTTTGAACAATCGCCCTCTTTAATTCACACTCACGGCCTGTGGACTCAGGCCTCTATCACCGCCTACCGATTCGCTACGAGCCATCGTATTCCCTACCTCGTCAGTCCACATGGAATGCTCGATGAATGGGCCCTCAACCGTTCGCGTTTAAAAAAGCGGGTCGCAGTCAGACTGTTTGAGAATCGCCACTTAAAGAATGCGTCCTGCCTTCATGCTCTGTGTCACTCTGAAGCCCAGTCGTTTCGAAATTATGGTATCAAAGGCCCCGTCGCAGTTGTGCCTAACGGAGTCGATCTTCCTGAGAATATCCCTGACAATAACCTTCGCGATGGTCGAAAAACGCTTCTGTTCCTAGGGCGTATCCATCCAAAAAAAGGG
>DCQY01000121.1:2439-9246 GCA_002323995.1 Akkermansiaceae bacterium UBA1506 | reverse complement strand
TTCCCGCCCTCGCCGGAATCCCACGGCGAGACCCCTAAAAACTGCAACCAATTTCGATCACTTACCATGCCAGAAGTCGATGTCAAAAAAGGAGAGCCGATCGATCGTGCTCTTAAACGTCTCAAAGGCAAGATGGAGTCCGAGGGCATCATCGAAGAGATGCGCCGACTTCGCTCCTTTGAAACTCCCACTCAGCGAACCAAACGAAAGGCTCGAGCGGCTGCCAAGCGAAATCGCGGGAATCGATTCCGTTTCACACTCCGCGAGGACAAGCCCAAAGAGGAGAGTTCCTGATCGTTATCCTTTTCACATTACTAAAAACAACAGGCTGCCTAACCCGGCAGCCTTTTTTAGTGCTTATCGCCGCCTCCGATCAATCAGCTAGAACCCATAAATGAACTGATCGCCTCCCCAGTGAGGTAATCGCAAAGAAAAGACGTCGCCGCCTCTGCTATGCTATCGACTTCTTCCGCACTATGATGGAGCACCACCAACCGGTGGTGTTCTTTCAGAAGAATCACGAGATTTCCACCATCATAGCGGAAAGAGAGTTGATCTAGAACTTGGCCATCCTTCGTGTAAAAGCAGACGATATCGTCGGTAACGACCGAGAGTTCTCTCGCCTTATCACTCGTAAATGGGAGATTACTATAGATGACTTCTTGGTCGCGCTGAAGCATCACGCCGTAAATCGAGCCTGATTTTCTTAAGGCGTTGAGATTTGCGCTGCGAGTTTCTGGAGTCATTTTTGATCCTGACCGTTATGATAGTCTTGGATAGAACTAAAAAACTCGCTCGCCGCCATCCTCCGATTTACGATGGCGCCGGTAATAACAGCCTCCTCGGATTTGGAATTGGGATCACAGCAGAATCCAGCTGTCTCATCCCCCTTTACACAGATTGCGCTGGATACAGCGCCCATTTCAAGCGTTTCCCCTAGCAGTTGCGCGCATTCTTGAAGTGCCACAAGAAGTTCCGCAAACTCAGCGGTATCTTCCGGCCCGGTTTTACCCATGGCCTCTCCGCCACTCGCGGTGAAGTAACGAAGCTCATTCGAAGCGAGTGCCTGCTCCAGCAGTTCCCGCGATGCCTCAGCAAATTTTGCCATGTCTTACGTGTTTGTTGACGCGCTAATGGTATTAGCCAAATAAAATCGTAGCCGGGACCGTTGGCATTGTCGACTCATTCTGCTATCCATTGAATCGATCGCAAACGACTCTTACCTACAATGACGCTGGCCAACAAGATCACGATCACGCGCCTCCTTCTGATTCCGGTGTTTGTCGTGTTTGCAGCCTATTATAGCCAGAGCGTTATCGAGGGCGATCGGGAGGTTTGGTATCGGATCGCAGCTCTAATCGTCTTTGCAATTGCCTCACTTAGTGATGCTCTAGATGGCTACATTGCTCGAAACTTTAACCAGAGCACAAAACTTGGGCGGGCTCTTGATCCGGTCGCAGATAAACTTTTACTGCTCGCTGGCGTCGTCACCCTGAGTATGACGCATTGGCATGCGGGACTTCCAATCTGGTTCGCAGTACTTGTGATTACTCGGGACGTCACGATTGTGGCCGGGGTTATTATCATCCATTACGCAACCGGCGAGGTTAAGATGAAGCGCATCATCACCAGCAAAATATGTACTTTCTTACAGTTAGGTTGCGTCTGCTGGGTTTTGGTGGACTTTTGGAGCCTCGAAGCCCGACCGCTTCCTTTGGATATCCTGATCTATCTGGCCGCCGTATTTACGCTCATCTCCGGCTACCAGTATATTGTCGGAGGCATTCATCAGATGCGGCTACACGGGTATACCATGCCAGATTCTGATGTCTCATAAACATTTAGCTCAAGTTGCCATTGTTGGTCGTCCCAATGTCGGAAAGTCCGCAATTTTTAATTGTATCGCGAAGCGAAGGATCGCCATCGTGCATGATCAGCCTGGCGTAACCCGTGATCGGATTGCCACAGAATGTAAGCGGCCACGAGGCATATCTTTCGAATTGACTGATACCGGCGGTATCGGAGCCACACTTGATGACGGGTTCGGTGAGCAGGTTCGAATGGAGGCCGATATAGCCATCGAATCAGCAGACTTGATTTTACTCGTCGTTGATGTGCAAACGGGGATTCATCCTGTGGACCGTGAACTTGCTGCATTGCTACGCAACTCAAAGGCAACAGTCGTGCTCCTCGCCAACAAGGTTGACTCTCCGAAGTTAGAACCCGATGCCGCCGAGTTCTCTGAGCTCGGGTTTACCAATCAGATTAACACTTCAGCGGCGCATGGCCGCAACTTTGAAAAGTTGGAAAATCTTATTCAGACCGAACTTCATGAACTTGGGATAGAAAACCTTAATGAAGAGAGCGACGGCCCTGCCCCGGTGAAAATCGCCATTGTTGGGCGTCCTAATGTTGGCAAGTCCTCCCTCATCAATGCGCTCATGAACGATGAACGGAGTATTGTCTCCGATGTGGCAGGCACGACACGCGATGCGGTTGATGTCCCCTACTACCGTGATGCAAAAGAATACACTCTTATTGATACCGCGGGAATCCGAAAACGAAATAAACGGGACACTTCGGTCGAGGTCTTTTCCGTGATGCGATCTGAGAAATCGATTCGCCGCGCTGATCTTTGTTTACTGCTCATCGATGCTTCTTCAGGAGTGACGACTCAGGACCGCAGAATAGCTGGAATGGTGATCGATGCTCATAAGCCGTGTATCGTTTTGTTGAACAAGTTCGACCTTTACCATCCGGGGGTTAAGTTCCAAGACCGTATCGATCAGTTCCGTGAGGAACTTGGTGATGATCTTTTCTTTCTCCCCTACGCACCGAAAGTGGCGATATCAGCCAAGGAGAAACAGTATCTTGGAAAAATCTTCAATCACATCCAACAAGTCGTTAATACGGCTCAGGATCCTGTCTCGACAGGCGTATTGAATCGCCTCCTTCGCCAGTCCATTGATCGCAATCCTCCGCCCGTTCGACACGGGAAACGTCTCAAACTGCTCTACGCGACTCAGAAGCGAAGCGACCGCCCCCAACCCGTGCCAGTTCCGGAGTATCTGCTCTTCGTGAACCACTCTAAGTTGTTGACCCGAACCTATCAGCGCTTCCTCGAGAATCAGATCCGAAAAGATTATCCTATGGAAGGACTGCCCTTTCTATTCCGAGTCCGCTCGCGAAGCAGCTCTGAAAAACAAGACAACAGGCGAAAAGCCAAAAGAAAGGCCTGATCGAACGGTTAACGGGAGCGGATTTCTTCGATTTCCTCCGGGGACTTAGGCAGAACCTGAATCTTCGCCTCCTCGGGGATAGTGATTGTGGGATTCTCCTCGTATAGATACGACTCTAGGATCATGTAGATCTTGCCATCCTCGTTCGGCCTGAAGGTGCGCGAGCCTAATTCACGCGTAATTTTTAGCGGAGTTCCCTCTGTATCGACTTCAAGCACGAATTGCTGCTGCCCAGCTAGACCGAAAATGGGGTCGACTTTTCTCATCTCTTTCTGGATGGCAATGAGCGGGCGGAAAAGTTCGCGATAGTCGACCTTACCATCCTTGATTTTCGGTGCGTCCACCTTCGGAATTTCTAGGTCAACAAAGATATTGAGGGTCCCTTTTGGCTGATTCGCCACGAGGTCAGGGTTGAGTTCCATCATCTTTTTGCTGAATGGAACTTCAACAAAACCATCGTTATCGACCACAAGAATAATCGGAGCATCTTCCACATCGAGGTAGAGCTCAATATCTTGGGATGAAACGAGCGAATTTCGACTCTCTATCCTCAAACGGTAGCTCTCACTATCCACTTCAGAGCGTGAATCACTCTGCGCAATCTTGATCAGTTGTCGGTAAGGGAGCCGAGCCAAACTTGATTGGTAAAGCGGTCGACCTGAAAGGGTTTCGAAACTTCTCTCCTCCTGCGCGAAACCCGGAGTAACTGACGCTGCGGTAAGAATTTGAATAACGATCAGTGTGGATAGGCCTCTCATGGACGGAAATTATGGCGAGACACTCAACACTCTCACCTAGCCTATTCAAGTTTCTTCACTCATTTGTTTTGCCCAAAAGAGGCGAATTCCTTCGGCACACATATCCGTGCTGTTGACACTCTGTAGAACTTTCCAAGTTTCCCGCTCCGTTTCGACACGGAAGGCCTGCTCCATGCAAAAGGCCTGGTAGGCGATCTTGAGCGATTCGGGATCCATCCTCTCTTCAAGGCGTTGGCGAATAAATTCTGCATTCAATTCAACGGCCTTACGATAATCGCTTAGGTGCTGTTCAGGCGAAGTTACTGATCCAAAGTGCGTCAGATAGATTTCGTCAAAGTCTCGACCCTTAAGGAGATCAATCGAGTTCAGCGTATGGGTAAGATGAAACTGAGGGGGCGCTGAAGTAACGGAAATAAAGTCAGTCCCCCTAATGCTCGCTCCTGCTGCGTCACCCGCAAAACAGGTATTGCCCAGGGCATAAGCATAGTGATGAAAAGCATGCCCTGGTGTCTCAAGAGCCTCAATCGAAAGTTCACCAACGGTTTGTATTGACCCAGTTGGAATCGCATGGACTGACTCTTCGGGTGCAGGAGTCATTCCACCCCAAAGATTTTCGAATTGATCACCGTAAACCATACGAGCGCTTTCTATCAGGCGGGTGGGGTCAACGATATGACGTTCTGCGTTCGGGTGCAGATAAAGAGGGATTCCCTGCTTCGCAAACCATCCTGCTGCGCCCGCGTGATCGAGGTGAATATGAGTAACGAACACGGCATCGAGTTCCGTGGGACTGCATCCCAAAGCTGTGAGTTTACCGAGAAGTATTTCTCTCGTTGATTCTGGGCCTGTCTCGATAAGGATTCTTGTCTCTCCACTCTCAACCAAAAAAGCGGCGATTGCTTGGTGCATTCCTTCAAACTCAAGATCTATTGTATGAATTTCCATCCTCCGCCAAGTTGGACGAAACATGGCTCGTGAGCCAACTCAAACTTGCCGGATCGCTGCGACAGGCCTAGAATGCTAGTCCTCACGAGGGGTCAGTCAGCCTCTTCTCTCACTCAATAATCATGGACGTACGCAAAATAGCTCACCTTGCCCGGATCGAGTTAGCCGATAAAGAAATAGAGGAATACCAAGGTCAGATGGATCAAATTCTTCAATATGTGGAGCAACTCAATGCCATTGAGGTTGAGGGAATTGAACCGACAGCTCACGCCGTTCCCGTTTTTGATGTGATTCGTGAAGACAAAAGTGATGGCCCGGGACTCAGTCAGGGCGCTGTCCTCTCGAATGCTCCTGCCACGGCACACGATCAAATCAAGATGCCAAAAGTGGTAGAGTGAGTCTGCCTCCAATTTTTCCTGGTTAACCCCCAACCATTTTTTAATTTTTTGAACGCCGCTGATTTCACCATCATTCAGCTAAAGCAGGCCTACCAAAGAGGTGAGCTGACACCCTCTGATGCTCTCAAGTCGATCGCCCGAGCCATTGATCAAAACGATGCTGATATCGGTGGCTATCTTTCTCACGACCTTGATCTCGCGTTGGCGGATGCCGAAAAAGTAGATCTCTCTCTTCCGCTTGGGGGCGTGCCAATCGCGATCAAGGATTTGATCAATGTCGAGGGACAGTCCTGTGGTTGCGCCTCTAGGATGCTCACAGGCAAATACAAGGCCCCCTATGACGCAACCGTTGTTCGCAAGCTTCGTGAAGCTGGCGCAATTCCATTCGGTCGCACAAACATGGATGAGTTCGCCATGGGATCTTCCAACGAGAACTCAGGGATTAAGATTTGCAGGAACCCCCATGATACCGAGCGGATCCCCGGTGGCTCATCCGGCGGTTCAGCTGCGGTAGTGGCTTCCAACACGGCTGTTGCCGCACTGGGAACGGACACGGGAGGATCAATACGACAACCCGCAAGTCACTGCGGCATTATCGGATTAAAACCGACCTACGGCCGCGTCTCCCGTTACGGACTCGTTGCTTTTGCTTCCTCACTCGATCAAGCAGGCCCGATGACCAAAACGGTCGAAGATGCAGCCTTGCTCCTCCAAATTATTGCAGGGTCTTGTGTTCATGATTCCACTTGCTTGGACCAGCCAGTGCCCGACTACACCTCTGCTCTTAACGAAGGAGTTTCCGGTATAAAGATAGGCCTTCCCAAGGAATATTTTGCAGAAGGCCTCGATCCTAAGGTTAAAACGCAGATAGAGGCTGGAATCAGGGCGCTTACCGATCAGGGAGCCGAGGTGATCGAGATTTCGCTTCCCAATACTGAACACGCAGTGGCGACCTACTACGTCATTGCCACCGCGGAAGCCTCCGCCAATCTCGCTCGCTTTGACGGTGTTCGATACGGACACCGTTCCGAAAGTGCTGACGATCTTCTAAGCGTTTATGAAAAGTCTCGGAACGAAGGTCTCGGATCCGAAGTGAAACGCCGAATCATCCTGGGTACTTACGTACTTAGTTCCGGATACTACGATGCCTATTATCTCCGAGCTCAGAAAGTGCGAACACTCATTCGCAATGACTTCAAAAAAGCTTTCGAAAAGGTCGATGTGATCGCCTCTCCCGTATCACCAACACCCGCCTTTAAGATTGGAGAGAAACTTAGTGATCCTCTCTCTATGTATCTCGCTGATATCTACACCATTTCCGCCAATCTAGCCGGCATCTGCGGGGTGTCTGTTCCCTGTGGCACGGTTGCGAGCGACGGGAAGGAATTACCAGTCGGTCTGCAACTTCTCGGCAAACCACTCGACGAGACAACCATTCTCAAGACTGCCTTTGCTGTGTAAGCGTAA
>DCQY01000121.1:0-2055 GCA_002323995.1 Akkermansiaceae bacterium UBA1506 | reverse complement strand
TTGGTCATCCTCCGGAGGCAATTAAGCCTCAGGATCAAGTTCAGGCTTGAAATCAGCCGCGTGGTAAGAACTGCGTACTAGTGGCCCCGAAGCGACGTGTCGGAACCCCTTATCCTGCGCGATCTCCTTAAAACGATCAAAGGTCGCCGGTTCGATATATTCCACGACAGGTAGGTGTTTAGGCGAAGGTCGCAAATATTGACCAAGGGTTAGGACGGTTACCCGATGATCGCGAAGATCATCCATCGCTTTGAGAACCTCATCCTCTTTCTCGCCCAACCCCAGCATAATACCGCTCTTGGTCGCACATCGGTTATCCATTTGATTCGCCATTTCCCGCGCCGTCTTCAAAACCTTGAGAGAGCGCCAATATTTGGCCCGAGAGCGGACAACTGGAGTGAGGCGCTCTATCGTTTCCAAGTTGTGGTTAAATATTTCAGGAGCCGCCTCCATCACTATCCAAAGGCAGTCATCTTTGCCGATAAAGTCAGGCACTAAAACCTCTACAACTGTATCAGGGTTTACTTCTCTCACCTTATAAATTGTGTTGGCGAAGTGGCTGGCACCGCCGTCGGGTAGGTCATCTCGGGCCACTGCAGTAATCACGACGTGATTCAACCCCATGCGTCTTACGGCCTCGGCTACGCGATCTGGTTCATCTGCCTCTAACGGCAACGGACGACGTGTATCAACGGCGCAGAAACCACAAGCACGAGTACACCGCTCCCCTGCGATCATCATAGTAGCGGTCCCATGCCCCCAACACTCCCATCGATTAGGGCACTGCGCCTCTTCGCATACTGTCACGAGGTTTAGATCCTCGATCATACCCTTGGTGTCCCAGAATACGGGATTATTGGGAAGCCTCACGCGAATCCACGGGGGCTTTTTATCTTGGTGAAGATTGGGATCGATCTTTACGGGCATGAAAAGATGGGCGGGATGAATACCAAAACTAATACGCTAGAATTCAGATTATTTCTCTGGAAAAAGTTTCTTTATGCCTGCCTCCGTGGCGCTGCAGATCCCCCTTTCAGTGATAAGCCCGGTAACGAGATGCCGTGGAGTGACGTCAAACGCGTAGTTTGCCACCGCACTGCCTCTAGCGACAACAGTTACCTCTACCTCGGGGTCGGAAGAAAGCGCGGGATCAGGGGCACCCCCTATCCGATTGATCTCCTCCCCTCCCCGCTCCTCAATAGGAATATCGCTCAACCCGTCGCTAGCGTTCCAGTCAAATGTGGAGGAAGGTAGCGCAACGTAGAAAGGAATTGAGTTGTCTTTGGCTGCAAGCGCTTTGAGGTAAGTGCCAATTTTGTTCGCTACGTCTCCGGTGTAGGTGGTTCGATCCGTGCCCGTGATAACCAGATCGACCATCCCGTGCTGCATGAGGTGACCACCCGCGTTGTCAACGATTACGCGATGCGGCACGCCATGCTTTCCTAGTTCCCAGGCTGTTAATCTAGCCCCTTGATTTCTGGGCCGCGTTTCATCAACCCAGACATGAACAGGAATACCGGCGTCATGAGCAGCATAGATTGGTGAGGTCGCTGAACCATAGTCCACAAATGCCAACCAGCCTGCGTTACAATGAGTCAAAATGTTTACAGGCTTGCTGCCACCCTTAGTCTCAAAGATTTTCTGAATCAAGGGAAGGCCGTGGAATCCAATCTTGCGACACCACTCCACATCTTCGTCCGCAATCAGTGTCGCCACCTCTTTAGCTTTAGCGACCTTAGCCATAGCTCCAGAGATCGGTGCTACCTCACTAAGTTGACGGCTCACTGCCCAGCTTAGATTTACTGCAGTCGGTCGAGATGCCTTCAGTTTTTCTCCATGGGAAGCAAACGCTGCATCGAAAGAGTTGTCGTCCTTCGCCTCCGAGCATTCGAGTGCGGCAAGAAACATGCCGTAAGCGGCAGTCGCTCCGATCAGACCAGCGCCACGTACCGACATTTCGTAGATTGCCCGGGCCGCATCGTCACTAGTTTTAAGGGAGGCAATCTGAAATGACCACGGTAATTTCCTCTGATCAATAATGTCGACGGAGACACC
>DCQY01000119.1:33164-39712 GCA_002323995.1 Akkermansiaceae bacterium UBA1506 | reverse complement strand
ACCAGATTCAGATCTGTCTCTAACTTAGCAACGTGAGGTGGACGGTAATTCTCGACCTCATAAGTGCGACGCTCGAGGTAAGCCCTTGTCACAAAAATTGATCCAAAAATGATCACTGCACAAACCCCGATGATAGATCCCCACCAGGTAATCAACTGATTACGGGGAATTTCGTGCGCTTCATTCTGAGGTTCCTCGGTCATTTTAGTGGTCTAGCGGGCCGTGCCACGTAGTATACGATACGATCATCGTGAGAGGTAAGTAGAGAAGGGTGTAGAAAAAGAGAGTTCTTGCATCGTTCCGATCACCTGATTTGAGAAATTTGACAGACAACCACAACATCAATAGACCCAGGACAGCACCGCCGATTGAGCCCCAAGCACTCATTACCGGCGTCAAAAGTGGAGTTGATAGCCCTAGTAGTAAGATTAAGACCGAGAAGAAAATCGCAATCCGAGCTGTCTTTTTCCCTGTCTCATCATCATTCGACCACATTTTGAATCCTCCTTGGGCATATTCCTCACGATACATCCAGTTAATGGCCGCGAAATGGGGCATCTGCCAAAAAAAGAGTAGTGCAAAAAGAAACAGTCCCCCCGCAGTCCAAAGAGGCTGTCCTCCAGCGGCCCAACCGATTAAAGGAGGCAGGGCCCCTGAAACACCGCCTACTATAGTATTGAACGACGAAACCCTCTTCATCGGCGTGTAGATGAAGAGATAGGTCAGCAAAGTAGCGGCCGCCATGGATGCAGCGACCATATTCACTTTCATGCCGAGATGGATGATGCCAAAGGCGCAAAGTAACCATCCAATAATGAATGCCATCGGCTTCGGCATCCGATTCCCTGGAAGAGGTCTTCCCGAAGTCCGCTGCATCCGAGAATCCTGTTCGACTTCCATCAACTGATTAAATACCGCACCTCCTGATGCTGCCAGAATAGTGCCAAAAAGCGTATGAAATAAAATTGCCCAGCTAAAATCACCCGATGCGCGAGTCGCGACTAGGTAGCCGAACAGCGTCGTAAGAACAACTAGGAGACTGAGGCGAGCCTTGGTGAGCGCTAAAAGGTCTTTCCGGACGCCCTTAAGGCCCCCTTCGGTAGCTTTTGCCTCTTCGCCTGTTTGAATTTCTCTCGTCATGATTGGGCCTTGCATCGGGTTTACCTCGAGTTCTGGCTCCTCCAGCGCGGAGCATGAGATTGTAATACCAACTTCAGGAATTTGCGAGCTTGAGCTGCAAAGCGCCCCTCCGCGATTTCACGGCGAAAGAAAAAGAGAAAGCGAGAATAGCAAGGCCGTTCAGAACATGAAAATTGGTAATCCAGAAATTCTTTCCGGTCATAATTACCGAGATACCGAGAATTATCTGCACTGCCACCGCTCCTCCAAGAAGATAAACATACCGACTCCCTAAAGGGGTTTCCTCCCCCCGTGATCGTTCCACCGTTACGAAAAGAAAGGCCGTAAAAACCATGATAACAACCGCCATCAACTTATGCAGAAACATGAGGACAATTACAGGATTGTCGAATTCGGGAATGAGTTCCCCCTGCGTCGTGAGGATCCCTGTGTCTACGAGACCATAGCGGTGAAAGTGCCGCATTGATGCTGCAATGATCAACTGGACGTAGACCAGAGACACCAGAGTGATGCTTGTTTTTGGCATTCCGGTGCGAGAAGACGGCTTGACCCAATCCTTGCTTGCGACCATTACAATGAGAATCAGGAGGCAGAAAAAAGCTTGAGCAAAACAACCATGGACTACGGCAAAAGCGTTTGAGATTTCTGTGACACGAACTCCGCCGAAAATTGCCTGAGTTGTCACCATTAAAAGCGCCGTGGCGCACAACTTCTGGACGAGACTCCAACCACGAGAGGTCCAACTCCAGATGAGCCATCCAATCGGAACCGGCGAAGTGGCCAGCGCCACCCAAAGAAAAAGCTGCTTGCGAGCAGCATCTTCACGTTCTGCTCCAAAAGCGATAAAGATGCCGAAAACCGTCGCGAGCACTAAGACGACTCCAACCACCTCGAGAAGATTCCGCCAAGACCTCACGTAAGACCATGCGAACATCACCAAAACGAGAATTCCGACCCATTTCCCAAGCAGACGATGACTATGCTCAAGGAAAGGAACCATGTAGCTCAACCACCCCTCAGGATTCACTGAACCAAAGCTAAGAGGCCAATCAGGGAAAGCCATTCCTGCCTGTTTGGTAGTCGTCGCAGCGCCCCACCAGATTAAAAGGATGGTAAATAAAACCACCAACCTAGTAAAAAAGCGAAAGGCTTTACCGCACTCCTGATGCTTGCTCATTGACAATATCTACGTTTTGGAACTGACCGAAGCTGCGCCCAGTTACGAAAACGGCGGAACTCGCAAGAGATCCGCCGGTGTTACTTACTCTGGCGGGATCACAAGCCCGTCACGACTTTGGTAGCAGGGGATTTTGCGAACCATACCAATCATCGAATTCATCACTGCTGACCGCTTTCACGTAGGCCACCATTTGAGCATGCCCTGCCCCGCAAAGCTGCGCACAAACAATATTCCACTCCCCCTCTTTCTCCGGAATAAACCACATCGGGATTTCAGACCCCGGGATTGCGTCTTGCTGGGCAAACATAGGGATGATAGCCAGACCATGAATAACATCCTTGGAAGTTACCTGTATCACAACGGGGCGACCAACCGGAACAACTAGTTCATTAACAGAAACAAAGTCATCCGCAGAATTAGGATCCTCGGTAACAAGACCAACCGGATTAGCACCACTGAGACGGTCATGCGCTGTCATTCCGACAAGATTATCGGAACCAGCGTAGTGGAAAGTCCATCGATATTGTTCGCCAACGGCTCGCAAATTCACCACATTATCGCCTTCAGGACGCTCCTTAGCATCTGCCCACTTTGCCCACAGGGGGAATGCAAATCCAAGTAGAAGCACGACCTCTACAATCACCACACCGATCTCGATGTGTGTCGAAAAGTGAGAAGTCATTCCCTTATAGCTCGCCTTGGGGTTTTTGGATCGACGGAATTTCACCAGAATCACAGCTAGGAAAGCGCTCCAACCAACGAAAAGGACAAGCATAAACCAGTGAATCAGGCCCAGCATGTGATTACCTACGTTGCCATGCCGAGAGGCAATCTCGTGCATTCCAATCCAATCGTTGATCGATTCAATCATACTTAAATAGCTCCTTATTAATTCTTGCTTCGATCGACACGCACCGTGTTCGTAGCTTGGTCTTCCCCGAATCGCTTAGCTCTCTTGACCAAGTAAATGATGAAACTGAAAAATGCCATGAGCACTCCCACGAGTACAACGAGAAGAAGTAAAATTGCGGAGTTGGCCGCGATCAATTGCTGCCCATCCGCTCCGCTCAAACACATCGGGCAGGCAAGGACTGGACTATCAAATAGTGGGAAGATCTCCATAGCAACTTGAACTTCTTTTAGGTTATTACGTTTTTTATCTTCCGGTAGAAACGGATGCCGTAAATAAGCAATGCGATCCCACCCGCTAGGCTGATCCAACCCATATTTTCTATTACCGAAGGTTGACCTGGAATAACAAGACACCAAGCAGAGAATCCCAATGAAAACAGAGTGCAGAAGATAATAAAGGCTATGTGGAAATGCTTGATAGACATAGTGCTTACTGGTCAACCGATTGTATCAACTTGCCATTAGTGGTCTCAAGGGTGTCATATTCTTCGAGAATTGGGTCGGACCCGGCAAACAGAGTGAGCCCCATCAACGCAACAAAGAAAAGAAAGGTAAAAACTAGCGTCTTGTAAATCAGCCCCTTTTCATGATTCAGGTGCATAAAAATAATGGCGACTAAAGAAGCCTTGGTTCCGGCTAAAGCCAGCCCAATAACGTAATCGCCCGGTGTTGGTCCGGGAGGGCCTACATCAAGCGGCGCCCAAAGCCCAAGAGCCAGAGTGAGGCCAGTACAGATAAAAAGTAAAACACCGATGATGGTGTAAATCTTCTTGTGATGGGCCCAGTCGTGTGTCGCGTCTGCCATAAGGAATCAAATCTAGGTCTCTAATTACAGGAGATACATTAGAGGGAAAAGGAAAATCCAAATCAGGTCCACAAAGTGCCAAAACAGCCCCCCGACCTCCACTCTGTTTGCTAAATGCTCCGGATTTTTGAGGTAAATTCGCTTTCCAAACACTACGAAATAAAGCAACACGAGCGCTCCACCGACAACGTGGAGGCCGTGCAAAGCAGTCATCGTAAAGTAGAGCGCGTAGTAGTTCCCGTATCTTGGGCCATGATTGCCCATGAACTTTATCTTATCGCGTGGAACCGAGATCAACCCATAATCCTTGGAGGAATGAAGGTCAGCATCCTTGGCTGAAGGCTTTGATTCGCTGCGATGAACTTTGTCATCTTCGTGTTCACCATCATGCTCTTTATCGCCATAACCATCGTCACCGTGGTGGCCATCGCTATGTCCTAGATGGACATAATGAAGGTTAAGCATATGGCCTCGGAGCATCTTTTCAGGAATAACTTCACCACGTTTATCGTAGTATTCCTTTATTTCCTCGTAAACCTTGCGCTGTTCGGCGAAGAATTCTTTCTTCGCTTGCTCATCGTCGATTACTTCCCAGACAAGAGCATCACGCTGGTTTTGAGGGAGAACCAGTTGGAGATCGACTTCATGAACTTCGAAAACAACGTCGTCACCGGTAAGTTTACCGGTAACCTTGGTTCCATCCCTGAAGTTAATGGTGTCGTCTGTGTGAGCGACAATCTTGCGTGGGTTACCACGAACTTTAAACGGATTGTCCGAAACGAGGGTAGCAGAAGTTGAAACCGTTACTGGCGTTGGAGCCTCCTTACCCTCAGCAATCTCACCACGATAGCGCTTCCGCTCTTCGACCAGATCCCTAGCAGTCTGCCGCCGAGCGTCGAAGAACCAATCCTTAAATTCAGATGCTGAGGCGATAGTGATCTCTTCGTCACCTTCTTCCACTTGAAGCGTTAACTCCGGGAAGTCACCATCGATGGACTCTAGCAAGATTGGGATACCGCCTTGGAGGCTGAAAGATACCTCCGTCGCTTCGAACCGAATCTGATCAGTCTTATCTTTGATCTTTCCTTCCATGACTGAATTGTCCATCAACTTGATCCCGTGATGCTTGTTGAGTTTGCTGTTGTATTCCACTCCCTTGATGCACATAAAGACAACGGAGCACGCTACCACAATGTACATCCACGCCTGGAATTTACGCCAGTTACGCTCTTTTAGAGCAACCCAAGCAAAGACAACGCCAACACTAGAAAAAATTAGAACCAGAGTATTTATAAATCCAAGCCACACGAAGTTTTTGTGAACATTCAAACCCCAAGGCCATGGATTATCGACACCATCTTGAATACCAACCCGCAAGAATACGTAGGCAGAGAAAAGGCCTCCAAAAAGCATGACCTCAGACGCTAGAAACAACCACACGCCAAGCTTGGCATTGTAGAGTCCAGTGTCACGTCGGGGTGTTACTTCGTAGGGAATCTCCATGTTGGACAGTCGTAAAATCTCCGTTTAACGGTTCCTTCAGAGCTACGCTTTCGAAGCGTCCACACCATCAACAGCCTCTTTCTTTTTTTCTGCCTCATCTTCCTCAACGACACCGTGGTCACCGGTTTTACTCGGCTCAAATTGAGGAGTGAAATCCGTTTCCGCTCCCGGAACGCTATATTCGTATGGACCCCGGTAAGCAGCAGGTTCTCCGATAAAGTTACCGTGAGGAGGTGGAGTCGGCGTTGCCCACTCTAGCGTGGTTGCCTCCCAAGGGTTATCGCTGTTGACCTTCTTACCGATAAACGGGCTGATAAAAACATTAATGATGAAGGGGACTTGAAAAACGGCGAGGAGCCAAGCTGAGCCCGAGGTGATGATGTTGAGATCGATCATGGTGACCGCAGCATCAGGCTCAACAATATTTAGCTTCTCGCAGATATTGGCAAACCAAGAGTTCGCCGGAGCAAATTCCTGAGTAGAAATCTGCTCATAAGCTTTGCCACCATCAAATGCGCGACGGTGAAAACCTGCCATGCCTTGGAAGAACATTGGCGCAAAGATCCCGTTCATAAACACAAGAGAACCCCAGAAGTGAAGCTGCCCCAGTTTCTCGCTCATCCGGCGCCCTGTCAGTTTCGGGAACCAGTGGTAGATGCCAGCAAAAAGGGCGAAGATTGTTCCTGGAGCGACCACATAATGGAAGTGGCCAATGACATAGTAGGTGTCATGAAGGTGAAGATCGGGAAGGGAGAACGCCAAAGGCAAACCGGTAAGACCCCCAATACCAAACATTGGGATGAACGCCGTCGCAAAGAGCATCGGGGTGTTAAATCGGATTGAACCACCCCACATGGAGATTAGAAGCGAAGTGATCAAAATCACAGACGGAACTGAAATCAGCACTGTCGTCGTCTGGAAGAATGTGGAGATTGCCGGACCCATTCCAGTGATATACATGTGGTGAGCCCACACGATGAAGGCGAGGAAACCCAGCACCATGACCGC
>DCQY01000119.1:18459-32772 GCA_002323995.1 Akkermansiaceae bacterium UBA1506 | reverse complement strand
ATCGCGATCGCGGGAAGAATCAGGACGTAAACCTCGGGGTGCGCGAGGAACCAGAAGAGGTGTTGATAAAGCAGCGGACTTCCTCCTCCTGCGGCATCAAATGGCAAGCCATTCACGTTCAGACCAGTTGGAATGAAAAAGCTGGTTCCGGCTACACGATCCATTAATTGCATGATCGCTGCCACTTCAAGTGGTGGAAATGCGAGAAGAAGGAGAAATCCGGTCACCAACATTGCCCAGACAAAGAAGGGTAATCTCATCCAAGTCAGCCCTTTGCATCGCAAGTTGACGATCGTGCAGATGAAGTTTACTGCCCCCAACAAAGATGAAGTGATTAAGAACACCATTCCTGTCAACCATTGCGTTTGCCCCGTCCAGAATAGGTCCCCAAAATGCAGATCGGTTGTAGTTGCCAGCGGAGAATAATTTGTCCACCCAGCTTTTGCCGCCCCCGAAGGCAAAAAGAAGCTGACGAACATCATAATGCCGCCGATAAGAAAGAACCAATAACTTGCCATGTTGAGGCGAGGGAAAGCCATATCTGGAGCTCCGATCTGAAGAGGGGTCACATAATTACCGAAGGCGCCAAAGGCTAGCGGGACCACCCCGAGGAAGACCATAATGGTGCCGTGCATGGCACCAAACATGTTGTAAAGGTCGCCAGTAACTTTGCCACCATCGTCAAGCCAAGCTTGGAACCAAGGCCAGTCGGCAAGCATGGGAACTGGGCGGTCAGGATAAGCGATGCTCCAGCGCATCACCATCATAAGGAAAAATCCGAAGGCCAGAAATACCAGTGAAGTGAACCCGTATTGAATACCGATCACCTTGTGATCGGTGGAGAAGATATATTTCTTCCAGAACGGCTCTTCATGATGATCGTGATCATCATGGTCCACATTATGTGTTTCTTTTATCGCTTCGCTCATACCTATCGGGAAACGTTACGTTGCTTAAATACAAGCAAGTTCCGCTCTTTCAGAAAATACTTTAATTGGTTTGTGTCTAATTTATCCCTCTACGGAGTTATTTGCGGCGTCAGCCCTGGAATTTAAAGGCTCACCAGTTTCGAGGTCAACTGGAGAACCCGGGAGAAATTCACCCTCGGGAATCGCTAGTAACTGCGATTCCGTGTAGGGTCCACTCTGGCTGCTAAACTGATCTCTGGCAGCCTTAATCATCTCACTGGTGACTACGCCTTGGTCTTCTGCCGAGAGACTGCCGAATTCACGCCGAATGTAAGTTACCACCTGTGCGATTTTCTCATCGCTCAAATTGTTCCAAGCTGGCATAAGTTGGTTGTAAGTTTGACCAGCAACCTTAAACGGGCCATTGATACCATGCAACATAATGGCACCGAGGCGAGAGGTTCCACCATCAACCCATTCGGAGCCAACGAGCGGCGGGAACTGTCCTGGAATACCAAGACCAGAAGCCTGGTGGCAAGCAATACAGTTATTATAGACTTTCTTACCGTCGCTCATCCATTCTTCGATCCAAGCTACCTGAACGGCAACCTCATCTTCTCCGCCAAGTTTCGGACGTGGCGCCGGCTGATAATTATCGTTCACGTAAATGCTGTCACCAAAACCGTTTGCGGTGCTAAAGAGGTGTCCGCCGCCAAGGATTAGAATCAGTGAAGCAACCACCAACACGACAGCACTAGCCGAACCTTCCCCACCGGGCATCAACGGATTTTCTCTTCGAACCGAATCGTGGAGTTCAACAGTTTTCACCTTCCCGCGCTCGTAATCGATATTCTTGTCTTCCTCGTTTGCCATCTTAGTAAATTCCGTTTGTAAAGTATGTTTTAATTAGCCTCCGGTGCTAGCAACTTCTGGCAGCGGTTGATCCTTTTTTAAGGATAAGAGATAATCGACCAGAGCTTCTGCCTTGGGTGTTGGATCCCATCCTTTTCCAAAAGGAGACTTCCGGTATAGATGTTTATAAGCTGGCATTCCACTGTCTGGATCGATGTCCTTTGGGTTAAGAAGATGTTGGTGCATCAGCTCGCGTGTCGTAATGCGATGCCCAACATTTGAAAGATCCTGACCGATTCGCTGATAGCCAAGTGGAGCTATTTCTTCGAGGCTGTAGTCAAGAGGTTGGGTCTCGCGGGCAAGTCCATCCTCCTCTCGCCCGCCCCAACCAGGACGCCACATGTCCGGACCAGCGTAAGTCGGTCGAATAACCTGAGTATGGCAGTAGGCGCAACCCTCAGCCGCGTAGACCTGAGCTCCAAAATCACTCGAACCAAAACGGTAGAGTGTTGCATCTGGGTATGCCACGACGCCGCCCTCGATCTCCTGCCCCTCAGGATAATGAATTGGAACCGAATCCGATTGGCGAACAAAGGGAATGATGATCAAGAGGATTAGTGGCAATGCAAAAGCAGTAGCGAGGCCGCCGATCAGGTTTACAAACTTATTAGGCTTCATTCTTTTGCTAAATTTTTATTCTTGGAGTCCCGCGGCTATTTTCGCACTTCCCGCTTCTCCCGGGTTGGCGTGGATCAAAGTCGGCCCTTCCGACTTCCGTCCCTTTCCAATAAACATGAGAGTTAATTGGTAGAGGAATGAAAGGTTGGAGAACGAAATCATAGCCCAAGCCAAAGCCCGGCCCACCACATAGGCTGCAGAGTTGACAAAAGAAGTGGAGAAAGTCTGATCCCACTGGGCAAGATTTCCACCCTGGGCAATTCCACCAATCAACATAGAAACGACCAGAGTAATGATACCGTAAGTACTATACCAGAAGTGAGTGCGGATCCGTTTGCCAGACGGCCATTCAGCACCAGTGATGCGCGGGACAATAAAGTAAATCGCTCCGAACAACGTCATGGAGAAAAAACCGTAAATAGCAAGAGTATCGAGTCCGACAAGAAAATGGCTAAATTGAATATCGCGTCCAAAGGAGTAGGTCGAACTGAACGCCGCGAGCACTGCGTAAAGGGCAAGCATCAGCATTCCAAAAGCAGTGAAACGTAATGAAGGACTTAACTCCCAGAGTTTTGAACATCCTTTGAGCGTAGCCATGAGGTTGAAGAATGTCGTGAGGACCGCCAGGAGAATGAAAATCGTCGCCGCTCCGCTCACAGCAGGCATCCAGGCTGGAAAGGGCCCTCCCATAAAACGAGAAAAGCCAGTCCAACCAGCCAAGAATGCTAGCAACCAGAAACTGGCTTGCGCGAGGGGATGGCTGTATATCGGGCGACCTGCGATTTTGGGTACAATGTAGTAAGCGACGGCAATTGCTACAGGCGCCATCCAAAAGTAAATCAAATTAGTGATATACCAAGCACCCACCCCACTGGCCATGACTGGAGCCGTGCCCTTGCCAATGATAATGTTTGCGGTAATAAAAATCCACGGAAACCAGAGGGCAGCCCCGATCAAATACATCTCGGAAACATAAACAAGCGACTCCCGGCGCTTACAAAACATCGGAATAATTCCGACAACGATCAGCAGATAAGAAATGCTGAGAAAAGGCCAAACCCACTTCGGGAAATCGAGAAGTGGAAGCGAATTCCCATAGCCAATCAAAACGGTCAAAACCGCAAAGGTAACCCCAGCGTTCCAAATGTGACCTACGACGAGAATACCAGCCCTATTGCTCAGTTGAGTTCGGGTCAAACGAGCCATGAGCCAGAGAATGACTCCTACACCAGCCTGCATACCCCATCCATAAACAAGCGCGTTCAAGTGAGCAGGAAAGAGGCGCCCATATCCAAGAACGGAGAAATCGTCCCATAAACCGGGAAGGCGAAGCTTCAAGGAGCTAATAAAACCGAGTAACGTTGCCACTAGCAACCACGCCGCCGCACTGGTGAAGAAAAACATCACAGGATAACGAGTCGAGCGGTCGATGGTCACTCTTTCCTCAATTTCCTCAGGTGTCAGTTCAGGCAGTGTCATAAAAAATGTTGTCAGTCAGCGTCTCAAAATTCCCCTCATCCAGTTGATTTTGCTTTGTCCTTTCCTTCGTCTGCTTTTTCGCTAGGCTTGTCTGCTTCCTCTGCTGGTTCACCTGAGACAGGCCCTGGAGGATTCGAACCTACTTCGTTTTGTTTCATAAAAGTCGGCGAACCAGGAACAACGATATCGCTTTTAGCAGCCCTAGGAACCTTTTCTGCAAGGCTTTTCATAGCTGTGTCAACCTTCGAAGGGTCAACCAAAGATTGTTGTGCAGCCGTTACCTCCTCGAGATTCGCCCATCGAGTTTGAATCGTTTCCTCTGAGAAATCACCCATGTAGGCGCGATCCTCGATGCTTTCGCGCCCGAAGTTGCTGGTAAGAATCAGGACAACAAATCCAAAAGAAACCAAGATCGCAAGCCCGCTAAGAAGCGTCTTGGTATGGGAGTTATTCGGCGATGTTTGGTCACTCATCTAGCTTAGAAAGAAAAAGGCTTAGTTAACCACGTTTAGAGATTCGTCGAGACGCGGGTCTCGGCACGGAAACAGGCTGGCAGAACTGAGTTGCTTCAAAAGGAAAAAACCGAAGATTCCCCCAACGCTGACAAATGCGAGAACATCAAAGATCCACGCACCTGGAATCGTCATGGAAATGTGACCCGTTCCTGCCGTGAGAGAAGGGCCACGTTCTGGGATAATAATAAAATAAATATCAAATACATGCATGAGCAGGTTCCAGACCGCAACAATCGAGATCACCAACGGAGCTTTTTTAATCGCGCGGATAAGTAGAATTCCAAACGGGATAAAAAAGTGCCCAATAACGAGAAAGCAGATCGTGTAAGTGTTCCAGAAATCACTGTTGCGGGTCAGGTAAAATTTTGTTTCCTCTGTGATATTGGCATACCAGATCAGGAAAAACTGAGAAAACGCGATGTATGCCCAGAAAATCACGAAGGCATGCATCAACTTACCCATTAGGTGGTAGTGTTCCAACGTGACAACATTCCTGAGGTAACCCGCCTTTCGAAGACCGGTCAGCATCAGGATCAGCAATCCCATCGAATTGAGCGCGCATCCTGCAAACAGATAGACACCCCACATCGTTGAGAACCAGGCGTAGTCTAACGCCATCAGCCAATCGAACACCAGAAACGTCCACGCCACGGCAAAAAATGGGAGAAAGCCGCAACTTCCGCGGCGCATCCAGCGGAACCATTTTGGGTCGCCATCACTATCCTGAATTATCGACCATCGCCTTATAGTCCAGGCAATTCCAATGAGGACGACAAAGTAGAACGCGACCCTGAAATACCAGAACCCTTCGTTGAGATAACCCCGTTTCACATAGAGCAAAGCTTCTTTCTTCAGGAAATTCTTATCAGTCAGCGCGGCAACTACAGCGCCCTCTGAAAGATCCTTTTCTTTTAGCTTAGCAGCTTCCTTCTCAAGCCCCTTGATCTTACGTTCGAAGTAGGCCTTATGACCGGGACTTGGCGAATTGAGAGAAGCTAGTTCAGACTTAGTTTTATCCACTGCTTTCTGAGCCTTCTCAACCTTAGCTTCCTGCTCAACAATGTAGGCAGGGGCCTCTTTTTCGGCCTTTTCGCCAGCAGCCTCTAGCGCAGCTTTTCGCAGAGGAAACCATTCCCAGAGCGCGTCACGAAAACCAAACTGTGGAAAAACCAGCGGAAGCGCGAGCACCATCATGAACGGGATCGTACTGCCAAGATTCTCCATGAGACGTCTCACAACTGTCCCCCAGCCCGAATTGCTGGCGTGGTGAAGCAAGGTCCAGAAAAGCCCCCCCACTCCAAGCGTTAGGAAAAAGATGACCGCGAATAGCCAACTGTAGCCCATGGCACTGGTTTTTTCCTCGCCGAAAGAGAAGCTCAGGATAAAGAAAAGCAAGAGCCCTCCAAATCCCACCACTGCACACAAAAGCTTAAGCAGAGCAGGGCTCTTGAAGGCCTCCCCATCTTTGAAATCGTCGCCGTCTTTCAGACCTGCCATAAAATTAGAAGAATACAGTTAAGAAAATGAATCACTTTGTGGACGCTGTTTGAAGGGCACGGACGTAGGCGGTAATCGCCCAGCGGTCTTTCACAGGAATCGCTCCGCTGTAAGGGCCCATGAGACCTTTGCCGTGGGTAATTGTCCAAAAAATTTGCCCCTCAGGCATCGCGATAACTCGAGGGTCTATCAAATTCGCTGAAGGCGGAATGGCCCAATACTTCGAAACGACACCGACTCCATTACCGGATTCTCCGTGACAAGCAGTGCAATAAATTTGATATCGCTCTTTGCCCCGAGCGAGGAAAGCCTCATCAAACTCCAGTCCCTCAGGATAGCCCGATCCATAGAAGTCGCCGAAAAGGCCACTACTGGCGTAATCATCGCCACGACCAAAGTCGAGGGAAGAGGTGAGCTGGCCTTCATTGCCCCCATGCGGAAACTGATAACCAATCGGGAGGGTACCGGCGACCGGCTTGCGTGCTCCCTGACCGTTTTCAAAAAATTCGCTCCCTTTCTGATACTTGAGCTTGTACTGGCGATCCATATCGGGGAAGAGTTCAAACGGTGGGTTTGAAAACTTCTCTCCACGTGGGCCGATACCATAGGCAACGGCTACCACGACGATCGCTAGAATTAGAAAAAACCAACGCATGACTAGAATTAGTGCGAAACCTCCTCGATTTCCCCGGCACCGATTTCCGTCAGGAAATCGCGGGTTTTGTCTTTCTTAAACTTCGGGTCACGAGACTCGATTACCATGAGGAAGCCATCGTCGGTAGACTTGGGAAAAAGCGACGAGTTAAAGAGTGGGTGATTCCAACGCGGCAGCATAATCCAAATGAGCAAACCAAAGAGAATGGAAAAACCGGAAAATAGAATAGTAAGCTCAAAGGTCACTGGGAAGAAAGCCGGCACTGTAAACAGGTTAGTGGGCTTGTTTTGGACGACCGTTGGATAAAGCGATACCTGGGTGAAAAACTGGAGGAACAGAGCAAAAAGGAAACCAGTTGTTCCTCCTACCAAAACAACCGCTGAAAGCCAACTTTTTCCGAGCCCCATGGCAGCGTCCATCCCGTGAACGGGATACGGGGTATGAACGTCCCAGCGACGGAACCCGGCGTCACGCACCTTCTCCGCGGCATGGTAGAGGTCCGTTGCGTTGTCGAACTCGGCGACATAAGCAAATAGGCTGGTTGCTTTGGCAGTTGAATCACTCACGGCTACTGATTGGAGATAAAGTTTTACGATAAGATCAAATTAGGCAGTTCCTTGACGGCGTTTTTCGCGAAGTCTCTTCCAATCCGGGTGATGCGGATCAGCTTCGGGAAGCACCCCTTTCACCTCACTGACGGCAATCACCGGCAAGAATCGGATGAAGAGGAGGAAGAGCATGAAGAACATGCCGAAGGTGCCAGCGAACATGAGCTTCTCCACCCAAGACGGTTCATAGTAACCCCACTGCCCCGGAAGAAAGTCTCTCGCTAATGTAGTCGGAATGATCACGAAACGCTCAAACCACATACCAAAGTTTACGAAATTTGAGATAATAAAGACCACCCACAGATTATGGCGGCACCACTTCCACCAAAAGACCTGGGGGGCTATAACGTTGCAGAAAAACATGCAGTAGTAAGCCCACGTGTAGGGGCCAGAGAGAATTCGAAGATGGAAGGCATCAGCCTCAAACTTGTTCGCCCCATAGTAACTGATGAACAATTCCATGATGTAGGCGTAGCCCACGATCGTACCCGTCAGGAGAATGATCTTCGCCATGTTGTCGACGTGCTTATGGGTAATTAAATCCTCGAGGCCGTAGAGCTTACGTATCGGCAGCATGAGGGTCAGAACCATGGCGAAACCTCCAAAGATCGCCCCCGCCACGAAGTAAGGCGGAAAGATAGTCGTGTGCCAACCGGGAACCACGGATGTCGCAAAGTCGAAGGAGACGACGGAGTGCACTGAAAGGACCAATGGCGTCGAAAGAGCGGCGAGAAGAAGATATCCCATTTCGTAGTGACGCCAGTGACGGTTACCCCCTCGCCAGCCTAGAGCGAAAAACCCGTAGAGAAACTTCGGAAGCTTTTTCTTGGCACGGTCACGAAGCGTCGCGAGATCGGGAATCAGACCAATATACCAAAAGATCACTGAAATCGTGAAATAAGTAGAAACAGCGAACACGTCCCAAAGCAACGGGCTCTTAAAGTTTTGCCAGATCGCGTTGGCGTTGGGTACTGGAGCCAGGAACCATACCATCCAGAAGCGACCAACGTGAAAGCCCGGATAAATGCCGGCGCACATCACCGCAATCAGCGTCATTGCCTCCGAAGCCCGGTTCACGGAAGTTCTCCACTTTTGACGTGTCAGGAAAAGAATCGCCGAAATTAAAGTTCCTGCATGGCCAATACCAATCCAAAACACAAAGTTCACGATCGCCCACCCCCAAGCAACAGGCTGGTTATTACCCCAAACACCAACACCAGTCGAGACTAGGTAGACCAAGGTAAAGGCGAGGCATGAGAAAAGTGCTACCGCAGGAACGAAAAGAACCCACCAAATGAAGGGCTGTCGATTCTCAACGATGCCGCAAATTCGGTCCGTAATCCAACCCATGGAACGGTTATTGAGCACGAGAGGCTCACGAGCCACGCCCTCCGCCTCTGACGGATGAACGTTTTGATTAGCTGTCGTTGGATCTGCCATCTAAAAAAGTCAGTAATCAAGCAGGTTAGTGCATCTTCGACGTCACCGTGCCGACCGCGTCGGCTCCTGGCATCTTCGGGTTTGGGTTTTTGATGCGGGCGAGGTAACTCGTCCTCGGTCGGGTTCCGATATACTTGAGAAGGTCGTAATTCCTTGGGCTCGACTTCTTCACGTTCACAGTGTCCTTCGGATCCATCAGATTACCGAACGTTATTGAGTCAGCCCCACAAGCATCCTGACATGCAACTGTGAGAGACCCTGTTTTTACTTGGATATCATCAGAATCACGAGCCGCCGCTTTTGCTGCGATCTTCGCGGCGGTGATTCGCTGGACACAGTAAGTACACTTCTCGATCACACCGCGCATACGCACCGTTACATTCGGGTTCTTTTGAAGTCGCTGCGTCGTTGTCGCATTTCCGTTTGCCGGAGCGAGAGGACCAAATTTAAAACCTTCAGCTTCGATACCACCAACCTTTATTTTCTCTAGCGGACGTTTGTTGTAGTCGTAGTAGTTGAAGCGTCGAGCCTTGTAGGGGCAGTTGTTCGCGCAGTATCGGGTTCCGATACAACGGTTGTAGGTCATCGCATTGAGACCATCACCTGTATGGACGGTAGCATTCACCGGGCACACCGTTTCACAGGGGGCACTCTCGCACTGAAGGCAACTGACGCCCATTGGAATCATCTCAATCTGATCATCATCGACGGGACGTTTTCCAGGTTCACCGTTGCCTAGTCCCTGATCTGAAACCGTCTTATAGTCACTCGGGCTGGTGAAATAGCGATCCATTCGAACCCAGTGCATTTCACGGCCAGCCAGAACCTGATCCTTACCAACGATGGGAATATTGTTTTCCGCTTGGCAGGCTATCACGCAAGCATTGCAGCCCGTGCACGAATTCAAATCGATGGTCATTGCCCACTGGTGGAGTTGATCCACCTTGAACTCGTGCCCCGGGATAGCACTAAACATCGGCCCCGGACCTTCAGGATTTTCTCCTTTTATGTAATCGGGACCTTTGTAGAGAGAAATATTCTCAGGAATGTGGTGATCCATGCCCTGATGCTGGGCAAAGTGCGGATCTTTCTTATACATTTCAACAGTGCCCTCTCGAGCAATGGCACGCCCCTCCATACTGTAGTGCTCAGCTGTCAGCGCTAACTCGTGCTCTTCACCAGTAGATTTAAGGTTTACACCGCTCACATAGTAGGGCGTCGCCGTTGTCATCATGGGGTAGGCGTTAAATCCAACCCCACGACTCACCGTGCCATCAGCCAAATCACCATAGTAACCGACCGGCAAACAAAGAACGAAATCAGCCTGACCGGGTGAAACAAGAACTGGTGCCTCAATCTTCCGATCACCAATAGAAATCTCGACCAATTCTCCATCTTTTAGTCCCAGAGTTTCTGCGGTAGTGGTGCTGATTAACGCCGCGTTATCCCAGGTCAACTTTGTAATCGGATCGGGAGCTTCTTGCAGCCAGCCATTATTAACGAATCGACCATCGTAAGTCGCACCGCTCACCGTCAGCACCAATTCAAGGCCTTCGGCATGCGGAAGATCCGCGATCTTCACTCCCTTTGAGCCGAAGATCGACGCAGGCTCGGTAATGACCTTTGCAGTCGGAAGACGCTTACCCTTGGCAAAGCCATCGCGAAGTGCCTGACTCCAGTCTTCAAGCCCTGCGTTATTAAAAGTTCTTTTAACCCGCTCGAGAATAAGTTCCTCGGATGCATTTTCCTCAAGCAGAGAGAGAAGAAACACGTTCTCGGAGATCCCCCCCCAGAGTGGATTGATCATTGGCTGCTGCACGGAGTAAATTCCCCCCATGCTGTAGTGATCCCCCCATGACTCGAGGTAGTGAGTTCCGGGAATATGCCAAGTTGCAGCCTTCGCCGTCTCGTTCACCGAATACCCAAGATGGACCACTTTTGGAACAGATTTAAGAAGTTTACCAAACTCAAGATCGGCAGGAGCGTCAAACACCACATCACCGGCATTAAGCACGAAGAGAGCCTCAATCTCCCCAGAGCTGATAGCAGCAGAAAGGTCCGCGATCCCACCCATCTGAGGAAGGTCATGCTGAACGAGCGTGATATGATTCTCGTAAGCTCCAAGCGCCTTATTAAGCGCTGAAACAAGAATGTGAACCTCGCGACCATGACGATTACCCGCGAGAACAATCGATCCGCCTTGATTTTCCGCTAAATCAATCGCGCATTCCTCTATCCACTTTTCGTGATAAACCGGAACGACCATCTTAGCGATCACTTCGTCAGCAACCGAGCCGAGAGCACGGTCTCCGATTTTTTCGGAAACGGCTTTCGCCACCAGCGCTGCCACGGGGAGAATCTGCGAAGGGGCGATTCGATAGCGATGGTCGGCCATTCCACCGGTTAGCGTGAAAGCTGACTCGACGGCATAGAAGCGACTGACTTCTCCCCCACCGTCAGTGTCGCGAGTTTCGGCAAATTCACACTGACAATTGTCGCCAATAGAATCAAGCCCGAGGAAGTCATTATCGAGCGAGAGTACTCTCTTAATTCCAGAAAGACTCACCACAGGAACAACCCCCTGTCCGTAGAGATCAGTCCTCGCCTGCGCTGCCCCTGCACCCTCGAGCGCCTCGTAAGAGTAGAGAGAAAGGCCGGGGTAGGCTTCAGCCACTTCCCTTACCAGGGCATTTCGAGTCGGAGACGTTGATGGCGACATCAACATTGCTACTTTCTTTCCAGACTTACCCTTTCGAAAGCCACTCAGGAAAGAAGCCTGAAAGTCTTCGGCGGATGTCGGCTTACCACCGCTGAGATAACCTTTAGACCGATCCTGATCATACAAATCGAGAATAGACGCCTGAGTGTAGGCTGTGGAAGAGCCACCCGAGTTGGGGTGGAGGCGATTACCATCCACTTTCGTGGGACGTCCCTCATAAGTTGTGGCCACCAAAGGGTCACATCCTATCCCGCCAAGACGAGGCTTGGCAGTTGAGTAATACAGAGCTTTGCCAGGAATGACCCACTCCACGTGCTCATTGAAAGGAACGAGGTGACGCACTGGCCGACTGCAAGCCACTCCAAAGCCAGCCAATGCGGTGGAGGCACCCATTAGCTTCACAAACCCACGCCGGGAAGTCTCGTCCATCTCCAGCTCCGCTGCCCCTTGTGGGAACTCGCGCTCCAACCAACCTTTGAATTCTTCAGAATTCTCAAGCTCGCCCAGACTGCGCCAGTGCTGGCGAGAGGTTTTAGGCTCAGTTGGATGTTTCCACTTTCGCTTCATTCAATCTTAATTCCCCTGTATCAGCGATGACATGCCGCGCAATCCTGCGGAGGGTTAACATTCCAGACTTGCTGCAAGTGGGCTCCAATCAGATCTTGACCCCATTTTTTGCCTGCATCGTCCTGCTTCAGTGCCTCAGCGTTTCCTCCAGTCTTACCGGCGAGGTAGGCATAAAAGTCGTCGGGATCGAGGTCGTCTGCAGTCCAATCAAGGTTGGTGACTTCGTCAACCGGACGGAGCGACTTCTCAGGGTTCCGGTGGCAGTCCAGACAAAAGCTCATACTGAGCGTTTTAGCGTGGTAGACGACAGGCATTTCATCAACACGACCGTGGCATTCTTTGCAGCTCACTCCGCGGTTCACGTGGGCAGAGTGATTAAAGTAGGCGTAGTCGGGAGTCTCGTGGATTTGGACCCACTTAATTGGTTCCCCCGTGTAACCCTCGTAATTTTCATCCATAGCCACCCGCAGAGGTTCCAACTTTGGTGAATCTGACTTCACCTTGCCGGGACCGTGGCAATTCCAGCAAACCTGCGCGGCAGGGATGTTGGAATGCGAAGAATTTTCGACGTAACTGTGGCAATATCGACAGTCCATCCCGAGTTGCCCGGCATGGAGACTGTGATCAAACGGAATCGGCTGCTGCGGCATGTAACCCACACGAGTGTGTTTTGGGGTCCATGAGTACCAAGCGAGTGCGATCACACACGTACCGAGCGCGCCGATACACACGAAAACCTTTACCGCCAGCAGATTTGTCCAACGTGGAAAAATGTTACCCATTTACTGATGCGAAGCCGCCCCACTTAATAGCTTGTGAAAAATTTCACAAGCGTTTTTTTAGGGGATTTCTGCTTCATCCTCTTCGGTTGTTATTACGCTGTAATGGCAAGCGAAGATTCAGGGTAAAATGGAAGCAATTTTTCTAAATCGTACCTGAAAGTTGCCGATTTAGGCACGAAGACCCAGATGAACCGTGAACGAATGGAAATCAGGGCCGGAATACGTTGATCTTCCCGTTGTAGGGATTGACCTGCAGACACATAAAGTTGTCCGGTTCGTCATTTTGAAGCGCTCCCTCACCTTGCACCAGCGTGAGATACCACGTGTCGCGAGCATCACCCGACCGGTAGGGTAAGTCAGTGGAGCCGTCTGGTCGAAAGCGGAAGGCCACATAAGGCGTGTCCACCTTCGTGCCGGACCGGCCGGTAGGCACAAGCTCGGAGCCTATTCTTGGGGAATCGAAGCCGTATTTAGACTCGCTGGAAAATCCGCCCGTTGCCGCCGGTTGGACGAGGGTGCTCAAATTCTCATGAATAGCAACTGGGTTCCGAATTCGGAAAAAGTTACTCACGGGCAGCATTTCACCTTCGGCGCTGTATTGAAAAAGCTGAAACGCGCGAAACGCCTCATCAGTCAGCGCCGCAGATTCATCTTTCATCTTAAAGAACCGCACTTCCACATCAGCACTCTTGGAGACTGCCATCTGTTGAGCTAGCGTCAGCTGATTTTGTATCACCGTCCCTTCACCCGATAGGGTGTTGGAACTGATGAGGCTAAAGAGATTGGGCGCGGCAAAGGCGAGTAAGATGGACACTACAGTTAATACCACCATCATCTCGATCAGTGAGAAGCCGCGAATCTGTTTCTTGGATCCGTATTTCATACTCAGGGTAGGCAAGGCGTGATCAATTATTGTCGCTCCACTTCGCGCTGCGAAGCATCACCATGGAACTGAAGATCTTATGATTAACGTTACTCCCATGTAGTGCCGCAGAGAGTGTCTCAACATCCTTTTCGTAGTTTGATGTTGTTTGAAAAAGGCCCTCAGGCATTAGTTCTGGCTTCATGGTTCCGTTCTCCATGCGAACGGCAGAGTTTTCGTCAATTGCCACCATCGTGAGCCTCACCAGCGGAGGCACCTGTTGAGCATAGCCAGCAAATCCATCGCTGGCATCGTTTGAGTCATAGGCGTAATTTGGAGCAATCTGACTATAGGTATCATCGCGACCTCCAGCATTTTGAACGAGGGAGTCACGCGGCGAAACGATCAGGGCCAGGATATTGTCAGCGATAGGATTCAAGTGATCCTCAAATCCACCTTCATCACCCGCTAAGCTCATCGATTGGCGATACCATTCGGTGAATTCCTGTGGTTCCCCTTCAGATCGCTCTTGCCCACCATCGGCGAACACCTGATTAAATTCAGCCGGAGGGCGGAACTCCATGAGCCGGAACCGATAACGTTGTGCCCCCTCAATGAAACTTGGCCGGAATTTTTCATTTCCCCCGAATGCAACGAAATAGCCGCGACCGTTAAACAGATTATTTAAGTTCCGATACTCCGTGGAAAACCCAAGTGGTGCCTGGAAAAACACCGCATGGCCGACGGGTAG
>DCQY01000119.1:0-18079 GCA_002323995.1 Akkermansiaceae bacterium UBA1506 | reverse complement strand
TCAGAGGTTCGATAATAACGATCAATCAATCCGTCACCGTCTTCATCATCCAGATCCCAGTATGTATTGAGAGAGGCCTGCCCAAGATTCTTGGCGATCAGATCAAATGCGACTCGAGCCTCACGGAATTGGCCGATACGGCTCTCTGAGAAAACCCAAGCTTTCTGGACCTGATCCAGCATCATGGTCAAGGTATACATCAGGACCGTCAGGATTCCCATGGCGACCATCAACTCAATCAACGAAAACGCTGACTGCTTTTTTCCCTTTTTAGACCTGCGAGGTAGTTTCTTCATGGGGCTGCGGCGCTAAAGTCATGGCCCATCTGAACGATGTAGGTTTGATAGGTCGAAATCGCTTTTCGAAATTTTTCCGCATCCCAGTCAAATTGCTCGCCGAGAGCCCCCGCCAGAGCGACTTCAATAATCACAGGGCGGATGTATTTGTTGTATTCATTGTCATCGGAAAGGCTTACCCCATTAAATGCAGCACCGCCGACGCTCTCTGGGACGCTGCCGCTGCCGCGACCCATGTCATCAACCGGAGGCAGCGTCACTCTCGCTGAGTAAATATGCTCCTGACTTCCTTTAACAGCACCCGAGGCGCGGCTATCACCGATCTCCTCACCCTGATCGTCGTAGTAAAGCTCTAGTCCATCGAACTCATCAATCGGAGAATTGGTTGACCCGACCTTGTAGGGAGTCATTTGGATTTCGTTGAGTAACTGCTGGTGGATTCTCGCCTGAATTGCCTCGTCACCGGCCGCCACCATCGTGTCCATTCCCTGCGGTAGCAAACCTAGAATGGAGACGATGCCGACCGCAGCAATTGCCATCGCAATCGTTACCTCAACGAGACTGAAGGCCCCACTGTTTCGCTTTTTTTCTTCTGCAAACGTCATCACTGGAAATATTGAGTATAATCAAGGGGCAAAGCGACGCGGATTGACCACTCGATACTGATAAAATTCATCAAGAGACCGGTTCGGTTGGGTCGCAAAGTCGGGGAGATCCGGATGGTTAGGATCAACGAAACGCTCCACGATTGAAGAGCCTCGATACTCTGCCTGTACTGTATCCAACTCGGGACGCCAGACGCCATATTCAGCATCATTCTCGCGGCGCGATTGTTTGATCACCTGAGCTCGAAAGTGGACTTTGAAGGTATTGGACTTCGTCGTCAGGCGCTGCTGAAGGTTAGCGTAGGGTCGCTCCCTCGAGTTATCGCTAGTCAGTGACATGGTATCCCAAAACCTTCCGGCTCCCATATTTTCTGCTGAGACCGTTGGGATCTGAGCCGACGCCCTTGAGGGCAATCCATAGAGATCGGCAACCTCCACGGCAGGAAGGTGAATTTCACAAATTTCTGTAGCCGACTTGAAGAGATCCTCCCCGTTATTGAAACGATCATCGAACTGCTTAAACACGCCAGTCTCATGGACAACGCTTCTCAGCGAACGAAGCTCCAGAGTAAAGTTCCCGCCACGTTCTCTATGACCTTTTCCCCAACGATGCTTATAATCTGTGTGGAAACGGTTTGGCAGGATCGCCATAAACTCCGAGCGCATGATTCCACGCAAGGCGGTGTTTCGATCAATGTGAAGGAAAGGCGCCATCTGATAGTTCATGTTGATCTTACCAGCGGTCGAAAGAGGCTCACTAATTGCGTATGGCTCAACTACCGGCATCCAGAACAAGTCCATTAATGCATGGTCGGGCGGATCACTGCCACCCTCTCTCTGTCCCGCGCCCGGGTGTGAATCATACTTGGGGCTCACAACGTTGGGACGGAAGAGGAGCGTACGCCAAGGCTCATCAGCTTTCACACCGGTCGGCAGAGAGCCAAATACACCTGGACCAGATACAATGCGGTTTGGCGAGAAGTAGGCCGCACCACCCGCTTCACCTCGCCACGAAGACGTAAAATACGGGATATCCAATTCACGACCAAGCGTCGCCCAATAGGCATCAAGCTCATGCTGCACTTTCCCCATGAGGTTACTGATATTACCCTCGTCCGGCTTATTAATGTAGGGACCGTCTGTCATGAGGCCGAGGCCACTGTCAAAGTCACCGTAGCGTTGCACATCTTCTGACTTCACATTCCCATTAGCCCCGCCACCCAAAGGAAGCGGTGCTTTCCATGCGTATGACCCACGGTTTCGCACCTTGGGAAGGTCAGGGATAATCAGGTAATCATCCTCCTTACGGAACCCCCAGTAAGAGTTACCTACCGAATTCGTCAACGAGTGAGACATCCGCGGATCATCATCCGAACTACTGATGCCACCTCCATAGTCACGATGCGCCTCAAAGTGCTCACTGGGGTTCTTGGAAGCAGCAACGAGTCGGGCGTCGCCATGAGAAACCTCAACAGATTGAACCACATCTCCTGGACCGAACATGGAGCTGAAACCACCACTGCGGCGCACGCTGACCTGAGCCATGCGTCCATGGGCTCGTCCGGGAGCAGAATTTGAAACCGTATCTGACTCGCCCTGCCAAAGCCCTGCCTTGTGGAGATTAGTCACCACGCGAAGGTTCCCCGGATCAGCTGTGATACTGACTCGCTCAAGGGGGCCGAAACTTTCACGCCGAAGCCGGCCTTGACGATTTTTCCGACCCAAGATCGGCCCGTAAACTCGATTACGCCAGCCAGTTCCGTTCGTTGTGGGTTGCGGTGTGAATTGTGGGGCTTGGATATTAAAGCTATCGAAATTTAACTCTACTGTCTGCAGTGGTGACGAAGGAGGAGAGGCATCTGGAGCACTGGCCTCGGCAGCATCCCTACCAGGGAAAATCTCGAAAGTCACCTGCCCACCGTTAAAATTCAGGCTATTCCCGTTTATTTTGAACGGGACCGTGACAAGATCATAGGTGTAAGATTTGGGAGCGTCGGGAGTGAGAGAGTCCCAAGCCGTGTTGCCGGATATCCCGCCGTTCAAGCTATCGTAGTAACGGTCAATGGGAGTGAGTCTGCCGCGACCACCACGGGTCCAGGTATCCGAGAGATTTTTATCATTGTTATTTCCTCCTCCGGCGCTCACCGCCTTGCTCAGAACTTGAGCCGGAGCATGGAGCACATATTGAAACGGCAGCACACCACCGTAGCGACGTGCACCCTGAACACTCTCCGTCCAGTTGGTTGCCCAAGTGTAGGTGCCGCCACTGCTCATGCCATAACCCTCAAAGCCAAGGAAGCCATAAGAACCATCACTACCGGTGAAGTTCATGCCGCCGTTGGAGGAGATATCAATCTCCATATCAGGGTTGATAGCGACCCAACCGACACTGGGAGTGAAAAGATTGAAAAGCAGAGCCGCCTGAACCATCCGCTCATTATCCGCTAGTCTCACAGCACCCGGCGTGCCCGGGTTAGTTTTGTAGGCGGCCGTGTATCCCGCTGAATTGAGAAAACTTTGGTTGAACTTATTTGCGGTAGGATTAGCCAGTACCGCGCTCTTATAGTCGTCATTCAGAAAAGCAAGTTGCCAGTTCCAGTCATAATCTCTCCAAACAGCCTCAAATTCGCGAGGGTTAGTTTGTCGGAGATCCTTGAGCCAGATCGGCCAAGTGCTCTCCTCATTCCTTAATACCGATGAGGGCTTGGGAGGAATGTTCAGGAACACTGGACCATACGAACCGTTACCTGGTTCTATTTCTCTAATCGGCGTATTTTCATCCGGTTCAGTGACGATACCAGGAAACCTACCTTCGCCGGCAAACCCCGGTTGCGCGGCGCAAATCGCCATAACCTGAGCGCTCGAAATCGTATACATTCGGCCAAATCCCTTGGTGTCATCAATCTCAATTGGAACCACTTGGCCATGCCCCTTCAGCCCTTCGCCTCGAAGAATCTGATTACCACGGCTGTTGCGGTAGTTTGTGAAGGTCAGATGATCATTTTTGTTATTGATCACATAGGCTTCGTCCGCTCGGTCTTTATATAGGGTGTCATCGTAAATATTAGTCGATCGGATATAATCAAAAATCTGCGTCAAGATCTGCTGCTGATCCTGAGAATATTTGGAAGCGAAGCTGGCTCCGTAACCAGGATAATCCTGATTCATGAGACGGTTAAGGTATTCGTAGACTTCGCGATTCCTCGGAATTCCCTGGTAATCATAAGTTGGAGAATCAGCCTTCTCACGTTTGAAGATATAGTCATATCGCTCACCACCCGCAGTGTTACCCACGGACGCGCAGTAGTGAATCAAACGGTCAAAAGAAGTGAGCTTTCTTTGGTAATCGGAAGAAGCTTCACCAGAACGCTCCGCATTGTAAACCGGCCAGATCGCCACGCGCGGCAAATTAAAAAGGTTCACTTCCGGGGCTCGGCTGTAGGCCGTGATGAAGAACTTCGAGCGTTCGAGAAAGTCACCCAATTCACTCTCGGAAATGTCAGTTCCAGTATTGTCAGGATAAACATGGGGCTGCCGGTCGGAGCGCATCACCATGTCGTCAAGGGATGGAAAGAGGGGCTCGGTATCAGGAATCAATCCATTGGCCATTGATGGTATGCTTTTATCGACTTTTCGAGTACCAGACTGAGACCCTCCGGGAACCACCCGCGGCACCACATCAAAGAGCTTTTCCATCGCATCGCGACCTTGCTCACGAGTTCGGTTATCCATGGGGTTTAGCAGATAGCCGGGAGCCAGTGCCGGACTGAGGTGAACCGTCGCGGGGTGACCGGGATAACGCTGCCACTCATTTTTGGCGGGCTGGTGTTGAGCGAGGTCGCGGTCGAGCCTACCTCCAGCTCTCGGTAGATCCCATGCAGCCCCTCCGGCGTGGGTATTGATATTCAACTTCGTCGTTTCATCATCTGCCCAGAAGGCAAAGCGGGCCACCAGGGGATTCTTTTCGGAAGGCTGGCCCTGACCGGAAAACGCAACAAATCTGTATTCGGAACTGCCTGCTCCTCCGTCCTCCAGCGTTCCGACCGTTCCATCTGCAAGTTGATAGATCCACCGAACCGGCATCGCAACATGCCCATCCGTCGCGTCCGCAATTTCAGCAGCTTTCCTTCCGAAATCCCCCTCTTCAACGAGGGCGGCATCGTACTTGAACCCTTCCACGCCGTTTGCATCGTATTCACCGGAGTCATCTTTAATTCCGCTCTGTGGCCACTCCGGAAGAACCGAAGCGGTCGCACTGACGATCGGATAGTAGACTTTCTCGCCGCGAATCACCGGTTCGTTTAAATCGACGAAATGATCTGGTCTGTCTGCCCACTTAGCGATATCAGCGAAGTCTGCGCGAACCCCAAGCTGGTTATCGGTTTTCATGATATCGTCGGAGTAGAGCTTGAAGATCCGATCAAACTCACCATTTTGATTCCAAGTGCGAATCGCTCCGGGCTGCGAAGACCACACCTTGAGGTTGGAAGGATTGTCACTGACGGTGGTAGCTTCGCGGATCTGAGCGATCACCATATTCACAGCCTGCTCCGCAACCTGCTGAGACTGTAAACCGTAAGAGTAAGTCTTTGACGCCCTGTGCTCACTTGACGCCAGAGTAAAGAAGGTCAAAACCAGAATCGTCGTGAGCGACATCACTGTCAGAACCGTGACGAGGGCGACCCCCTTGCGATTGGTTCGGAGTGCCCGCCTAAGGGAGAATTTCTTCGCAATTTTCATAGGTTGTGGAGATGAATTTAACGTCGATTATGACCATGCAGCTGATTCGGGTCATGTTTTACTATGTAAACTGAAAGAAATACAATGCCAATACAAGCCAAAAATGGAAAAAGAGCCATTTTCGTGCAAAAACCGAGCAGTTATGGAGCTTTTTTTACTCCCGCGTAGAGGACATCAGGAAACGTGAACCGACGCAATAAAAAATCTTAGCAATTCAGCCGTTAGCGATTCATTGCCTGCAGTTGCTCGATTTCCCGAATGAATCCCGGGTAGGACGTCTCAATGCATTCTGATCCCCTAATGATCGTTTCGCCCTCAGCAAACAACCCGGCAATAGCAAACGACATTGCAATTCGATGATCGCCAAGGGACTCAATTTCGGCGCCCTTCAACGGATCCCCCCCGGTGATCTCCATGCCGTCTTCAGACTCTTCGATCCTCACGCCCATGCGACGCAAATTTTTGGCAACCGTCGAAATTCGGTCGCTTTCTTTCACCCGTAATTCCTTAGCATCCTTGATCACAGTGGTCCCTTCAGCGAGGGCCGCGGCTACCGCGATAATCGGAATTTCATCGATCAGCGTTGGAATCTCGGCACCCCCAATTTCGGTAGCTTTCAGATGACCCCCACTCACTTCAAGACTTCCCATTGGTTCGCAGCCTGAATCATCAATTCTCTCTGTGATCTTTGCACCCATGCGCTCCATAACATTGAGAATTCCAACGCGAGTCGGGTTTAGTCCTACCCGATCAATCAAGAGTTGCGCCCCATCCCTAGCAGCCGCAGCAACGATCCAGAAGGCAGCACTGGATATATCACCAGGCACGATGATGTCACGTGATTCGGGAGTCTGCCCCCCCGAGATCGAGACGGTATCACCCTGACGAATGTTTTTCACCAGCAGATAATTTAACATTCGCTCGGTATGATCTCGAGATGCATTTGGTTCAGTCACGCTGGTTTCCCCATCGGCGCCGAGGCCCGCGATCATAATCGCGCTCTTGATCTGGGCGCTCGCAACGGGGGAGTCGTAGTGAATGGGGGTCAGCTTATCCTTGCCTTGAATTGTGAGCGGAGCGGTACACCGATCGCCTTGCCCTTTGATGGAAGCACCCATTTCCCCCAGCGGCCGCGCAACCCGATCCATTGGGCGCCGAGAAAGAGACTCATCTCCAACTAAAGTCACTTCGAAGGGGCATCGCGAGAGCAAGCCCGAGAGCAAACGCATCGTGGTGCCGCTATTGCCGCAGTCCAGCGGGCGCTCGGGCTTTTCAAAATCGCCGTGACAACCATGAACTCGGATATGAGTTCCACCGGATCCCAGCTCATCAATTTTGACACCCATCGCAGTGAGGGCATTGCGTGTTGCGATGCAGTCTTCGCTGGCAAGAAATCCCGTGATTTCGCAGGGGCCATTAGAGAGCGCAGAAAACATGAGGGCACGGTGCGATATGCTCTTGTCTCCGGGAACTTGAAGCTCGGCGGAGAAATCCTTCACTTTTCGGACTCGGAGTTCAGACATAAGATGAGACGATTAACGGGACCTACTAGCTCTCACAGCAATTCCCTGAGCTTGCGGGCCTGAGACAGGAAGGCGCGGAGCTGATTGCTGTCAAGCGTGTCCAATGCGTGTTTCCAACTTTCGAGTTCTTCGATGAAGGCGCCAAGTTGAGACGAAACCGCTTCACTGTTGTCAGATAGAATACCTGTCCACATCTCCTCGGGACCCGCCGATACCCGTGTGGTATCACGAAAACCCCCACCTGAAAAAGTGCCCGCCTCCGGAGTTTGCCCGAGAACAACTCGCACGAGGGCGGCAGCGAGAAGGTGTGGCAAATGACTGATTGAAGCAACCAGTCGATCATGCTCTCCCACAGACATCTGTGATACTCTCGCACCAACCCCTTCCCAGAATTCTCTCAGTCGATTTACTGAAGCTCCCTCTGCTTCGTTCCCGATCGAGGGAGTCAGAATAACGGGGGCGTCCTGAAATAATTCACCATCGGCAAACTCGAGCCCAGTCTTCTCGGAACCTGCCATGGGATGACTTCCGATAAAGTTTGCCCCTTTCCTACGAACCAAAGCGCCAACTTTGCTCTCCACTGGACCTTTCACGCTGCCAACATCAGTAACGAGGACATCTGATCCGACGGAGAAATCATCTAACTGCTCGATCACATCAGCCATTGCACCTGTGGGCATCGCCAATACGATTAAGTCAGCACCTTCCACTGCTTTTGAAATATCGCCCGTCGCTCTATTACCGAGGGCTTCGGTGTCGCGAAGCAGCAAAATGACCTCGTCACGTCGGGCCCAAGCAGTCAGTCGGGCTTCCGGAAAGTGCGCTTTTACAGCCTTGATCAGGGATCCCCCTATCAAGCCCGGCCCAAGTACCGCTATACGCCTGAACGGATGTGCGTTGTCCGCGCTCAGGGTACTTTGAAGTAGATTTTCTGCCCTGGATTGTTCGGATCAGGAATCTGAACCGGAGTCCCACGTTTGAGCGGTTCACCTGTCGGACTCCCAGCAGAATCGTATTTCTCGATCGAAATTTGGCCAAGTGAAGCATGTCTGCCGGGAAGAGTAACCACGAGCGGGTTTCCGGGAACCGGGTTAGCAAACATCGTCGACGAAGGGGTCGACACCGTATCCCGGGGAGGCTCCGAGGAGTCCGTGTTGGAATTCGCTTCCATATCTCTCACATCGCGGGGAGCGGGTGGAGTTTGGGAATTTTCCGAAGCATTGTTACCGTTGTATCCAAAACGACCTCTGGGAGGCATCGGAATTTCGGAGCCCGGTTGGCCGTATTGAGAAGGAGGAATCTCTTCTAAGGGCAGGACTGGCGCTGAGTTACGGGTCTTACAGCCAGTGATCAGAAGAAGAACAGTTAGCGCTGCCAGGAGGAAGCTGAGGGGCTCAGATTTCATGTCTCAAGGTTTCGAAAATTACGGATCAGTAAAAGGTTAGAAAAACTTTTTAACTTCTCAAGTGCTAAAATAGGCTCAAATCTTGTTGGATCCACCGCCAAACTTACAATTAAATCTAAAGTTTTTGGTTTTTCTTAAAAAGCTTAATTTTCAAAGCTTTAAAATTTACTGATCCTTTACAAACTCAACTCTCCGAAGGGCGAAGGCGCCAATGCTAAACTTCCAACACTTGCGCAGGAAATAATTTCAGCCTTTCACTTTTCTTTCAATTCTTTAAATTCACCTCCAGTTTTCCTGACAATCCGGCTCCACCCCTTGGCATCGTCGTCTTTGGGTTCAAAGGCAAGGAAGTGAATCGGGACTTCAGCAAGCAATTCTTCTTCTATACTGTCTACGGCATCCTCAATATCATCGTAGGGAATATTAGCAAATCCACCGGTTGGCCTCCACTGGAAGCTAGCATCGGAGATCAAAAAAATCACATCGGGTCGCATTGTGATTGACTTCTCGATGATGCCCACAACCCCGGTCAGATTCTGAACCACCCCCTTCGAAGCTGAGCTCATGCTGCCACTGGTTTCCCATTCCTCCTCTACCCACGTTACCGCCAACTTTTTGTTGGCCGGCGTTGCCGCAATCAACTCGTCTGTGAAAGCCATGTAATTCCCAGTAAACTGAATCAATGAAAACTGAGAACTGATTGGTAGTCCCTCAATCAACTGAATGGTCTCTTTTTGAATTCGCTCCAACGGAATCCCCGCTGCGTCAGCCTTATTGACCACACTCGCAGACACATCAAAAAGGAGCAAAATACGATCACCCTGAGCCTTCACTCCAAAGAAGTTCATTCCCTCCCCCGTGCCACCGCCACCTCTCATGCCTTGACCGAGCCCGGAACCAAGTGCAGCGCTACCAACCAAGCCACTCACCTGATCCGAGATCAATTCAGAGGGATCAAGTGGTAACATTTGATTCAGGTCTATTTGTGGCATCTCGGGAAGTGCGAAATCAATGGGACGGGTGCTAACTAACCTGTCGTTGAAAGTCGGCTTTGGCGCCATTGCCTCGTGCTTTGCGACATTCATTTTATGCTCTGGCGGTTTGGGAGGGATCTTCACCTCTCTCTTCATCTCAAAACGCGCTTCCGGTCGGCTGAAGTGCTTCGCAACGGTCCAGAGACCAAACATTACTAAGGCAACCGCGTGGACGGCGACACTGCCAATTATAATCGACGTGATCATGGCACGGCGATGAGAGACCTGACGGTCGGACTTTTGGCGCTTCTTGCGTTTCCGCTTAGGCGCTTCTGGCTCTAAAGAAACACCCACTTCACTCATCGCCACCTCCCGCCAGGGTAACCCCATTTATTCCAGCTTCGGCTACGGCATTCAAAACATCGATTAACCGCTGATGAGGAACCATATCATGAGGGGCCACCGTGACTAAGGCATCGGAGTTGGCATTGTCAGCAGCTTTTTTGAATCGAATGAGGACAGCTCGTAGTTCCGGTAGCGGGGAGCTGTCAGGAGCATCAAGTCGCTGCTCATTGAGGACAACTTGTCCACCCGGTTCGATGATGACTCTCGCCTCATCTGGGATATCCACTGCCTCTTCCTGACTCACCTCGCCAGGCAAACCCATAGGAATGTCGCTCTCAGGCTTGATCGGCTTCGCCGAGACCATAAAAAAAACCAGAAGAAGAAAGACCATATCGATCATAGGTCCCATTTGCATTTCCACTGTCTGATGACGTCTTTTCCGGACTCGTCTCATTTTAATTACCGTAGACCCCAAAAATCAAATCGATCGCCCCGACCGCAGTCGCCATTTCAACAAATTCCCGAATCTTCTTCGTTGGTGTGTTTTGGTCCGCTCTCAGGTAAATTTGCAGTGGGGGATAATCTTCAAACTTCACCTGCAGATGAGCCAGAACCTCATCCTTTGTCGCCAACTTATCGCCGATGTAGTAATTGCCCTCTCCATCGATATTAATGACATCTCTTTCTGTTCGCTCCGGAGCCACGGCACTAATTGCCACGGGCAATTTTACCGGCACGTTCAACTGCTGTTCGGTAATCTTCTGCGTCACCATAAAGAAGATAAGAAGAAGAAAAGTCATATCGATCATCGGAGTGATCTGAAAACTCACCTCGTCCAAAGGTCTCTTACGGCGACGAATCATCGGTAACTCTATCTACCTCTAATCACGCTTCTTCGGCTGACTCATGAGTCAGCGTATCAGTTGCACCCTGGAGACGAATCTCCCCCGATAGAATATCAATCGCAAAACTGGAATGCTTCTGAACCGTTGTCATAACCCCCTGCAATCGATCACGGAAGAAAAAGTAAAAGAACATCGCTGGAATTCCCACGATAAGTCCTCCCGCTGTAGTGACCATGGCGATCTTGATTCCTCCGGCTAACTGTTTAGCATCACCGCTAGTTGTTGCCAGTTTGTCGAATGCCTCAATCATACCCCAAACGGTCCCTAACAAACCAATCATCGGAGCCAGTGTCGCAAAAATGTTTAAGTAATTGACCCAAACCATCTGCCGATGCTCTTCTTCGTCGATCGCTTCCGAAGCAGCATCCATCATGCTGATCTTATTCGATAAATCTCGCTCGAAGTTTACCTTAAGCAAAGCGCCCGACATTACCTTGCCATAGCTACTGGGATGGGAATCGCAGGTGCTATAGGCTGTGTTAACGTCCTTGGCCGCCATCGCTGCGTTGACCCGGTCAACCAGCTCTTTCGGCGCCATCTTCTTGCCGCTGATCTGGATAAAGCAATAGATCGAAACCGCAATCGTGCCGATCGAACAAACCAAGAGAAGATGCATGAAGTTTCCTCCCTGTTTGTAAAGGTCCAGTGCTGAAACGTTTTCGGAAACGGATACACCCGCATCTGCCGCCTCATCCTGTGCCGATGTTACTGAGGCCATCAGGAGTAAGCCAATCATCACTGTCATCAGCAGCATTAAATTCCTTCTTTGTTTTCGTCTCATGGATTGGTTGGTTCCGGTTTGTTTTCTTTAGATTCTTCGTTGGTCAAATTCTGCAATCGGAGTTCTCCTTCTGACCGAGCCTCGGATTTAGGATAGAGTGCAACTAAATCGCGGTAAGCGTTTATCGAACGCTCCTCGTCTCCTCCAAATTCATAAACCACTCCCGCTTGAAAGAGCCCGCGTGAGGCAGCCTTTTCCTGCGCAGCATGGAATAGGTAGGGCCACATAAACTGATCAATAACCCCTTGATACAACTCGTTCCGGAGAGGCCTCACATCGTCATCGTCATACCATCGGGGGTTATCCTCTTCCAACTCTTTGAGGCGTTCGAAGTCAGCTTGAGCAAGAAGATACTTCACCTCAATCAGCAACTCAGGGTCTTCCGTTTGCGTTGCCAGATTCTTGGCTTCGCTACTGGCCCGCTCAAGGTCACCAGTAGCCATCATTGCGCGGAGACGCCCTCTTTTCGCCGCAGCCACGTCGATACCTGACCAGGCGCGCTCAGCGATACGATCGAACAACTGCAAGGCACGGCTCCCATACAATTCAGAATCCTCTTCGATTAACGCGTATCCCAACGCGATCCCCCAGGCTGCCGTTCTTGAACGGGGGCGGTGGAGATGCGCAAAATGATGATTCCACCACTCTTCAACTGTCTCACGGTTCAGGTCCGCTCGATTTGAAAAAGCCTCCTCTTCACCCGGTTCGAAATCAAACTCCACGTAGTCTATCTCCGAAGTCTTGATGGTGCGGCGTATCACACCGTCCCCGTCGCCCTCACGTTGATGCATGGTGAAGGTCACAATATTGTCGGTTAAGGCCTCAATTTCACACGCAGCATATTGACCGTTCTTGAGCACGATCACATCCTGACCTCGCGATTCCACGACGGGAAATAGCACCAATAAGAAAGGAATCCAAGACGGGCTCTTCAAAACGCTTCCTCCTCAATTTCGATCAACTCGGGCGGAAACAAGCGTCGCAGATTCGTCACTTTCTCCTCAGCCAACGCCACCTCATTGAAGCGGCTTAAGTCGTCACGTGCCACCAACTCTTCGTAGGTCTCTAAAGCTTCTTTCTTCAAATCAAGCGCTTCCAGAGATTGTCCCCGCTCCCAATAAGCCCTCGCATTGACTTCTCCAAACTTACCGTAGGCGACATAGACTCGCTCAAAATAAACAATCGCCTTCTCATGCTCGCCATCACCGACAAGCAGTTCACCAATCTCCATCAGCGCATCAGCTTTCGCCTCTGCCGTCACACCGGGAGTCTCCAAAACTGATTCTAATTCGGCTCTAGCCCTAGCTTTCTGGCCAAGGTCAGCGTAGATCTGAGCTTTTCTGAACTTCACGCCTCCTAGAGCAACTGTTTGCAACGCTTCACGCTCATACAAGGCGTAATATTCCAGAGCCTTCTGGGACTTTCCCTCTGCCAGAGCGATGTCACCCAAACCACGATAGATTCTGGCTTTCTCGACACACCTCGGATTCCACTTCCTGATATTTGTAAAAAGCTCTTTCGCCGTTAATGGATTACCTGCCTCAAGAAGAGCTTCGGCTACCGCAACCGAGATAGCGGGACGACTCAATTTCGGGTCTATCCATTTTGCGATACTTAGCAACTCAGTCCTACCTGCCAAGTCGCTGACTTTCTTCATGACCAGAGATTTCGCCCAACCGGCCCGAGCCGCCATTACCAGTTCTCCGGCGACTGCAGCACCGGATTTGAGTCGTTCCAGCCGTGTCAATAGCTCTTCATTACCCGCGTCACCGTCTCTTGCATAGATCGCAGGTAAGGCTGAAAAAACATCAGTGATAGTAACCATATCAGGGTTATTACCGTGTGTCCTTATCGTCTCCCAGTAGATTTCGCGGGCTTTGTCCGGATCTCCGGCTGAATCATGGGTCCACCCGATCCAGTAGACGGCCTCCGGCATTCGACTGCTTGATGCAAAGTCAGAAACAAACGTCTCAAAATGAGCACGCATTGCCTCGTAGTCTTCAAGTAATTTGAGCGCTGTTCCTTTTTTGAACCAGGCCTCTTCGAAGTAGCGCCCTGACTGAGACCTTACCCGCTCGTAGGCAGCCAACCCCTCTTCACTGTTTCCGGCAGCAAAGTAGGCATCCCCTATGAGGAGGTTTCCCTCATCAGTAAGGTCATCACCCGGATACTTTTCATTGAATGATTCAAGAAATTTGAGGGCCCCTTCGTAGTCCCCAAGAGAAAATGTGCACACCGCAATGCGGAATTGAGACTCTTTTTCATACTTGGGCGAGTCATATCGAGTGAGATAGCCTTGCAAGTGTTCCCTAGCTTCTTCATACAATCCACTGAACGAGAATGCCATTCCAGTCCAGTAATCGGAATCCTCTCTCATCCCTGATTCAGGATAAATCCGCTGCACCTGTTCAAATTGGTAAAGAGCCCCTTCATTATCTCCCTGCTGCAGATAAAGAAAGCCCTGCATGAACATAGCTTTTGGCGCAAAGTCATCCTCCGGAAAATTTTCGACCAGTTCACCATAAGCAATCTGAGCCGAGCCATAAGCCTGAGCTTCACGCAGCGATTCCGCCTTAAGAAACAGAACCAACGGAAGGCTCTTACCTTTTTCGGCGAAAATCTTGATGTAATTGTCTGAAGCATCGACCGCTCGGGCCCACGCTCCAATTTCCATCCAGCACTGAATTTGAGCGAGAGTAGCGCTCTCTACAACAGAGTCAGGCGGCATCGTATCAAGCATTTCTGCCATCACTAAGGCGGCTTCGCGGTAACGCCCCAACCCCTGGTAAGCCATCGCCAACCGCAGGCGTAACGCGGAGTCAAAGTTCGCAATTGCGGCGAAATTGTTCAATTCGCTTCGAACACGTTTCAAAATTGCTTCCAACTGGTGAATGACGGCCTGAGTCTGGGGTCGTTGTTTCAACAACTCGATTCGATCTTCAATCTCAATCACCTTGATGGACTGATGCTCAACCAGTTTCTCGGCCGGCCAAATGCGCTGAAAGCAGGTGATCGCTTCATACCATCGCTCCTCCTCAAGGAATCTGGCACCTAACTGCAAGGCCAAGGTCTGGAAGCTAATAACCTGTGTCATTTCGCTGAGGTTGGGGAACTCACGGCGAAGAATAGCAAGCGCGTCGTCCAGTTGTTCTGCCTCGATTCTGGCATAGATCTCCAGAACGATCGCGCGGCTTGCAGCTTCCGGTGCCACCTCACGATACTTCGGAAGTTGGTCCGCCAGAAAATCAGCCGCTTCAGCTGGAAACTCCTGTTGAAGGTATAGTGTGGCGAACAGGAGAAGCGCTTCATAACGCTTGAACGGTTGATGTGACTCGTCCGCCCAGTATTCTCCGAACGCTCGTTGCGCATTGACGAGTTCGCCTGCTGTCATCAAACAGATGCCTTTCCAGAAACTCAATTCGTCCTTCAGTGCGGGATCAAGCTTAGGGTCAGAGAGTGATTGTTCTATCCAGGGAAAAGCCTCATCAAATTTTTTCACGCCCACCTTGCTGATAGCCACCAGTGGCCGGTGAATTCGTGCTGCCTCTCTGGCTTCCTCGGCTTCACCATAGTCAGTGATAAACTTTTCAAGCGCTTCCTCCGCTTCTGCAAAGTTGCTTGCTGCGAATGCCTCTCGCCCCCTTTCCAGCAGTTGGGCAGGTCCCTCAGTTTCGACTGCTGAAGCCGCCGGATCCTCCTGACCAACAAGTGGGAGGACAAACAACATGGCCAGCAGCCACAAAATACTTCGACCGATTCGTAACATGAGACGAGGAGTGGAACTCCTCTTCGTATCACAACCTAATGTCTGTCCATCAGTCAATCGGGAATCACGCTTGGTGACAGGAAAACCGCCATTAAATTCGGTTAATCTTCGTAGCCATTCGGGTGCTCTCTGTGCCAATCCCACGCTGATTGGACGATTGATTGAATGTCCGGAAACTTTGGCTTCCATCCCAGTTCATCACGAATTTTAATGCTGTCCGCAACAAGGATTGCCAGGTCTCCGGGGCGTCGGGGGGTGACTTCCGCGGGAACTGGATGACCCGTAATTTCTCTGACAGCATCCACGACCTCCCTTACGCTGAATCCTTTACCGTTACCAAGGTTGTATTGAAGAACCTCTCGCTTGAGAAGCGCTTCGAGCGCAAGAATGTGAGCCTGGGCGAGATCCTCAATATGGATGTAATCTCTCACGCAGGTGCCATCCGGAGTCTCGTAATCGTCCCCGAAAATCTTGATACTCTCCCGCTGTCCGAGGGCAACTTGCAGGATCAGCGGGATCAAGTGAGTTTCCGGATCGTGATCTTCCCCGCGCGCCTCGGTAGAGCCGGCCGCGTTAAAATAACGAAGCGAAGCATATCGCAAACCTTTGGTTACATGGGCCCAGTGCAGAAGCCGCTCGATGAAAAACTTGGACTCACCATAGGGGCTCCCTGGAACGATGCGTTCATCAGGAGCAATCGGAATCTTCTCCGGCTTATCAAACAGGTTTGCTGTTGAAGAGAGAATGAAACGCTCCACACCGCAATTCAAGGCAGCTTCAATTAAGTTGATCGCATTATTCGTATTCTCGCCGAGATACATGAAAGGCTTATCCATGGACTCCCCCACCAGAGTGTGAGAAGCGAAGTGCATGATGGAATCGGGGCGAAATTCTGAGACTGCTGCTTCAATCACCGACGCATCTGCTAAGTCCCCCTCAAAAAAGTCTGCCGCTTCATTGACGGCAGAACGATGCCCTTGATAGAGGCTATCAAAAACAGCCACTTCGTGCCCGGAGCCCAACAAGGCATCGACATTCGCACTCCCGATATACCCGGCTCCACCGGTAACTAAAACTCTCATAAGCGGTCCATAACTGCCAGCTAAGCATCTTTCACACTTCTGCCAAGCGCAAGAGTCATCTCTAGTGCTCTGTCGAAGAATTCCAAATTCCCTCCAAACGAAGCAAATGATGCTTTAATTTCGTTCGTTGAGCGACACGCGACTGGTCACTATGGCGCAACCGAATCCCAACTGGTATCACTGCGAGCCAAGCTCGTTGCGCACAACACTCACCGTGCTTCATTTCAGAGGCCAAGGTGATACTCCCCGATAACGGGCCCGATTAAATCGGATCAGGGACAGATAGCTGCAGAACCGTGGTCATGAGCAAGTATTTCTAGTGAATTTCCCCCACTGTTCGCGCGTATTCGCGTTTGCGTATTCCCGAGTTGAACGGCTAGTGTAACTCGCTGTTCCTTTGTTTATGGATTCTGAGAGTCTTTCGCCCTTCACTGACTTCTGCTACCTCTTCCTCAGTATTATTCTGGAAGGAGCACCATTTATCCTTCTCGGCACACTCATATCCGGATTCATTGATGCGTATCTCCCACCAGGGCTAATTGACCGCTGGCTTCCAAAAAATAAGCCGCTGGCAGTGATATTCAGCGGCCTTCTCGGATTTGTCTTTCCCGTATGCGAATGTGCTGTGGTTCCTGTCATTCGACGACTGATCCGAAAGGGTCTCCCTGTTTCCTGTGCCATCACCTACATGCTATCGGCGCCGATCATCAATCCGATCGTCGTGATCAGCACCATGAAAGCCTTCGACTCCTCGATTGGACAGTTTTCACTCAGGCAAGCCGAAATCACCGACGCAATGGGCCCTGGCTTCATGACAGCTAGCCGTCTCATGATCGCATTCCTTGTAACGGTTGGAGTTGGCTTGATTATTCTCAAATTCCGCCCCGGCGCTATACTGAAGCCAACCGTTCTTCCGAAGAAAAATGGCGACGGTGGACATGGGCATTCACACGACGCCGAGCTTGGGAAGTTAGATCGCCTTGCCCTGGCGATGAGGACCACGATGAGAGATTTCATGGAGACCGCGATGTATTTTACCATCGGGGTGGCCATCACTGCTGTCTTCAAAGCGTATGTGACCGATGACCTAATCATTCTTTTCAACCAGAGCGAAGTCACAGGCATCGGACTCATGATGATTCTCGCCTTTGTCCTGAGCCTCTGCAGCACTTCCGACGCGTTCATTGCTGCGAACTTCCCCGTGCCACAATCTGCCAAACTTGCCTTTCTCGTATTCGGGCCAATGATGGACGTGAAGCTGGTCTTTATGTATCTCTCAGTATTTCGGTCACGATTCGTGACCCTACTCGCCCTCTCAATTTTCATCGCCATCGGCGTTCTCAGCTACATTTGGATTCGCCTCTAAGCTCAGCTTCCGACCACGATGAAGAAATTTCTCCAGTTCCTCACAATTGCGACCTTAATCACCTGGGGTGGGGTCTTCCTCTTTTTCTACCTGACGGGACGAGTCGAAAAGCACCTCGATTCCAGCTTCCGCATCTACGCTCTTATCGCAGGCGTCGGGATGCTGGTGTTAGGAGCCTTCAACTTTATCAACCGGAAGCGAGCAGTCGGATTATGTAACCATGATCATGCCCACGGTGATCACACCCACGACCACGACCACGACCACACCCACGACCACGACCACGACCAC
>DCQY01000019.1 GCA_002323995.1 Akkermansiaceae bacterium UBA1506 | reverse complement strand
CGTGATCGCCGTGATCACATTCATGACAATCGTGCTCACCTTCAGCAAATGTACGCCTGTCAAGGCCGTCAACTATGCTGACGATTTTGACCTTACTTTTGCTCTCGACCAGCTTGTTTGCCAAAGTTGCTTCAAAGGGTAGATCTGCTGCAAAGTAAACTGTGCCAACGGAAAGTTGGGCGAGTTCTTTTGGGGTTGGCAAGTAAACGTGGGGATCATCATCCTTTGAGGCAATCGTTCTCACTTCCGCGAGATCACCGACAAGCGATTCAGTCAGGCCAGCGTAAGGGGGGACAGGAACGTAAATCACCGGTTTTTTGTCATCGGCAAGTGAGGTGGAAAGGTTGCTGAATCCACCAACCAAGGCTGCGGTAAGGAGGAGGGAAAGTTTGATTTTCATGGATTAACGCCCGCGTTATTTTATGGTTCATCATGGAGTTTCAGAATCGAACGTCAAGGTAGGAATGGGCGTGAGATGGCAGAATCGGTCACAGTATCGTCATCAAAAGATACAAATTACCCTCATTGCGCTTTCGCTCGATTTGACAGGTGGAGGGGCCGCAGTATTTGCTCTCCACATGCGTGGTAAACTCTCATTACTTGTTCTCTTTCTCACCTGCGGATTTGCCGTTGGCGCTGATGAACGACCCAACATTGTCTTGATTCTTTCGGATGACCAGTCGTGGACTGATTACGGGTTCATGGGCCACGAGCACATTAAGACCCCGCACCTCGACAAGCTCTCTGAACGCAGCGCAGTTTTCCGCAGAGGATACGTTCCAACAGCCCTTTGTCGTCCTTCGTTGATGACCTTGGCGACCGGCCTCTACACGCACCAGCACATGGTTAGCGGGAATGATCCTTCTCCCCTCCTGACAGGCGGCAAGAAAGATGGCCCCGAATATAACGCGCTGCGTGAGAGACTGATTTCAAATGTGGATCGGCTCCCAACGATTGCCCGAATCCTTACAGAAGCCGGCTACCTCACGCACCAGTCTGGCAAATGGTGGGAAGGTAGTTATGAACGAGGTGGCTTCACTCATGGCATGACTCGCGGTTTTCCCGAGCCGGGGGGTCGTCATGGTGATGACGGACTCAAGATTGGTCGCGAAGGCATGGAGCCAATTTATAATTTCGTTGATCATGCTCTGGAGGAAGAGAAACCGTTCTATCTCTGGTATGCGCCCTTTCTCCCTCATACCCCCCACAATCCGCCGGCAGAGTTGTTCAAAAAGTATCAAGGCTTGGTGGAATCAGATCATGTCGCGCGCTATTACGCGATGTGCGAGTGGTTCGATCAAACTTGTGGCCAGCTCATCGATTTCATCGATGCTAAAGGGCTCACTGAGAAAACCATGTTTGTTTACGTCTGTGACAATGGCTGGATCCAAAGTGAAGACTCAAAGAAATACGCTCCCCTTTCCAAGCAGTCGCCCAATGAGGGAGGCACCCGCCAACCGACCATGTATAGTTGGCCTGGTATGATCAAAGCGGGCGACCGAGGCACTCAGCTTGCCTCCAGTATTGACATTGTTCCCACAATGCTAGCCGCAGCCGGGCTCGGCATATCAGGTGAGATGCCGGGCTACAATCTAATGCCCATTCTAAAAAGTGGGAAAGCAAGTCCGCGAAAAGAGGTGCTTGGAGAAGGGTTTGCGCATGACATTGCTAATGTTGACCGCCCGGAGGACTCGCTTCTCTACCGCTGGGTTGTGAAGGACCAGTGGAAACTTCTCCTCACCTATGATGGAGCCGTGAACCGATATGCTTGGTCGCATCCGAGAACGGAAACACGGCCCCAGCTTTATAATCTCCTTGAGGATCCCCACGAAACCAACAATTTGGCTTCAGAGAATCCAGAAGTCGTTGAGAAACTTGCTACTGAGATTCGTATGTGGTGGACTGTTGAGGACCGCAAAGTACTCGAGACTTGGGAATAAAAGGGGTTTAGAAGTCTCCTCGTTCCAGTTCGCCAATCACGCGAAATCCATCTTCGCTGACTAGAAATACTTCGAGGCTGACTGGAAGCCGCGCTTTACGGTATTCGTCGACGAGAGCCGGGCCGTAGTCAGTGATCGGCATCCCGTTCGCCGGGAATAGATAGACAATGTGACGGTCGATCAGCATGACATGAAGAGAGTCGCCTAAGGAGCTGCGAAATTTTTTGATCAGCTTCTTTGAGAAAATGATGCTTGTCAGGAAAGGGTCTTTATCCTTGATGTAGGCGTATTTTACGACTCCACGCTCGTCTTTTACTACCATCGGTTCGATGATTTCCATCAAATTGTCTCCAACGCGCTCGGAAATTGAAAGGATTCGTTCCCATGTGAATCGATTGTCAGTCCAGTAGCTTTCGTCAAAGGCTCGGACTCCGTAGTCCCACTCATAGTAGGGAACCATCTGGGTGAGTTTTGAATCGACGGGCTTCTGAGAATTCACATGTTTCTCGAAGCTTCCCTCAAAGATGATTCCGACTCTTTTGGCTGGCGCATCGTCCTGACTGGCACCATGAAGGGGAATAAGCAATGTTGCTGCCGCCAGAAAAAGGGCGAATGAAAAGAAAATTCGATCGAGTTGAAATCCGTTTGCCATCCGCTGGGGAATAGGTTGGTTTAAACAACTATTGCCGATGATTACATTTCTACAAGGAACGCTCAAAGAAAGCTGGCCGGGTCGCCTCGTTATCAAGGCTGGAGGCGTTGGCTACGAAGTTGTAGTTCCCCTGCTTGGAGAGGGGGACTACGGCAATATAGGAGATGAAACCAAGGTCTTAACCCACCATCATATTCGAGAGCAGGAACAGACGCTCTATGGCTTTGCTGATGAAGCTTCCCGCGACGTTTTCCGCCTACTCATCAATCGGGTCAGCGGCGTCGGCCCTAAAGTTGCCATGTCTGTGCTGAGTGGCCTGTCGACATCCGCTTTTAAGCAGGCCGTTGTCTCAGGTGATATTGCAACAATTGCCAAGGTGAAGGGCCTCGGCAAAAAGACTGCTGAACGCATTGTGCTGGAACTGAGCGACAAAGTTGGTGTCAAGCAAGCCTGGGAGAATGAGGCAGCTGGTAATTCATTGTCGCCCGATGCCGCGGCGAAGAACGACGTTTTGCTGGCCCTGATATCGCTTGGCTTCAAGCAGGCGGAAGCCCAAAAAGCGATCGACAAGCTTCCAGCAGAGGTGGTGCAATCCGACGAAATACTGCGCGCTGCCCTGCGACTTCTTCAGGGATGATTCCCGATTCTTCCAAAGCATCTTCTTGTAGCCTCGCGGATCGCGCCAAGCGTCTTTACGATTCTTTCCCTGATCGAGGTTTTTTTGCTGAAAAGTCCTGGAGGGTTTCCCCGGAAGCCTTCCCCCTTTCCAAAAACGAAGTGAAGAGATTGGAGCGTCTGGGACCGCTTTTCCTTAAATTTCAGCGAGCCGCTGATTTGATCTATCGTCGCAGTCGTAAAGGATCACTCCCTTCATGGATCTCTGAATATCTCGATAGAGGTAAGCCTGAATCACTCATAGATTTGGGGATGGCGCCTCCGCTGGTGGAAGCATTACCTCGGGTGATTCGTCCAGACCTTATCTTGACTGACTCAGGCTTTACCGCCTGTGAACTGGACTCGGTCCCCGGTGGCATTGGACTCACGGCGTGGTTGAGTGAAGTATATGCCGGCATTGACCCAAATGATGAAATTGTTGGCGGAAGTGATGGAATGCTGACCGGTTTTGCGTCCATCTTCCCACAAGGTGAGGCGGATATTCTCGTATCGGAAGAAGCCGCAGATTATCGGCCGGAGATGGAGTGGTTGTCAGAGCGGCTGAGAGGGGATTGGCGGGTGAAAGACGCCAAGTCGTATTCGCCGGGTGATCGAGATGTGTATCGGTTTTTCGAGCTATTTGACCTCGCCAATCTTCCGGGTGGTCTTGCGGTTGGTGAGGCTGCTTCCCAAGGTAAGATTGATTTGACGAGCCCGTTTAAGCCGTGGCTGGAGGAAAAGATGTGGTCAGCCCTGTTCAAGGCACAGCCGTTACAAGAGGTTTGGAGGCGTGAGCTTCGTGATGGAAACTGGAGGCGCTTGCGGGAAATTTTTCCGATGAGCTGGATAATTGATCCGGCTGAGGTTCCTCATCATGCGGTGATTCCTGAGTTGGGAATTCAGAGCTTTTTGGAAATGAAACAGTTTTCCCAGACGGAGCGTGATCTTGTCCTAAAGTTGAGTGGCTTCAACGAGAAAGCTTGGGGAAGTCGTAGCGTGACCATTGGCTCGGATGTTTCCCAGTTGGGATGGGGAGAAGCAGTCGATGAGGCCCTTCAGAGTTTTGAAAATTCTCCTTTTGTGCTTCAACGTTTTCACAGTGGACGTTTGGTGAAGCACCCCTGGTTCAATTCTGAGACCGGTAAGATTGAGGAGTTAGAGGGACGGGTCAGGCTCTGTCCTTATTATTTTGTCAGCGCGCAAGACCAAAACATTAAACTTGGTGGGGTCCTTGCAACCATCTGTCCCCGCGACAAGAAAATACTTCATGGGATGGGCGATGCGATTCTGGTTCCCTGTCGACTTGACCCTTCAATTTCCGGATAAGACTGGATATTTTTTATAATTTATTGGCGGGGATCGGGATAGTTTCGCAAAATTGAGAGTATTAAGGTCTTTATTTTAAAAGGTTCCATACAAAAATTTGCGAACTTGAGTTTCAATGTTAACCTTCTGATGAGGCTGCGAGTAATTTTGAATTCACCGTTCAGTTGCGACTAATCGCCTCATTCGGTCGCAGTTTTGTCTGTTTACGGGCAGGCAGCAGCGGCTTCCACTTGTGTGTTAAACCCTCAAAAGGAAAACCAAAGTGAAAAAGATTAAATTCACCTGTCCGAGCTGTCAGGCTAAGCTTCGTGTTCCGACCCATCTCGCCGGCGTGACAGCTCCGTGCCCAAAATGTGGCGCCAAGATCACGGCACCAACGGATTTTGAGAACTATATTGAAGAGGAACCGAACCCCCGTGGACCTGCTTACCCAACTCAACCGCTCGTTCAGGGAACGGTGCCTGATTCCGGTTCGCCGGCAGCGTGGGCAGAGGTTGACCACGCGAACGAAGACACAGTTGTCGATTCCGAGTTGGTCAATAAGCTGACGACCCCCCCTTTGGATACCTCTGTGGCTTCATCCAAGAACGACAACCTTCCACCAGAGCCACCTGCCGTAGCGAAGACTCAGCCGATTAAGATCAATCCGCTCCCCGACCTTTTGCCTTCACTGCGCGAAGCGGAAGACCCGGTTCCCGGCGATTTGCCCCGCCTTGACACTTCTCTCGCAGGCGAGGGAGAAAATGCAGCTGAGACTCTAACTCGCGATAATGAATCAGAGCCAACCAAGCTGGTGTTGACTATGTCGGGAGAAATGGGTGAACAGGTCACCCCGGCAGACTTTCTGCTGTCAAAGCCCGCTTTGGGTGATGGACAGAAGGAGATCGCACAAGATATGGACGATCTTCCTGATGACAATTTTCAACAAACCGCTGACGAGGCTGAATCCAATAAGG
>DCQY01000124.1 GCA_002323995.1 Akkermansiaceae bacterium UBA1506 | reverse complement strand
CTTCCTCCTCGGCAGGTGCTTCCTTGACGCCGCCATTGCCGCCTATCGCTGCTTTTGCCTTATCGAGAATTCCCTTGCCCTCATCAACACTGACACCCAGTACATCGGCAATATCGACCTCATCAACGTCATTGGCGATCATCTCGATGGACATCAACCCTCCTCGCACAAGAGTAATAGCAATTTCCTCGTCAATATCTGCCGAGCTGGAGATTGCAGAGGCAGCTTGGGCCACTTGGGCTTCAAACGCTTCATGGGCGGATTCATCTTTCTGAACCTGGACGTCCCAGCCCACCAGACGCGCTGTCAGGCGAGCGTTCTGACCGCGACGCCCAATTGCCTTTGAGAGTTCTTCCTCATCGACTCGAACCAGAACTGACTTATTTTCTTCATCGAGGGAAATCGACCTAATCTCCGCAGGCTTCAACGCTTCGCCGACGAAGGCATTGATATCATTGCTCCAACGGATGATATCGACCTTCTCGTTGTTAAGTTCGCGAACGATATTTTTGACGCGAGCGCCTCTTAGTCCCACGCAAGCGCCAACAGGATCCACTTTCTCGTCTGCACTGTAAACAGCCACCTTGGTCCGATATCCCGCCTCGCGGGCCAACGAGCGAATTTCGACAGTGCGATCAGCAATCTCACTAACCTCAGATTCAAAAAGTCGTCGAACGAAATTGGGATGGCTGCGGGAAAGAATAATTTCAGGACCCCGCGCCCCGTTCTCAACCGCCACTACATATGCACGAATACGATCGCCTACGTTATACTCTTCCGTCGAAACACGCTCCCGCTGGTGCATGACTCCCTCAAACTTACCGAGGTCGATGAATACATCACCACGCTCGAAACGACGCACAGTGCCACTGACAATATCTCCGGCCCGATCTTTAAATTCATCATAGATCATCTCTTTCTCGGCCTGACGCAGACGCTGCATCATGGTCTGCTTGGCGGTCTGCGCGGCGATCCGCCCAAAGTTTGCGGGAGTAATGTCCACCTCTAGATCATCGTCCACGTTAATTTCGGGGTTGAGACGGCGAGCCGTAAAAATGTCGATCTCGTCATATGGATTTTCGACCCGGTCGCACACTACTAAAGTCGCGAAAGCGCGGATATCGCCCTTGTCAGGATCGATGTGAATCCGCATGTCGCGAGCGGGGCCAATACTTTTACGAGAAGCAGACAGCAGTGCTGTCTCAAGCGCTTCGACCATTGTCTCGCGCTTAATTCCTTTTTCTTTCTCGTAATATTCGAAAAGTGCTAGCAATTCGTTTGTCATTTTTTGAAGCTAATCTTTCGATGTTGAGACAAAAAAAAGTGGGACGAACCCACTTAATCCGTTTAGCCAGTTTACAGGCCAACTTCTCAAGATTGTAAGATTGCAATAATAGGCGGAACCTGGCAGTTAGGCAAGATGTAAATCCAGACAAATCAAGCTATGTCAAATGACCTCATCAAAGCCATCAGTTTCGATGCTGCCGGAACTCTAATTCATCTCGCCGAACCAGTCGGGAACGCTTATTCACGAGTAGCCAAAAGGCATGGCATCTCAGCGTCACCCGACTCACTTGATCAAGCTTTCTCCAACGTTTGGTCGCGGACTCCACCTCCTTTTTCCCCCCAATCAAAATTTGATCATCCTAATGAAAAATCGTGGTGGAAACGCATCGTCGGCGAGGTATTCGAAGAGGCACAAGCTGGGACCGCAGAGCATCCCGACTTTGAGTTGTTTTTTGAAGACCTCTATGACCATTTCGAAGCACCCGGAACCTGGACTGCTGACCCCAACGCGACTGAGGTGCTTTCCGCTGTTAGCAAAACTTATCCCGTAATTATACTCTCGAACTTTGACTACCGACTGCGTCGCATCCTCGAAGACCTAAAACTTTTGTCCTATTTCCGGCACACTTTGCTCTCTTGCGAGATTGGGGCGTCGAAACCTGATCCTAAGATCTTCGCAGAAGCTGCTTCGAGACTGGCGCTTCCCCCTGAGACTATCCTGCATGTCGGAGACGATCCCGAATGTGACTGGAGTGGAGCGAAAAACGCGGGATTTAAGCACTTTCGAGTTGGGAGAAAAGAAAACTCACTTCGTTCATTATTAGGAGAACTTTCGCTTGCGTGATCGATCTTGAGCATTAAACTTTGCGCCCGTCTCGGTTGACCACCGGTGACGACCCTTGTGGACGGATAGCTCAGTTGGTAGAGCAGTTGGCTTTTAACCAATTGGTCCAGGGTTCGAGTCCCTGTCCGTCCACTCCTTTCTCCCCTTGCGCGCTAGGTCTACTACCTCTCTCCAAACTAGTGCACCACAGAATGATCTCAAGTACGGGGCGTAATTCGGTTCTTTCGGATCACCCAGTCCTTACCTTCAACCTGCTCCACCACTCCTTGCCGGTAGATATTGATGAGGATGCCAATGGAAACGAATCCAACGAGCAGTGATGATCCTCCGTAGCTAACAAAGGGCAGTGTCAGACCGGTATTCGGTAAAATTGCTGTTGTCACTCCGATATTGAGAAAAGCCTGAAACCCGATATAGCCCGCCAAACCAAGAGCAAGCAAAGTTCCGAAACGATCAGGGGCATGCGCCCCGATGATAAATCCGGAGAAAACAAGGAAGACAAATGCAAGAACGACGAGAATGGTGAATATCAGGCCCATCTCCTCACCAATCATGGGGAAGATAAAGTCAGTATGGGCAAATGGCATATACATCATCTTGAGACGGCCCTCTCCAATTCCTCGGCCAGTCATACCCCCTGAACCAATTGCCATGAGAGCTAGCCACTGTTGGTAACCCGCTCCATCCTGATGTTTCTCAAGATCAAGAAAGGCCATGATACGCTCAACTCGATTCGGGGCGTAATTCAACATTCCAATAAAAGCGACCACACCGGCAAGACAAAGCCCCGTGAGGTATTTCCAGTTCGTTCCAGCGACAAAAAGAATGAGAAAGGTAGTTGCTGAGAGAACAGCTGTCGTTCCGATATCCACCTCAAACAGGATGAGCAGAAGAGGAAGCGACACAATAGCGAGCGGAGCACCGAATCCTTGAATCAAATGATTGCCGCCATCGGGATGACGCGAAAACCAATAAGCGAGGAAGGTAATAACCGCAATCTTGGCAAATTCGGAAGGCTGCAAGCGCAACGCTCCAATTTCGACCCACCGAGATTCGCCGTTGATATCACGTCCAATCCCTGGGACAAAGCAAAGCGCAAGAAGAACCACCACACCGCCATAGAGAAGCCAATTACGCTTTTTCCAAAAACGATAATCCGTCATCGCCGCCCAGACACAGAGTACGATGCCCAAAAAAAGCCAAACCCCCTGCTTCTTGGCTTCTCGATAGCCGTCGGTAGGGTCGGCTCCCGCACTGAACACACAGGTACTGATAAGCATTACGAGCCCGACAATCACCAGAAAAGAAACAGCGGAAAGAAGCATAATTAGACTTTTCTGATGCATGGAAACGTGAGGCGTTAAGTGACTTTTAAAAATAGTTAACCGGTGCGTTCAGTTGCGCAGGGGAACCTTGAGCTTTTGGCCAATCTGCAAAGTCTCGGGTCGATCAATGCCGTTGAGCTGCATCAAATCATTAAAAGAAACTCCAAGTTCACGAGAGATCGCCCAAGCCGTATCTCCAGGCTTGACGATGTAGAGTGCGCTCTGCGAATGGGTGTCGGCTTTCGCTAATTGCTCGGACTTTGAGGCAACGACAGGTTGAGCAATTGCAACAGGCTTCTTATCCGGGATGTTTAGCCAACGCCCAGGATAGAGCTCATTGTCGGAAGTGATTGAATTGACTTTTCGGAGTAGTTCCGCGCTAACTTTAAGCTCCTCAGCAATCTCTGGAAGCGTGTCCCCCGCCTTAACTCTGTATTGGAGCTCATTAGCCGGATTCTGACTAAGCGGAGGCGACAGGGCTGCGCGGGCGACATCGTCTTTAAGCTCGCTCGAAGCCGCTGGAATCGAAGCGGCAAGTGCGCGCTTATCTTGAACGGCTTCGTCTAAGGTTTCCCTAGCAGAGCTAATCGTGATAGCGGTTTCCAACGAGGCCTTATCCACCATCTTGAAGGCAAGCATTCCACCGATGGCTATTGCGTGAAGAATCACAACGATACTGATGATTCTAGTGAGGCGAACATCTGGCGTATCAAGATACCAGTCCTGCTCTTCGGTAAGATTAGCCGCAAGTTTGGTCTGCGCGCGAGTTCGGCTAAGCGAGGTATGGCGGGCACCTTTTGCTGTTTTTCGATTTCTTCGTATGTTGCTCATTGTTGTGGTTGGTTTGTTGTAAAGTCTTAGGAGAAAGAGAGTGATTGAACCGCCATTCTGAAGGCGTCTCCGCGTTCTTCATAACCCGAGAACATGTCAAAACTCGAAGTCCCCGGCGAAAAAAGAACGATGTCTCCGCTCTCAGCTATCTCAGCTGCAATGTCGACCGCTTCGTTTAGGTCCTCAGCGATCTGGCAAGTAATCCGCCGACTCCATGACCTAGCGATCTCCTCTTTGATCTCTCCGATGCAGATAGCAGCCTTGGCTCTCTCTCCGACTAATTCTGCCAGCGCACTGAAATCCAGGCCCTTTTGCTTCCCCCCTACAATCAACACCAGAGGGGCCTCCTGACCTGCAATCGCACTCTCAAGGGAGTGAAGATTAGTCGACTTGGAATCATTCAAATACAGGACGCCGTCAATCTCGCTAATTTTCTCACAGCGGTGCTGAGGAGCTCTGAAATTCTCTATAGACTCCTCAATATCATTCCACGATATTCCAAGGATATCGGCCACAGCAAGAGAGACCATAACATTTTCTGCGTTGTGTTTGCCTTGAAGCTCGGTTTTTCTGAAGTCAAAGCTCCGACCGGCCTTTTTTTCATAAATTATTCCTTCCTCATAGCCGAAATCACCTCCTTCTGAGAAAGCCGAGAAAGTGGTTCTTAACCAATCACTCCCCACATTGTCTTCGAACTTGCATATTGCCTGCTTCCCCTCCCCACCATTCTTAAAAAGCCGCACTTTTGCCTGCTTGTAGTCTTCTAGACTTTTATACCGATCAAGGTGATCAGCTGCGAAGTTCATCCAAACCGCCACCTCTGGACTGAACGTTTTAATTGTCTCCAGCTGAAAGGAACTGATCTCAAGAACAATCCAGTCCAGTTCCTCTCTTGATGCAACAACATCGCTGTAAGCGCGCCCAATATTTCCTGCCGCGACGGCCTTCAAACCGCTGCTGTTGATCATTTGAGCGACGAGACTGGTCGTCGTTGTCTTCCCATTTGTTCCCGTAATCGCAACCACAGGGGTTTCACTGAGGCGAAATGCAAATTCGACCTCGCCAATCAGCTCATTTGACGCCTCAGAAAAGGCACGGGCTATGGGCCAGCGCTCATCGATCCCAGGGCTGATCACTGAGACGTCATAGTCGCTTGACGGAAAAAGCGCATCATCACCACAAGTCAAAACCACACCCAGTTCGGCGAATCGCTCCACAGCTGGAGACAGCCGCAATGTGTCACCGCTATCAAAGGCAGATACAGTAGCTCCGTGACTAAGCGCTAAAGCGGCAGCGGCAAGGCCACTGCTACCAGCTCCTAACACAGCAACTTTTTTACCTTTTAAATCCATTTAACGAAGTTTTAGAGTCATCAACCCAATCATGGCGGAGATAATTGAGATGATCCAAAAACGATTAATCACTTTGCTCTCAGCCCACCCCATCAACTCGAAGTGATGGTGGATCGGTGACATTTTGAAAATTCGCTTACCCGTCAGTTTGAAGCTTGCTACTTGAAGAATCACGGAGGCGGCTTCCATTACAAAAACAAAGCCGACGATGACCAGCAGTAACTCCTGCTTGCAACAGATCGCAATCGTCCCAAGCATCCCGCCAATGGCAAGAGAGCCCGTATCTCCCATGAAGACTTTTGCAGGATAACTATTAAACCAGAGAAAGCCGAGACCCGCCCCAACGAGCGCAGTGCAGAAAATTGACACTTCACCGGCATGACGGTTAAAGGGGACCTGAAGATAGTCTCCCCCAATGATCTGGTGACCCGCAACGTAACTCAAGATGGCGTAAGCCATTGCCGTAGTCACAGTGCACCCGGCAGCCAGACCATCAAGACCATCAGTAAGGTTCACCGCATTCGAACAACCCACGATAACAATAGGAAGCAGGATAAACGTAAAAACACCCATATCCTCAATCACCGGATCCTTTAGTATGGGAAGGTAAAGTCTTCCAATGTAGTCGGAAGTATCGGGGTGACTATAAAGGTAACCGACCGCAATGAAAGAAACTACACATTGAACGATCAGCTTAGCCTTGCCTCGCACACCAACTGAATTCTTTCTTTTTATTTTTAAATAGTCATCCACAAATCCGAGCAGCCCGGTTCCCAGCATCACAAAAATGAGGGCATGAACGAATGGGTTTGTCGGGCGCGCCCAAAGAATAACAGAAATCAAAACCGCTCCGACAATTAAGACTCCCCCCATTGTAGGTGTCCCTGCCTTGCCGCCATGGAGTTCAGCCAACTCATTCACCTCTTCTGTAGTCCTTATTGGCTGGCCTAGTTTAAGGGAAATCAACTTGAGGATAACTTTGTTCCCCAACAGAACGGTTAGAAGAAAGGCGGTCAAACAGGCCCCGGCAGCACGGAATGTTTGATACTGAAAAACGTTCAGTGGATCCAACCAGTCTGAGTGATCTTTTACCAGGTGAAGGAAATACAACATAGGTGCCTGTCGCTAGTTAAAATGGTTGATTACTTTTTCCATAGCAGCCGCGCGGCTCCCCTTGACGAGAACAAGGTCATCCTCAACAAGGAAGGTGCGGAGAAATTGAGACGCGGCGTCATGATCAACAAAGTGGTAGCTTTCTTGAATACCTGACGCTCCTTCATTAATCAGAGAAGCCTGATCTCCGACCGTGACTAAGGCATCCACTCCAGCTTTGACCACCGCTCCACCAACGCTTAGATGAGCCTCTCGCTCGTGTTCCCCCAACTCTCCCATGAATCCTAAAACAGCGACACGGCGTCCCCCTGCTGGAGAGATTTTCAAGGTCTCGAGAGCAGCTTTCATCGAATCCGGATTGGCGTTATAGCTATCATCGAGAAACCGGACCCCCCCTGCTGATCGTTCCTGAAGGCGGCCGCCACTTAACTCTACCTGACCCAATTTCTCGGCGATAACATTCGGAGTAATGCCCTCACGAATCGAGACGGCTGCGGCAAGCAGAGCGTTATTCACCATGTGCAATCCTCTGACCGGTAACAAAACCTCCGGAGAATCATTCATGTCTGATCGCAGAACGAACCTTATTTGCCCACTATCAATTACCTCAACAGCCTCTGCCCTAACATCCCCCTCTCCAATCCCTACTGGGATCAATTCGCAGGAAACCCGATCACTTACATATTCAAAAAAGTCATCAGCGGCCGGCATCGCGCAATAACCATGAGCTGGGACAGCTACGGCCAAAGCTGACTTCTCTTCAGCTATGGCTTCCCGTGTTTTCATATGCTCAATGTGAGCTGTGCCAACATGGGTAATAACGGCAGCATCTGGCTCAGCGATTTCAGCCAGCGCCTCAATCTCTCCGGGATGATTCATACCCATTTCCCATACACCGAACTTATCGTTTTCATGACCGGCGAGAATCGTTAGAGGCAGACCAATATGGTTGTTTAAATTACCGACCGTGTGGTTGACTTGCCCTCCTGCAGCAAGCGAGGCACCGAGGAAGTCTTTGGTAGAGGTTTTGCCGTTACTACCGGTAATACCGACCACAAAAAGTCCGTCACTGTTCCTCCGATGATTGAAGGCCAGGCGTTGTAGAGCGCTTAACGTGTCTTTTACCCTGACGACCCCACCATTAAAGCTTTCGGTTTCCGCAGTTAAATTACTCACGACCACAGCTCCAGCTTTCCTTTCCGCGACCGAACCGATAAAATCATGGGCATCATACCGGCCCCCTTTGAGAGCCAAAAAAATCTGGCCTTCATCCACTTTGCGCGAGTCGGTAGAAATCGATTTCAATTGGGTGGATGGCACGCCCTGAAGTATTTCTCCGTCGCACCAATCAGCCAATTGCCCAAGTGTTATTGGCATCATCTCTCACCCCCTTCCGCTTTTTCACGAATGAAATTGACCGCTATTCTACGATCATCAAATTCATGACGAATTCCGTCAATTTCTTGATAAGTTTCGTGTCCCTTACCCGCGATTAGGACGATGTCGCGTTCTTCAGCAAGTCGAATGGCTCGCTTGATAGCAAGCTTCCGATCTTCAATCACCTCGTAATCGTGGCGCTGAAAACCAGTTTCAACATCCTCAAGGATTTTGGCTGGAGGCTCGGTCCGGGGATTATCTGTCGTCAAGATGCAAAGGTCACTTAGATCTTCAGCGGCCTTTGCCATCATCGCTCGCTTTGCAGTATCGCGGTCTCCTCCACAGCCGAAAACGGTGATAATGCGATTAGGCCCGAGGTCACGGAGCGTCCTGAGAACACTACTTATCGCATCCGGGGTATGAGCGTAATCGACAAACACTCGATAGTTGATCTTCCGATCACCCACAGCCTCGAGTCGACCAGGAACCTGAGGTGCTTCCGCCATTTTCGAAACGGTTTCTCGCAGGTTCAATCCGACCCCATAAGCAGAGGCTATCGCTGCAACCGAGTTGTAGACATTGAAAGCCCCGATCAGAGGCGTGCGGACAAGAAAACTGCGCTCCCCAAAAGAAAGCTTAAACTCAGTTCCATCAAAATCACTTCTGATATTAGAGGCTTGAAAATCCGCTTTCGCCGACCGCCCAAAGGTGTAGACCTTAAGTCGCTCAAAGTTTCTTTTCCTGAGCCGCTCTCCATAGGAGTCGTCCGCATTAATGATCGCAACCCCTTTCTTCGAGGAATCAAGATCCATCGCAGTGAACATGGCGGCCTTCGCCTCAAAGTAATTTTCCATTCCTCCATGGAAGTCGAGGTGATCCTGAGTGAGATTAGTAAACACTCCAACATCGAAAGATACCCCCGCGACACGCTTTTGGGTAACGCCGTGAGATGACACTTCCATGGCGACTGCGCGACAATCCGAATCGAGCATTTCACGGAGCAACTTCTGAAGCTCCGGCGACTCCGGAGTCGTGTGAGGGGCATCCTCAAATTCGTCCCCTATCACGTAGTTAATCGTCCCAATAAGCCCGGCTCGATGAAGAATTGATTCGATCAGATGATGAATCAGAAACGTTGTCGTCGTTTTGCCGTTAGTTCCCGTAACGCCGATAACCGGAAGTTCACGACTTGGATAACCCTCGAGATTCGCAGCAGCGATTCCCATGGCAAGGCGGGGGTCATCCGTTTGAACCCACGTAACCGGAAACTCAGATGCATAGGGCTGTCCCGAAATAACTGCCACAGCGCCGTTTTCGATAGCCGCATCAATATATTGATTACCGTCATCCCCCTGACCTGCAAGAGCACAAAAGACCCCCCCATCAACAACTTTCCGCGAGTCAAAAAATACCCCAGACACGTTAATATCGAGCGAACCGGAAACGGACCTGACGCAGATAGACTCAATAAGTTCTGACAGCTTCATGGATTCACTCCCCGATCTCCAATCCATTGAAATTCGCGAGTGAAGTCTCCGTCTCAGGCTCAATTTCCTCAGGAAGATCTGGCTCGATGCCAATGATCTTGACCGCATCAGCAATAATTTCTTTGAACACTGGTCCGGCAACGCTCCCCCCATAGGCGGGGCCATTCGTGATGCTAGGGTCATCAACCACGATTAATCCAACTAACTGGGGATCCTCAGCGGGAAGAAAACCCATAAAAGAGGCAGTGTAACGCCCTGAAGCGTAACCAACGTTTTCGATATATTTTCGGGCTGTGCCGGTTTTACCACCCATTGAATAACCTGCTAGCTTAGCCTTAGAGCCAGTCCCATTTTTCGTAAGGGTCTCCACCATGCACTGACGAACTTGAGCTGCCGCCTTTGCGCTAACAACCCGACGTGCGGCCTTCATGTTTCCTTTCAAAATCGGAATATCGCCTGAGCCCAGTTCCCTCACACTGTCAATGATCGTCGGAGGCTGATACACCCCGTTGTTGGCTATTACACTGCAAGCCATCAGCATCTGCATTGGAGTTACACTGACTTCGTAACCCATCGTGCGACTCGAAAAGGAAGACTTGGACCACTTATCGACACCGCTCATCCATCCTGACTGCTCAGCGTTGAGCTCAATGCCAGTCTTAGATCCAAATCCAAATTTCTGAGCATAAGAATGGAATCCCTCTCGATTCAGTGGGCTTGCTACTTTGTAAGCACCAATATTTGAGGACTTCGCAAAAGCCATCTGCGCGGTCAAAACACCGTAGGGGTGATGATCTCTCAGCGGAGAGCCATCACGAATGTAGTATCCCATCTCGCAATCAATTTCGGTCATCGGGCTCGCCAAGCCACGGTCGAATGCAGCACCGTATCCAACGACCTTGAAAGTTGACCCTGGCTGATAAAGATCAGTCACAGCAATATTTCGGCGAACCGGCGGCATCCCCCTAATACCCTTACGGGTTGCCAGATCGAAATGAGGACGGCTCGACATCGCGAGCACTTCGCCTGTTTTTGGATTCATAAAGATCGCCGTCGCCATCTCAGGACGGTGACGGTCAATGACAGCATCCAACTCACGCTCCAAAATTTCCTGAAGCGCCATATTGATGGTGAGGTAGACATCTTTTCCGGGAACAGGGTCAACCTGCAATCCGCGGTATGCATGAATTTCACGACTCTTGCGATCGCGCTCACAATAACGATATCCTGGAATACCCGTCAGCACCTCATTCAGGGTCTTCTCAACACCGGAGACCCCAACCCCCTCCTGATCAACGTAACCGATAACCTGAGTTAAGGAAAGGGGACTCGGGTAGTAACGCTTCTCCCCCTTGCGCAGGTAGAGGCCACCGATCGACTTTTCACGGAGCAACTCAGTCAATTGGCGCGAAAAGTCATCCTCGATACCTTTTGCCAAAACAATTTCACCCACCGTTTTTTCGCGTAATGTCCGACCCAGTTCTTCGACTGGAACCCTTATGAAGCTTGATATCTCTTCAGCAACATATTCACGATAGCGAGCCAGAATCTCATCAGGATGATACTTCTTCCGAATTTCGTGAGCCTTAATACCCTCTTTCGTCGCCAGCCCTTTACAGGCAAGCCCCTGGTCTTTTAAGTGAAAACAATCCACGACAAGCGAGTAAACCGTCTGATTCCTGGCCAGAAGTTCTCCGGAGCCGTCGTAAATTCGGCCACGTTTCCCTGTGAGCAGTTCACGATATTCGTATCGATCGCGGGCTCGCTCGCCCAAATTCTCCGAGCAGAACAACTCGATGTAAATCAGTCGACCACTCAAAACAGAAAGCAGCGTTACCAGCAATAGACAGGCGATGGTGAGGCGCTTCTTTAAGTTCGCTATCATCAAATTTATCAGTCTAGATTCGCTCTAACCTCCGATACCTCGGCAGGCGCTTTCACCTCAATCACTTGAGACATCTCAATCTCACTGAGATCACTTTTCACCCAGCGCAGTCTTCGAGAAAGCTCCTGGCGCCCTTTGACTCCTGCGATCCGCAATTCCAACATCTCAATTTCGAGATCTAATTCGGCTACCTGATCCTCGAGACCTCGAATCTCATAGCCGAAAATGACATGCTCATTCCTAACCAGAACAAATCCTGCACCCGTTGCGAGGAGCAGGAGACCGGCCACGACCAAACGGCAAATTGTGATCGGGCGAACCCGATTTCTGTATCGGTTTCTTTTCTCCATCAATCCTCCAACTTTACCGCCACTCTAAGTTTGGCGCTCCTTGCCCTGGGGTTCGTTTCGATCTCCGCGCCACTTGGGCTGATGGCCCGCCGCGTCGGTAAGGTCAGGCAATAATCCAAGTTCTCTCTCGGCTCCGGCCATTCTGGCCGGTCAATAAACGGAGTGCTATGACGTCGCATGAAACGCTTCACCATGCGATCTTCCAATGAATGAAATGATATGACAGCCAACACACCTCCCTCACTGAGCACCTCTAGAGAATTATTTAATGCGGCCTCGAGCACTTCCATCTCTCGATTCACGGCTAAACGAATCGCTTGAAAAACACGGGTTGCGGGATGTTTGCCACTCACCCGAGGTACAGCCCGCTCGATTATCTCAGCCAACTGCAAAGTTGTCTCGATCGCCTTCTGTTCGCGGGCCTTCACAATCTCCTTGGCAGCCCGAACAGCTCGCTTCTCTTCGCCGTAATCACGAAAAATGCGAACCATCTCTGCTTCGTCCCAGTCATTCACCAAGTCTCGCGCAGAAAAGTCAGCCCGATTATCCATTCTCATGTCGAGCGGTCCATCCTGCCGAAAAGAAAACCCACGAGATGGCTCGTCCAGTTGGTGTGAGGAAACACCCAAGTCCATCAGGACACCATCCACACGATCGATACCCAAAGTCCGCAGCAAAGAATCCATATCGGAGAAATTTCCACGCACCGGAAGAAAACAATCACCATATTGGGCCAATCTACGCTCGGCATATTCGAGTGCCTCAGCATCCTGATCGCACCCCACTACATGAGCTCCACGCTCGAGAAAAACTTCGGAGTGACCGCCGCCGCCCAGAGTTCCATCAAAGATCTGCTTTCCCTTCACCGGCTCCAGTGCGGCAAGAATCTCGCGGGCCAGGATTGGCTGGTGATAAAACTCCATTCTTTTGTCTTCGTGATGAGCTTTTACTTCAAGTCCAGATTGAATGGAACCGCTTCGCAACTCTTCCGCCCCCTCCACCGCTGGGAAGCCCCAGTCAGCCAACTGACCAGACACGCCACTAGCACGCTCAAGCCAAGGTTTAATGGGGATGATCATCACTTTTTTAGCCTAAATCTAGATATCAACTAGATCCTTGAGGGGCGGAGCGCTGGCATTATAGAAACCATAAATTGTGGAAAATCAGTATGCTTATTATATTATCTCAAAATCTTTTAAGGCAAGCCTAAAAGTTAAGTTTTCCTAAATAATTACGAGCTGAATTTAGGCTTTCGCGCGCGACGGCCCGCCCTTAGGAGCTGAAGCTCCTTTTGATGCTAAATATACCGATCCGAGAGTTGGATCTACAAGGGGGGCGCAAAGACTTTCTGACCGTCTTTTACCCGCCCCCAATTGGCGCTACCTGCCTACTTCTCCAGCTCTGGATCAGACTTTTTTTTAACCTTTGGATATTTAGCTTTCCCGCTGGCCTTTGGCTTGCTACCGCCTGGCCCGCTGGCCGACGACATATTGAGGCGATCTTGTAGTTCTTTAACGCCGGGGTCCACTTCAAGCATTGCAGAAAGAATGGCCTGTCGCATCTCACGATGAGCCTCTAGTCGCTCGCGGCGGCACTCCTCATCTTGTTTTTGTAATGTATTTAATAGGTTGCGAGCCTCTTTTACTTTAGCTGACTCTTTTGCAGCTAATTCCGCCTTACGAAATCGCTCCTGTTCCTTGATGGTTAACTTCTCCAAAAACCCTGGAGGACTCATCGGGTAATCGAGACTGCGGCGATAGAGGCCACTACGACCCGAAGGCAGTCCACCGTGCCGATCGTGTCTTACTTCCGTGCTTCTCTCAACCTTCACGATCAAGTTCGCCACGCTTGGATCTGCTTTAGAAACCGCCTCACGTATCGCTTTTTGATAAACTTCCGTGGCGCTTTTGACATCATCTCGAGCAATCATTACCGAAGGATCAGTCCATACCTCCCGCAATACGGTTCGAAGCTTCTCCTTCTCCCCATCACTCAGGGCCTCCCAACTTTCGCGACGTTCCGCCTCAGGATTAATGCCAGGACCAGCAAATCCGCTACGCACCAAGCCTTCTCCAGCGAGAGCCAAGCAAATAACGAGCAGTTTCAAGAATGCGTTCATAATAAAAGTCTAAATTCTGTTAGACGATAAAACACGCGATCTCAAGAAGAGTTGCACCGATGACCCATAACTGGCACGATTATTTTATCAAATGTCCTATTGCGCCCCTCTCGCAATTCTGCTGATGATCACATTGTTGCCATGGACATCCGACTTTAATGCTGAAATATTGTAGAAAAGACAGAGGATGGCATCAAATTGACTCTTTACCGAACCGCACTGATACCTACCGAAGGAGTTTCGACTTTTGGCTTAAATCGGGCGGGTCCGCCAAACTTCCTAAGTTCAGCGCGGGAAATGTAATTTTAAGGCATGTTGGCGAAGATCAATCAATCGAGGATAACTGGCAGGGCTATATTGAGCACGCAGCTTATCGGCAACCCTTAGCCTCTCACCAAAAAATAGAGGGCATTTCTGTTCACCGAGCATTCTCCAAGCGCTGATTCTTTTATTTGTTCTGCAACCTAATGTTGAAAAAGCTCAAACAGTTCCCTTTCCTCTCAACGGCAATTTTGCTCACCCTCATGACCCGACTCGTCATCAATGGACTGACTTGGGTCGGGGCTGTTGCTTTGATGGTTACCGCACTCTGGTTCTGCTTAGACATGGTTCGCTGGTTGATGATCCGGTTTGATGACAACGCTTTGCCCAATTATCAAGAAGAGCCCGAAGAAGAACTCCCTCCAGAGAATCTAGCCTCACTGGTCTACTTCCTTTCGGAGCCAAGAGAGGCAAATGAAACTTCAATCAGGCGGTGCGTTTCTGCAGCTCTCGGGATCGATTTCGACGCAGACGCACATAGCTCCGAGCACTTCGTAATCGAGTTCAATCCTCCTCGTACCGCCAATGAAGCCGACGACGGCATCAACCATTTCATGATCAAGATACCACAAGGTCTCTTCGCAGTGCTGGTTTCGAATCGTCCCTACATCTCAAAACCTTCCCAGTTCGCGAAAGAATGCATCCGCGATAAGCGTCTCCGCAAAGCGGTAGAACAACATCTTGCATGGATCTCCGTCGACCTGATGGATGATACCTCCGATCCTGAAGCCGCCTCGGCTGCTTATCAAGTGATTGGACAAATACTAGCCAATCTTGCCGGCCCCGACTGCCTCGCCATTTACTGCCCTGAACTTCAGCGCTGCAATGAATTCGATTTGTCGCTTATTGAAACGCTCTCAAGCCAAAGACCGCTAGCCCTGTTCAACGAGCCTACATTTCAGCCAATCGTTGAGATCTCGGACTCTAATCCAAAAATGGCCCAAGCGGTCAGAGAAGCTCGGCAACGTTGGTCTGAGTTTCTACATTCTTTTGCAGAAAGTGGCCCCGCCGACGCTGACAAGTTTATCGTGAAAGCAGAATTCCGCGAGGGTTCAAAGTGCGAATACATGTGGCTTTCGGTCACTGCAGCCTCTGCCACTTCCGTTAGTGGTATCCTCATGAACGATCCCCACGAGCTTATGAATATTCACCGAGGTGCGAGCGTAACCCTCGAGGTCGATCACTTGAACGACTGGATTTACCGCGACCAAGACGGTGAACATGTTGGCGGATTCACACTAGACGTTCTTGCCGAAGGCGACGAGAACTAACAAGACCGAATCAACCTCAAAGCATGCAGTTACTGCTTGCGCCGGGGTCAAAATGGTTTAGGTTCCGCGCTCTTCTCATTTTAATCAGAATTAAGCCATGTCACAGCACGCCAGCCTCAAAAAATCCAACAGCATAGGATCTCAGCGCAGCGTACTCAAACGCTTTGAACGAGTGAAGCTACTCCAGAAACGCGGGGAGTGGAAAGAGGGAACCAGCCCCCTTGGTCTTAAAAAGACTAAGCCAGAGGCGTAACTTCCTTTCTCTCGGATAATTTTAATCTTTTACCCTTTTCCGAGGGTTCCAAATGAGTTCGGCGGCGAACAAGGGCGTTCGCCTCAACAAATTTCTCGCATCATGTGGGGTCAGTTCTCGTCGCGGTTCCGAGGATTTTATCCGCGAGGGACGGGTGGAGGTCAATGGTGAGATCGTCACCGACCTAAGTTCGCGCGTTATCGCTGGAGATCACGTTCGATTCGACGGGAAGATCCTCAAGAGTCAGGACGACATTACCGTCGTCCTCAACAAACCGAAAGGTTATCTCTGCACTCGAAACGATCCTCAGGGACGAAAAACCATCTACAAACTTCTTCCCCGAAAGTTCTCCAATCTTAATTATATTGGCAGACTCGACCTCGACAGTTCTGGTCTCATTCTTCTAACCAGCTCTGGGGAATTAACCGAACAGCTCACCCACCCTCGCTTCCACGTCGAGAAAGAGTATGAAGTTCACCTGGATCGAGCGTTTGACGGGGAAAAGACCCATAAACTTCTGGAAGGAATTCATCTAGCCGAAGGCCTTGCCAAGGCGGAGTCAATCCACTTTGACTCTCGGCGTCGTCTGCGGGTGGTGCTGGCCCAGGGTTACAACCGTCAGATCCGCAGAATGTTTTCACGTCTTGGATACAAAGTGAAACGCTTAGAACGGACTCGTGTCGGTGACTTCACTGCCCCCGCCCTCTCAACCGGTGATTACCGAGTGTTAAACCACAGCGAGATAGAGGCCGCTTCGACCCGAGCCTCTTAAAGAAGAACAGACGCTGGATCAGTAGATCCTCACCGACCAACTTTGAACTGGCTGACGAGACAATCGGAGAACACTCAACGATCTCGCATCCTTCGAGTCAAAACTGTGAATAGCTTTATTCTCAAAGGCCCAAGTAGGACTGTGAGACACAAACGTATTCGCATTCGAAAATACGGCAGAGCCATCTGTGCTAGGATCAGCAATTGTCAAATCTATCCGGAACCCCAGCATACTGTAGACCGAACCAAGATCCCACTCATGGAGATGCAGATAACTGCGCGGAATTCGAATCACTACCGACATCCCCCCATTATCTGATTCCACGAGTGCAGACGTGACTCCTTCCGAATCGAGTAACATGTCGTAGCCATTACCGAAACAGCCAAGAGCAAGTTCGGGGGAACTTCCAGGACCCTCCCTACCCTTAGTATAAATTTGGATCGGTTCCACCACTCCAAATGAGAGTACTTCATCAGTTGGCCGAGCGTCCAGATACAGCCGCGCTCGAACAGCAGGCTCATCACCTAAATCAGGGACGGTGATTCCCTGCATAGAAATCGTCAAGTAAAGCGCTTCTTCATCAGCCTCGAATCGATAAGTTAACTCGCCTTCAGTCCTTCGCTGGGCTCGATTCTCACCAGCTGGACTCGCATTGGCATAATCACTCCAACGCTTCATGGTTCGATTTTCTCCAAGAACCAAGTCACGCGTCGATTCAAGCTCATGATTAAATCTCACGATCCGATCATTTACCTCAGTCTGAATCCAGACATCTCGTTGAAACGGTGTATTACCCAGATCAGCATCGAAATCGAAAAGAGAGAACACGCTCTTAACACCCAGTGGAGATACTGAAAAATCAGTTGGCTGACCGACTTTATCCCCAAGCCCGACCTGAAAGGTCCCCGAAGAAGCGTTGTCCGTGGCATTAATAAGATCCCACTCAACACGAATTCGATCGGTCACATTTAAAAAGTGCCTAGATTTCCAAATCGCCGTTACCGGTCCCACACGCAACGGTAGCTCAACCAATTTAGTGCTAACCGTATCCTCGAGAACAAAGGAGAATCGACAGAACTCGTCGGCTACCTGCATAGGAAAAAGAATATCGGACCCGTCTCTTGCCTTCCCTGCAAATGGACGAGTGTAAGTGAACGCCAACTGAGTCGTCGAGGCCGCCGGAATCTTGAAGCGCTGGGTAGCCTGCAATGGTAAAAGACCGTCTCCAACGTTTAAAGCGCCAATACATCCTTCTTGAGCGTCATCGGTTAAATTCCTTATTAACAGCCTCACGTCGACCCCACCGTTTCTGTTAAAAGACGCGGTGCCAGTGCAGGAAAACTTGGTAGGCCGCGGTCCATCCTTTAATTCCTGAAACAGCGATTGTGCTAGATAATCATTGGCACGCTCTCCAGTATGAATGCGCTCTTTTTCTTTAAGCTCAGGCCCAAATTGAAAGATAGCTCTGAGACGATCTTCGACTATTTCCATCGCAGCATCGGGGTGCGTATCCGGTAGAACCCCTCCCCCGAACCGTGAGAGGAGGTGCTGCCCCGCATCCATGAACATCACGCCGTTCGCCGCGGCCACCTCCTTTGCAGCCATTGAATAGGGACGAGCAATACCGAAATTCATCGCACCTGCTCCATAATTCACCAGAGTAGGTCCAATGACGATGAGATCGGAATTCTGTTCACGTCCCTCGTTAATCGAAACTTGAAGAGCATGCTTGTATGTGTCCAGTGAAACCCGATTCAGCGAATCATAGATACCAAACTGAATGATTACCAAATCCGGATGATGGAGGAAGGCATCCGTCGAAATTCGCCTCAACCCTCCAAGAGCCGTGCCATCTGGAATCGTCAGATTTTCAAAAGTGATACTGCGCCCCAGAAGATCGTCTACCGTCTGACTGCCTCCAGGAGGCGGATTGAGAAGGCGTGCCCCTCCTGTGTAGAAAAACTCGCTTGCCAGAAGATTCAGGAAACTTCCAACGTAACTAAATAACGGATTATTGGTCTCCCACGCACTTTCTATGGGAGTGTAGCCACCCGCCACACTGTCTCCTAGCAGAACGACGTGGACTGGTTCCTGTGCCTCAAGTTTGGCGAAAACTCCCGGAAGATAGCGCTTGAACCGCTTCCTCTGATCGAGGGACAATGGATAGGCTAGCAAGCTGTCGGCTGCAAAAACCAGCGCCAAGCCAGTAACAATAGCCGTAGCGTTAAATCTCATATTGCTATCATGCCGCACGACAAAACGACAGAGTCGATCGAATCGTTAGTAGAAGTGCCCTTTTTTACGGCGCCGTTAATTTAAAGCGAAATCAGGAAGTTGTCGATGTTCCACTTCGACGATCACGAAATGTCGAAATTCCTTCCTCTGGCAGGAAGAAACCACCCATCTGTAGTTTTGCTGGTTCAACACCAAGTTCCCCAAGGTGCTCAAAATGAGCCAATGCATCTTTATTTTTAAGTTCACCGAGAGTGGCTTCAACGCCCTTCGAGCCAGTTAACAAGCTTACCAGAACGCAGCCAGTAATTTCATGCTTGTCACGACTAGCGAGGAAGTTCATAAAACCCGCCTGAACTGCTTCGCCGAGGTCCTCCAACTCTTCTGGAAGGTAGATTGTCTCCGCCACAACATCCGGCATCTTGAGTTCACCGCCCGTAGTGAAGAGTATATCCCGCCTTGTCGAAAATCGCTTGATCGCCTCATCCAACCGAAAAACTGGCGGGAAGCTGTAGTCAACCACGAGCGTTCCCGGCTGTAGATCCGCCATATTGAGCACACCAGGAAGGTTAGTAGAAGCGATCACCATAGAGGCATCATAGACCTCGGGTGGTAAAGCTCCGCCATTCTTAACAATATCAACCTGCCCTTCGTAACCCGCATCGCGCACGCGATCACGAATCTGGCTCATTTGGTCGTCGGTTTGGTAAGGATCACATAGGATGAGATGGTTTGGATGATCCATCACATCCAACATAAGCCGCAAGGTTCCGAAACCGATCGATCCAAGTCCAACAACCGAGACCGTCTCGTCTGTTATGGCCCGCCGCGCTTCCTTGAGGATCCCCTGCACCGACTTCACAATCGTTGCAGAACGTGTCGCATCTCCTGTCGTGATGACCGGCATTCCCGATTGTCCTTCCATCCACTTGGCGATCTCTCGCCCATGATCGGTGGCCGAAGGGATAACACCTGTAAGAGAAACCGTTCTTGCTCCCGCTTTAGCCGCCATCTCCATTGCCTTAAGTGTCACTCCTTTGACCGATTCCGGATCCTTGTAGAAATCGGCTTCAAAGCAGGGAAGCATGATCACCCCGATATTACCTTCAGCCATTTCATATCGATTACTGAGTCGGGGGTTTCCTCCGAAAAGACGTTCCGAAATCTCGTCTCGAGCCATACCTGACATATTTGCGAGAGCTTCTGGAATATAGGTTAGAGCGACTGCGTCGAGCTCTGGAATCTGGTCCGAGGCTTCGTCCAAACTGATGTGAGCAAGATCACTAAAGTCAATCTCTCGACCGCCCTCACTTACAAACTCTGCTGCGGAGACTCGCTCGCTGCCAAGGTAATGTGCCAACTGCTCGATCGTTGGATGGGTAAGGAACGCGTCAACAGGAACGTCCTGCTTGAGGGCCTCGGTCACGTCGACCACAATTCGAAGCGCAAGAAGCGAGTCGCCGCCCATCTCGAAGAAATTATCAGTAACGCCGATGTCATCCGAGTCAAAGTTTCGGCTGAACACCTCCCATAATCTCTCTTCAACCGGATTGCGCGGGCGAACGCGCTCTCCCTCTATCGCAGCCCCTGTTTTGGGCATAGGCAATCTCCTGCGGTCGATCTTCTTGTTTGGTGTCAGCGGGAACTCATCCAAAGCCATGAAATAGGCAGGGATATAGCTAGAAGGAAGATTGTTGGCCAAAGCCGCGCGAATTTCCGCTGCCCCTATCGGTCCACCTTCGGCAAGGTAGTAGCCAACAAGACCCTCACCGGTTGGAAGATCTTCCCTCTTTATCACCACAGCTTGCTTTATTCCTTCAAAAGATTCGAGTTGTGTTTCGATATCTCCAAGCTCCATTCGAACCCCGCGAACTTTCACTTGGAAATCAATCCGACCGAGGCATTCGAGCTTCCCATCGCGGTTCCAGCGAGCTAAGTCCCCAGTTCGATAGATGCGCTTCTTCCCTACTTCCGGCAATTCAATTTCCCGGAATAATTCAGCCGTTAACGTATCACGATTCCGATACCCTCGCGCCAGACCCTGACCACCGATCCAAAGCTCACCAGTGAATCCCTGCGGGACTGGGTGATGTTGATCATCAAGAATATAAATTTGGGTATTAGCGATCGGTCGACCAATCGAAATGGCAGCTTCGCTTTCTTTGATCTTCTCGACGGTAGACCACACCGTTGTCTCTGTTGGGCCGTAGAGATTCCAAAGCTCGTCAGCAGAGTTAACTAGCGTATTGGCAAGACCGCGGTTTAAAGCTTCACCTCCGCAGAAGATGCGCAAACCGCTATTTCCTTCCCAACCGCTGTCGAGCAACATTTGCCATGTCGCCGGCGTTGCCTGCATCACCGAGATGTCTTCCTCGCTTATAAGGTTGGCGAGGCGGCGCCCATCTTTAACATCATCACTGTCAGCGATCACCACTCTAGCCCCCACTAACAGGGGCAGGAACATCTCTAACAGGGAAATATCGAAAGACTGTGTCGTCACGGCTAGAAGCTTATCTTCCGAGTTCAGCCCGGGCTCTTTCTCCATCGAACGAAGAAAATTCACTGCGGCTCGATGCGGTATCTCAACGCCTTTTGGTGTCCCTGTGGAGCCCGAGGTATAGATGATATAAGCCAAAGACTCTGCATCGAGTTTCGGCTTAGCAGGCGCTTTAGAAGTCGCTTCTATTGCATCTAGGTCGAAAACTTTCCACAGGCCTTTCGGAAGCAAACTTTCGAGCCGGGCAGAAGCGATCAAAACCTTAGGAGCGGCATCATCCAGCATCATTTCGAGACGCTGAGCCGGGAACTCAGGATCCAGAGGAATATAGGTTGCTCCAGCTTTCATCGTGCCAAGCAGCGCCGCGATCATCTTTGGAGAACGATCAGCAAGCACTCCCACATTATCCCCAGGCGCCACTCCTGCGGCAACGAGGTCACGAGCGACACCATTGGCTAAGCGATTGAGTTCACCGTAGGTCACATGAGTGTCCTTGAAGATCACCGCCGTGTCTTCGTCTTTCTCCTTGGCAACGGACTCTATTAGCTCATGAAGCAGGCCGTCCTCACAGTCCGTCTCCATCTCCGTCTCGTTAAAAGAAATCAGGAGTTTCTTGGCATCGTTGGCACCTAGCAGATTTAATTCTGAGGTCTTTTGATTCGGATCCCCTGTCATCTCTCGGAGCACCTGCTCATAAAGGCCGCAGAGCTCCTTAATGGTCCCCTCATCAAAAAGATCCCGATTGTATTGCCAGCACCCAAAGAGTTGTCCACCAGCCTCCTCCAATACCAAAGTGATTTCGAATTGAGCCTGTCGAGTCGTCAGGTCAATGGTCTCCATAGTAAGGTCGCCCACATTAAATGTGTGGCCTCCCTGACCGATCAAAAAGACAGCGATACCTTCGTCGTCGATACCTGGTACCTTCTCCATCGAGAAGCTGATCTGGAACAAAGGAGAGCGACCCGGATCTCGAGTGACTTTCAATTGATCCACTAATCTGGCTAGCGGATACTGCTGATTCTCAAGTGCTCCGTTTACAATCTCACCATTGGCGGTCAGGTAGTCAGAAATCGTCGGGTCGCCCTCGACCGTGCTCCTCATCGGAACCGGGTTGATGTAGTAACCAACCGTGCTGCGCAACTCTGGCTGGGTCCGGCCCGCTAGCGGCACACCAACCACAATGTCTTCCTGATCGCAGTAGCGATGCATTAGCAAGTCGTAGGCTGACAGCAGCGTCGTGAATAGGGTAACGTTGCAAGCCTTACCCAACTGGTCGACAGCTTCGGTCAATTCCTCACCAAGCTGGAAGCCATAAGTCGCTCCGTTGAAAGTCTGAATCGCAGGGCGCGGACGATCCGTAGGCAGGTCGATCACGGGAGGCGCACCTGATAGATGCTCCTTCCAAAAATCGAGCATGCGCTCTCCGGCAGGACTCTCAAGGTGAGCCTTTTCCCAAGTCACAAAGTCGGCGTAACTGGCATCAATAGCTTCCACCTGCGGAGTACGCCCTGCCTTGCTCGAAAAGTAGTATTCAATCAAGTCCTGAATAATTACAGCAATAGACCAGGCGTCCGAAATCATGTGATGCATGCTCAACAAAGCCACGTGCGCTTCATCCGAGGTGCGGAACAATTCGAGTCGAATCACGGGACCTCGCTCAAGATTGAACGGACGATCGGCATGTTCACTGATGGTTTGTTTGAGCTGATCCTCATCCATCGAAGTGCAATCGTGCTCTCGAAAATCGATTGTCCGGCCCTTCTGCACCACTTGCATTGGCTCACCGTCCTTTGTGGTGAAAGTCACATCAATCAAAGGGTGACGCTCAAAGAGAAGCGAGAAGGCTGTCTTCATTGCCTCGATGTCCAACAGCGGTCTAAACTTGCCGGAAAAGACGAGATTGTAAGCCGAAGAATCCGGCGCCAGCCGATTCAAAAACCACAATGCTTTCTGCCCCTCAGAAAGAGGAAAGACTTCCGGCATCTGCCCAGTCGCCTCGAAATCCACAAGATCATCAGCCGAAGCCCCATCGGAATCTCCCGCGTGGGCCCCTCCCGACTCAAGAAGCTTCTCCAGAACAGGAACAGAAAGATCAATAATGCTTGGACCATTGAGGACGGAACCCATTGGCATCGTCATACCAAGCTTCTCTTCGATGCGGTTGACCAGCTCGATGGCCATAAGAGAATCGAGGCCGAGGTTGGTAAGAGGCGTATCTTTATCGAGCCGGGAAGCGTCAGTGCCCAATACAGCTCCAACCTGAGCCGCAATAAGATCCTCAACCATCCCGGGACGCTTCTCAGAGGCTGCCTCAAGAATACGCGCTGCCATTGAGTCTCCTCCACCGCTGCTGGAGCGCGGCACTACAGGGAGGAACATGTTAGAACCGCTCACAGACGGGCTGAAGCGAGCAAGCGCCTGCCAGTCGCAGCGAGCGCAGCCAAGCTGGGTCGAATCCGTGGGAATACCGAGACCAAAGAGAAAAAGAGTCTCGTCCATATCGGTAGAACCCAGTCCCACCATTTCGAGATATTCCTTAGTTTTCTCGTTTCGGGCAACGAAGCCAGCCCCTTCAAGAGCCCCCCAGTTAAAGGTTAACGCCGGGAGACCGATGGACCGACGGTAGTGAGAAATCTGATCTAGAAAAACATTTCCTGCATTGTAGTTCGACTGCTTAACCGCACCAATGAATGCAGAGAAAGAAGAGAAACAGACAAACAACTCAAGCGGCAGATCGAGCGTTGCCTCGTGGAGGTTCCATGCGCCGAGCATTTTGGGTAAGAGCACACGATCAAAGCGACCTTCATCCAACTCGTTGATGAACTCGTCATCCAGGACCATGGCACCATGAATCACACCAATCAGGGGAGCTTTTCCTTTCTGAACTTCAGCGATCGCCTTGTCGATGTCGGCGCGATTGGTTACGTCACCACGGGCGTCGATAATTTCGATGCCTTCGTTACGCATTTTTTCAATTTTCCCAATCGCCTCATCTCTGGGACCAGAACGACTCATAAGGGCAAAATGGCGAGCTCCATTGTTGGCCATCCACTGCGCCAACTCGAGTCCGAATCCACCAGCACCGCCGGTAATCAGGTAAGTTCCATCAGCCCGAAAACGATGCCCCTCTTCGGTCGGTTGGCCGATCTCGATTTCAGGAACTTCGAAATCGAGTACGTTCTTACCGATATGCTTGCCGGCTGCCATGAATCGGAAAGCTTCAACCACCTCTGTAATCGGAAATACTTCGTTGGGCAGCGGTTCGTAAATTTCATCGTAGAACATCTTCTCCAAGTCGGAGAACATGCTAGCCACATAGTTCGGCTTGTTCTGCAAGTGCTGAGCCAGATCGATGACAAAGAAACTGATATTATTGCGCAGCGGTTCCAAGCCAATCTTGGAATTCCCGTAAACGTCGACCTTACCGATCTCCATGTACCGCCCGAATGTCTTCAGCACGCTGAAATTCTTCGCGATAAAGTCCCCCGCTAGAGAATTAAGGACGGCATCCACTCCCTCTCCTCGAGTAATCCGCATGATCTCGTCAGCGAATTCTAGGCTGCGAGAGTCGAGCACATGGTCGACACCCATATCTCTAAGCAACTGCCGCTTTTCAGGTGTTCCCGCCGTAGAGAAAATCGTGAGCCCTAGGTGCTTGGCAATCTGAATGGCTGCCTGTCCAACGCCACCGGTTCCCGCGTGGATCAGGATACTCTCACCCGTTTCCATGCGAGCGAGCTCGTTCATCGCATAATGGGAAGTCAGGAAAACAGTCGGAAGCGTCGCCGCCTCAACGTGGCTCATGGTGTCCGGCTTTCGGAACACCATTGCGCGATTCACGGTCACATAACTGCGGAAGCAGTATGGCGCCATACCAACAACATTATCGCCCGGCTTCAGGTCTGCGACATTCGAACCCACCTTAACCACTGTTCCGGAGAAGTCGTCACCAAACCACTTTAAGTCCACAGGATTGCCAGGGTAGATACCGAGCGCCTTCATGACGTCGCGGAAATTGATACCTCCTGCCTTGATCTGAATCTCAATCTCGTCCGCTTCCGGTTCGCGTCGAGACGTCTCGTTGAGCGATAGATTTGTCAGGATTCCAGGTTTATCGATCTGGAGTCTATATGGGACAACCTGTCCATCTTCCTGGACAGCATTACGTTTGCGGGCGGGCAAATCCTCAGGCTTAATTCGGTGAACGCGACGTGCGTAGCGACCGTTTCCACGAAACGCCAACTCATGCTCGCGGTCAGAATAGAGAAACTCAGCCGAGAGATCTTCGATTTCGTATTCGTTGGGCGCCGGATCGAGGTCAATCTGACCCCAGGTGAAGTCGGCGTGTTCATTGTTTGCTACTCTCAACAAACCTGTGAGGGGAGCCGAAGCCAAACCGGAGAGCTCTTCGCCCGGCTTCACCGGCATCGTGCCCCGAGTCAGGAACGTTATTTGCGGACGGTTCTCCCACTCCCGGTTGGTAACGTATTGGAATAGCCCAAGCGCAAAACGGACACCTGTATCCTGCGCCGCGTTGAGTTGATCAAGGCAGAGATACTCGGACCTCGGATGATCAAGAGATAGAGTCTGGATGATAGCCCTGATAACTCGCCCACCATCAGTCAGTTCGTCAATTTTGCTGGTCACCTGCTCCAAATCCGGGCCCGCAAGAACCGCCTCGGTCTCCTCAGTTTCAAGCGCCTTGGCAAGTCGGGCACCAAGCCCTGAACTGTCTTCAGTAATGAGGAAAATATCCTTAGCTAAAATTTCAATCTCTTCCTCAACGACACCACCAGCCTCTTCCTCAACGGGAAATTCGACCGGATCCGGAGCCCGTCCGATCAGGCAAGCCTGCTGATTCTGCTCAGAATTTTCCGAGCTAATGAAGCTGGCAACATCTCGATAACCAAGATCGGACAGAAGCGCTTCCCACTTGTCTCGCGAAAGTAACGCAGAATCTTTTCGCAGTTCAGTGTCAGTGAACCGCCACCAACCGGGTAGCAACCCGAACACGTTGTCAAGAGCAGCGCGGCGCCACGTTACCTCGAGAAACATGAGGATACCGTCTTCGGCTAGCGCACGACGTAGATTGCTGAGGGTCGCTTTGAGATCCTTTGTCGCGTGGATCACATTCGACGCAAGAATAATATCGAAGTGATGTGGCTCAATCCCTTGAGCTTCGGGAGACTTCTCACAGTCGAACATCTGGTATTCGACGAATGAGTAGTCCTCTGAGAAGCGATTTTCCGCAGCCTGAAGAAAAAGAGGCCCATTATCGGTGAAGACATACTCTGTTCGTTCAGATGGGAACACACTAAGGATTTCGCTGGTAAGCGAACCGGTCCCGGCACCAACCTCGAGCACTCTTATGGTGCGCCGCTCGGGAAGATTTTCAACAGCCTTGGTCAGGGCATCTTTGATCTGAACGTTGATGACGGGAAAGTCGGCTCCCTCACGATAAAAACGCTCCATGATGCGGGAAGATCCCCCAGGAAAGAGCACCTCTAGCGGATCCGTCTCACCGCTTAACACACCAGCAAGATTGGGGCCGGCGAGACGCTGCAACTCGGCTTCCGAAGCGAAATTTGGAAGCGCTTCAATCAACTTATCAACCCACGGCAAAGCATCCTCTTTTTCAGGCACTTCGACCACTTCCCAAAACCCTTCGTTGCCAGCCCTTAGGAACCCACCCTCACAAAGCGACAATAGCTGCCCAAAAACCAGTTTTTCATGCTGGTCCGCAATGGACAATTCCTTCATCAGCGTGGGGATGGTAATTTCATCGCCTATCTTCGGATCCCAACCGAGGTCGTAGTAGGCGTTGACAATAAATTGGCGCGAAAGTTCATCGAGCGCCGGTAGGAACTTTTCGTAGTGATCAGCAAGTCCCCGCTGGGCATAAAGCTCGGGAAGATGAGAATTTGCCGCTTTTACTAAATCGGCTGAGGCCGGGATATTGGTAGCCCCTGTCTCGCGAGTGCCTGGGAGACGAGCCAACTCCCAATCCGCTTGGTAAACGCACTTTTCGAGTTCGTCACGATTGCTTTGCTCAACGCGATCGGCCCGGAAGCCATAGATTTCAGCTACAAGTTTGCCAGCATCATCATAGACATCGATGTCGGCAATAATATATTCACGATCATTGTCGGAATTGACGCGAGCATGCCCCCACAGGCGAAGCGGCGGACGATCCACGTGCAAGCGAATGCTGCGAATCGCAGCCGGAAGATAAAAGTAGTCGCGCGCATTTGCCTCATCCGGAATAACCTGTCCGCCCTTCACCGTGTGGAAACACGCGTCGAGAACCGCTGGGTGAAAGTGGTGATCTGGAATGGTGTCGTAAAGACCCTCCGGCGCAACAATCTCGGCCAGTGCCTCGCCATCCTTGCGCCAGACATTCTGGAGATGTTGGAAGAGCGGTCGGAACTGGTAGCCGGCCTCTTCGTAATCATCATAATACTCCTCGTGATCAAAGTGACGGGGTAGCCCCTCTTTGGTCTCTTCAAGATTTATTGGTTTGCGATTCGGCTCAGGCTGTTTTCGCAACACTCCTTGGGAATTTAGCTCCCAATCAGTTTTGTCTCCCGTGGCACTGAAGATTTGGAAAACGCGGGTATCAGGATCAAAAACAATTTCGACGGTCGGCACTTTCTCCTCACTTACGAAGAGAGCCTTTTTCATTTCGAGGTCTTCGACTACATAGTTTTCTTCAGGGAAGATCTTTCTTGCAATCGCCAAGCCTATTTCTCCATAGCCTGCTGCGGGGAAAATCACACTGTCCCAGAAGCGATGATCATCGAGCCAGTTAAAGTAACGAGGATCAAGATCAAATCGCCACGTGGGACGTGGTGCATCCTGAACGAGTCCCAGCAATGGGTGCTCAAGCGGCGCACAACGAAGATATTCGTTGTGCTTCGACTCAAGCCAAAAAGTTTCGTGCTGCCAAGCGTAAGTGGGCAGGCGGACGCCGTCGCCACAACCTTGAGCGAGATTTCGCCAGTCGATCTCAAACCCGTGATTATGCATCCGGGCCAAATTGGAAATCATTTCAACAGACTCGTCCGTTTTGCGGCGAAGACTCGAGAAGTAGAATCCTTTTCGCTTTTGGTCGGAAAGGCACTCCATGATCGGATTTTGCAGAGCCGGGTGCGGCCCTAACTCGACGAAGGTATCCTCGCCTGAGCGAATCAAACCGGCGATTGCAGGAGCGAAGAGCACTGACTCCCTAACGTTCTTCCACCAGTAGTCACCATCCAGTTCGGTTCCCGCAAGCACACCACCGGTAACGGTTGAAATGTACGGGATTGTGGTCGCCTGAGGTTTGATACCCTTCAACGTCTCGAGGAGTTCCTCCTTGATCGGTTCCATCTGGTGGGTGTGAAAGGCATAGTCGATGCGAAGCCAGCGCACAAATTTGCCAGCTTCTTCAAGCTTGGCCACCACCTCCTCGAGTGGTTCAGTGTCCCCCGCTAGCGTCAACAGGCCTGGGCTATTCACCACCGCAATCTGAACCTTGTCTTCCATGCCGGCGATTGCCTTTTTTGCTTCTGCTTGGGAAATCCCAACTGCAACCATACGACCATTGCCACCAGTCTGGTCTTGGAGTCGGGAACGGTGATATATGATCGTCACCGCATCCTCCATGGTATAAGCGCCGGCCACATAAGCCGCAGCCACTTCACCCACCGAGTGTCCCACTACCTTAGCGGGCTCTATTCCCCACGACTTCCAAAGTTTGGCCAACGCAACCTGCAATCCGAAGATTGCTGGCTGAGCAATATTCGTGCGATTGATTTGTGATGCGTCCTCGTCGCGAGTCATCTCTTCGATAAGAGACCATCCAGCGAGCGGTTTGAGGTGTGAATCTATTTCTTCGAGCGCACCTCGGAAGACAGGCTCACGTTTTAGCAGATGCTGCCCCATAGCCCACCACTGGGCACCTTGCCCCGTAAACACAAAGACGGGGGCGTGAGCTTCGCCCACAGGTTTGCCCGCAATTGCATTATCCCCTTCACCGCCGGCAAGCCACTCGGTCATCTCATGGACAAGAGCGTCTTTGTCCGCACCAATGAAGGCAAGCCGGTTATCGTGATGCTCTCGCCTAGCACCCGCTGCAGCGGCAATATCTGTGACGTTTGTCGCAGAAGCGCGTAAAAATCTTCGCCAGCGGACTACAGTGTCACGGAGGGCGTCGTCGCCTCGACCCGAAACCGGCAAAAGGATAGGGCGGGCGGCCTTCTCACCGTCGGCAACCTCACCCCCACCGCCGGCTTTGTCTCTATCTTCGGCAGGAAAGGCTTCCAGCACAATATGTGAGTTGGTACCTCCAAACCCAAAGCTATTGACCCCGACAACCGGAAGATGACCATCGAGGTGGGGCAGCGCTTGGTTTTCTGTAGCCACCTTGAACTTAAATTCGTCAAACGGGATGTCCGGATTCGGGTTCTTAAAGTTCAGATTTGCCGGCACCGTGTCGTGATGCAAAACGAGAGCTGCCTTGGCAAGTCCAGCCACTCCAGAACCTGACTCGAGGTGTCCGACATTCGTTTTCACTGAGCCGAGCAGGCAGTAATCATCTTCGTCACGCCCTTGGGAGAGGATCTGCCCTAATGCTGTCGTTTCGATGGGATCGCCAACCGGTGTGCCCGTGCCATGAGCTTCCATGTAGCGGACTCGCTTGGGCTCCAATCCCGCCTGCCCATAGGCAATGCGGAGCATCTCAGCCTGGGTATCAATGCCTGGCACGGTCATTGAGGAAGTATTACCGTCTTGGTTGATTACAGCAGCACGGATCGTGCAGTAAATGCGGTCTCCGTCTTCCTTTGCGCGAGACAGGGGCTTGATCACAAACATACCGGCACCCTCACCACGCACGTAACCATTGGCTCGATCATCAAATGCGAAACACTGTCCAGAAGGAGAAAGCATCGTCGCCTTGGAAAAGCCAATAGAGGCGTCAGGCGTCAGGAGAGCATTAACCCCTCCCGCGAGGGCCATTGTTGCCTCACCCGACCAGACACTTTCACATGCCAGGTTGATTGCCACGAGAGCCGAGGAACAAGCCGTATCGACTGAGACGGCGGGGCCTTTCAGATCAAATAGGTAGGCAATCCGGTTGGAGGCGATCGAGAGAGTCGAACCTGAATTCGTATGCACGTCTACATTCTTAGGGTCGCTCTGTGCCACATTGGCGTAATCGTTTGAGGCAATACCCACGTAGACAGCAGTAGCCGTTCCTTTGAGACTTTTCGGGGCGATCCCCGCATCTTCAAGAGATTCCCAGGAAGTTTCCAGCAGCCAACGCTGCTGAGGATCCATTCGAAGTGCTTCTCGAGGCGAAATACCGAAAAACTGGGCATCAAACTTATCGTGATCGTGAATGAAGCCCCCCCACTTGGTGATCATCTTGCTGGGGATCTCGACATTCTCATGATGCCAACGTTCACGGTTCCATCGATTAGCGGGCACAGGAACTATACCCGAGCGCCCCTCCATCATGAGGTTCCAGAAGGATTCCGGACCGGTAACACCGCCGGGAAGGCGGCAACCAATTCCAATGATGGCCAGGGGCTCTCGCTGCGCAGATTGGCTATCGGACATATTCAAAAAATACGGTCAGTGTAAACTACGTTTCTATCAGCCAGCCAGCCTCATTTCGACAACCAACTTACGGGGGAGGACGATTTTCGACGAATCAACTATCTGAAAGTTTAGCAAAAATTGGCCCCTTTGACGACGTAGGGGTTACGGGCGTAAATTGAGGCTGACCTAAGCCTGAACCGCCACGTAGTCAACTGAGGATGCCCAAAGGTTTTGTAAGATTAAGTGGTTACGTTTTCCAAAATTCTGACAATTTCAAAAGTATCAGGGCAGTAGTTCTGCTACCGCCTCTCGTTCTTCACGCAATTCCTGTACCGTTGCGTTTATTTTTTCTCGGCTAAACTCGTCAATCGTCACATCGCGAACGATTTCCCAAGTAACGCCATCCGTCCGAATTGGAAAAGACGAGATCAAACCCTCATCGACGCCATACGTGCCGTCTGAGCAGACACAAACGCTGGTCCAATCCCCTTCCGGAGTAGGATTTGTGAGACTTTTGACTGTATCAACAACGCCATTGGCAGCAGAAGCCGCGGATGAAAGGCCACGAGCCTCAATAATGGCAGCTCCACGCTTTTGGACCGTCGAAATAAATTCGCCCCTAAGCCAAGCTTCATCGGATATCTTTTCGACTGCCGGCACCCCATCGATCTTAGCATTCGTGTAATCGGGATACTGAGTCGCAGAGTGATTTCCCCAGATGCACATGTTCGAAACTTCACTCACGTGAACTCCGGCTTTTTGCGCCAACTGGGACTTGGCGCGATTTTCATCGAGTCGAGTCATAGCGAACCAACGCTCCGTAGGAATATCGCTACCAGCATTCATGGCAATCAAGCAATTGGTGTTGCAGGGGTTACCCACCACCAATGTCCGAACGTCAGCAGCAGCGTTGTTGCAGATAGCTTTCCCCTGGCCCGTAAAGATTTTCCCGTTGATGCCCAGGAGATCGCCCCGCTCCATGCCTGCCTTGCGGGGGACACTTCCTACCAGTAGGGCCCAGTTCACATCCGAAAATCCCTCATCGAGACTCGAAGTGGCCTGAATATCATCGAGCAATGGAAAGGCGCAGTCATCAAGCTCCATCACCACCCCCTCAAGAGCCTTCATCGCTGGCTCGATCTCAATCAGGTTCAAAGCGACCTTCTGATCTGGGCCAAACATGGCCCCGCTAGCGATACGGAAAAGGAGGGAATAACCGATCTGACCGGCGGCACCGGTCACTGCAACTCGAATAGGCTGACTCATGGATTTAGGAGAAATACTTGGTATATTAGTTAACGAAATTTAGGATAGTGCAGAAACTCAGACAATTGATTGCCACAAGTTCGTGCGCCTTAAACGGAGTCCACCCTTCGCGCTCGGCCGGTCTCATTCAAGACGTTTTTTAAGCTGCACCTCAGCTGTTGGAATTCGCGCCCAATCCAAAGTTCCATAGATGAAACGGGAACACGATAGGACCAGTTTTCGCCGTCCATAATCCCCGGGACATTGATTCGGTTATCGTCTTCCAGCAGATCGGAGATCATAAAAGCGACACGGTCCGAATTTGAGAGGCAGAGTTTCCGGATCAACCAATGCCAAACTTCCGGGCCGAATTCGGGGATTTTGTAGCCATCTTCGAGTTCGATCCCAGCAAAATTGCAGAGACTCTGAAGAAAATTCTTAGCAATCCACCAATCCGCACTGTCTGCCTCAGATTCGCATAGTTGCTGATGCATCGCTCTCCACTGCGCCGGAAGAGGCAAGTGATCGTGAGTGGCATATGTCGCAAAGGAGCACTCAGGATATTGCAGGCCACAGGTCACCTCGCCGTTGGTGAACTCCCACTGAGGCACTCTCATCCCCGCGATACCGAGTTTTTCAAGTGAGGGACGAACATACTCGGGAACGGTGCCCAGATCTTCCGCAATGACCTCAGCAACCCCTGCCGCCTGTCTAATCATAGAAAGATAGAGCTCACCATTTTTGCGGTTAGCAGCTCTATCCTCCTCTGAATTGTCCGGGCGGGGCTTGAAGCCAGGGAGACTGCCACCGCAGAGTTCCCCTGCCTCCGCCTCAGTTAATGGAAGGAATTCCTCATTGCGAACCGGATTCCACGGAAAAGCATAAATTCGGTAGAACCCCAGAGCGTGATCTACCCGAAACATACCAAAAATCTCAGTCACTTTGCCAACCCGTTGCCGCCACCAGTCATAATGCCTTTCCTCTAGAACATCCCACCGGTAGAGCGGAATTCCCCAATTCTGACCCCATTTCTGAACGAATTCATCGTCTTTAAAGAGCTTTTCTGGAGGAGCTCCGCCAAACCATTCCAAGTCGAAAATTTCTAAATTAGCCCAAACATCCACGCTATAGAGGCTGACTCCAATTGGGATGTCACCCATAAGACTGATATCTCTCGAGGCCGCATAATCAGCTAATTGACCCCACTGATGATATGCAATCCATTGAACATAAGCATAATAACCTAGCTTTTTATGCTTCAATAATAAATCGCACTGGGTGGTTTTCGTACCCAAAAGTTCAGCGGCACTCTCCTTACAACGGAACTCCTCTGGCCAATCCTGCCAAACCTGACTACCTCCTTCACGATCCATAAGAAGGCGGAAGATGCAGTAATCGTTGAGCCATTCCGACTCCTTCACACAGAAACTCTCAAACTCACGCGCGCGAACATCGTCTCGCCCGTGCCCGTTAGCGAGAAAGCCCTCATACGCTTTTTCGAGTAAAGCACGCTTGAGCTTTCGGACCGAGTCATATTGCACATTCCCAGCATTCAACGATTCCAGTTCGTAACCCTCCAGAACCGCAAGCGAATCTTCTGCCGAGAGATCCTCGAGGCCGACGGGAGTGCAATCGAGTGTCATCGGCTCAATCGCTACTGAACTGATTGCGTTGTAAGGACTGTTATCGGGCCCGGTTTCGTTAATTGGAAGCAATTGAACAAAGCCAAATCCGACTTCAGAAGCAAAATTGATAAATTCCTTCAGACTGGCGACATCGCCAATCCCTAGATCGTTTTCGCCACGAATAGAGAAGACCGGGACAAGCACCCCGGCGAGTCTACGATTCGTTCTGTGTCGGGTTCCCGCCATACCCCTTTATGCGTCGAAACTTATCTAAGTAGATGAATAAATACTCCGCTTATTTGAGCAAATATTGTGCCCAAGTTTATCTGTGTTCTTCTCCGTAAACAGCATCTAGAATAGCCCGCGGCTGATCCAGCATATTTGCTGTCTGATACTCGCGCACCCGGTGAGCCAGACGTTTTGGGACTTTAAGGTAGGTATCGGGGAGTGCCCAATAGCTGCTTTTCCCTTCAAAAAGACGGCCCCTTGCTTCCTCAAAGTGACCTTCAAGACTGGGAACCTCTACCTCTTCAGCCACTTTTTGGAAAACTCCATAAAGGTTGCCTGGATTAACATCAAGAGAGACCTTCCTCAAGCCTGCGCGGGCCGCTACCGCTTCAAAGGTCAGTCCATCAAATCCATAGAGGTGTCCGTCATGCCACTTGTGAGCGAATCTCATCCCAGGGAATAAAATGTCAGGAACTTCAATTACAAAGAGCCCACCCGGTTTCAGAAACTCGGCCATGTTGCGGATATCGACGACGGGATCGGCAAGGTGCTCCAACACTTGGAAAAGCGTCACCAAATCAAAAGACTCCTTTTCAAACTGGGCCTCCTGATACATTCCTAGAAAAACCTCCACGTCATAATTGTCGCGGGCGAAGGAGCCGTAACCTTGATTGGGTTCGATTCCGAAAGCCTCATTCCCGAGACCCTTCATTAGGTAGACCCACTCTCCACCCCCAGCGCCAATATCAAGACTGCGGATCCCGCTTTTAATTTTGCCTTTGGAATGCCGGAGGCGACTCTTAGCGACGTTTCCAGCGCGGTAGATATGCTTCTTCTTGGGAACCAGAGTGTTCTTATATGATTTGCGATAGTCTTCCTTGTAAAATTTGGAAAGATCATCAATAGGCAGAGGGTCAACGTAGACCAAGCCGCTCTCCAAACTCATGACATTGCGCAATCCATGGCCCTCGCGAGCCTTAGTAGCGACAACTTCAACTTCAAATGAACCCGTTATGGCACAGGGTCTTGCAGCTTGAAGTCTCTGAAAGGTATCAGCCATAGGACCGCTTACTTAGCATAACTCGGCACTTTCTCCAATCAAACGAGTCGCTCATCCGGACTCAATCTTCAATCACTACTGGCGCCTCAGGCATTGCTGCTAAAAACGCTTTACCGTATCGCTTGCCGAGAATGCGAGCATCAAGAAGAACCACTCGGCCTTCGTCTTCGCAGCTCCGGATAAGGCGCCCCACGCCCTGCCGCAGCTTCAGAATCGCCTCAGGCACGCTGTATTCCATGAAGGAGTTACCACCTCGATCTTCAATTTGCTCGAGCCGCGCTTGGGTGAGCGGATGATCCGGAACACCAAAGGGGAGACGCGTGATAATGACGTTCATCAGTGCTTTACCCGGCACATCGACGCCGGTCCAGAAGCTGTCCGTTCCAAACAGCACACTGGTTTCGTCTCCCTTAAAAGAATCAATTAGTTGCCCCCGTGACTTACCATTCCCCTGCACCAAGAGTTCAATATCGTGATCATCAAAAAAACCCTCCATTTCTCCCGCCACTTTCTGAAGTAGTTTGTAGCTAGTAAAAAGAACAAAAGCACGCCCTCCTGAGAGCTGAACGAAGTGCTTGATCCACTTGACGAGTGCCTCTTCGTAGCCCGGCATATTGGGCATAGGCATCTCCTTCACGAGATGAATCTTCATTTGCTCAGCGTAATCGAAAGGACTCCCTATCTGAATCGCCTCAACGTCCTGCGCCCCCACCCGATTCCGGAAATAGCTGAGGTCTCGATCCCCAATTCCAAGCGTGGCACTCGTGAAAACGCAAGGGCGATCCCTCTCAAAAAATACAGGACGTAACAGCTCCGCCACATCGATAGGCGCGGCATTCAAGCTAATTGAGTCGCGCTCACTCTTTTCGACCCAGTAGACAGAGCCATCCTCGCTCTGGTCAAGAAACATGGCTAAACCCGCGCGACAGTCCGCGAGTCGCCGGGCCAACTCAGCAAGCTCATTTCGAGTCGTATCATCCGCCAGATCAGCCACAGCTCTGGCCCTGCGCCCTACTTCGATCAGCCCTGCTCCAAGCGTATCCTCCACAAATTCAGGATCACGAATGCGGAACTCCCGACCCCACTCGCCCCATTCACAGGCGTCATCGACTTCTTCAAAGAACTCGTCAATGTCATCGAGCAGCTTCATGGTATGACGACGACCCTGACTGTCTCCCGTAAGCTGAAAGAGCCCCTTACGGTTTTTTGGATTGTAGAGGCGGTGGAGGTCAAATTTTAAACCGAACTGAGAAATTGAAAGTCCGAGCTGCTTGGCCGCAACCTGCTCGAGGGTGTGGGCCTCGTCGAAGATGAGAAAATCGTTCGCAAAGAGAAAGCCTTCACCGGATTCATCGAAATCAGCCTGACTGTTGAGTAAGGTGAAAAACAAGGTGTGATTCACCACCACAAGATCCGCCTCCGCAAGCTGCTTGCGTGTTTCCTGATAAAAGCATGCTCCTGAGAATCCGCAGCGCTTGACAGTGCAGGCATGAGCTTCACTGCAAACCTGAGACCAGACTCGATTCGACGGCACGAAATCGAGATCACTTAAGGTACCATCATCAGTCGAACGCGCCCAATCCCATATCGCCTTGATTTCCTCCAATTCTGACGAAGTGAACATTTCACTGCCGCCTGCCATGGCATTCTGAAGCCGGCTAGGGCAAAGGTAATTCCGCCGCCCCTTCAACAAAAGAGCATGAAAGTCCTCACCTATAATCGACTGGAGCAAGGGAATATCCTTTTCCACCAACTGCTCTTGTAAGTTGATCGTGTGAGTCGAGATGATTGCCTTCCGGTTTTCGTCGAGCGCTTTCCTGACTGCAGGAGCAAGGTAAGCCAGCGACTTACCCACACCGGTGCCAGCCTCAACCACAAGCGGTCGCTCAGCTTCAAGCGCGCGAGCGACTGCAACCGCCATCTGTTGCTGTTGAGGACGAAATTCAAAATCTTTCAGGCCCGAAAGCGCACCGCTTGTCCCAAAAAAATCGGATGTCACTCGGGAGAGCGGATTAGAGGCGCTGCCAAAATCGGAAATGGAGATCACGGTCTTTAGACTTCCCTGTTAAACTGAATTGAAGCAAGATCAAATAGGCCCGCTCAACCCATTGCGGCTCGATAGACACCCTCGAGAGCGGCTGCATCGACAGAGATTGGGTTGAACTGAGCAGTCCACTGCTTAGCTGCCTCTTCGGCAAGTTGAGGCAACTTGTCTGATTCTACCCCAAGATCAGCAAGAGAAAAGTTCATCTCGGCGCTGACAAGCAAAGTGCGCAGACGCTCAGGGAGATCGCCTTCATATAACTCTCGATAGATGGAGTCAACTTGGCCATCAAGACGATTAAATGCGACAACTTCAGGCATCATCGTGCCAACGGCCTGACCATGAACGACCCCATAATGCGCTGTTACCGGGTTGGCGCAGGAGTGCCCAATTCCAAGCATCGAATTCTCGATTGCAGTACCCGCAAAAGCAGCGCCGAGTTGCATGCGAGCCCGCGCTTTTATATCGTCTGGCTGCTTCATAACACCCACAAGGCCATCGTTCAGCAGTTGCCAAGCAGCTTTCGAATACTCATATGAAATTTTAGAACGCTTATTGCAAACAGCAGTCTCAAGGGCGTGAGCAATAGCATCTATTCCCGTGTGAGCCGTCACTGCTGCCGGCATTGTCACGGTCAATTCAGGGTCAAGAATCGCCACCGTTGCAGCTGCTTTTTTATCTCCGCAGGCCATTTTTGCGTGAGTTTTGGCATCTGCGATAAGAGCAAAACTCTGGCACTCGCTGCCCGTTCCAGAAGTCGTAGGTATCGCAATCAGCGGAAGCATCGGTTCATTAGCCAGGTCAACTCCCCAGTAGTCGTGCATGGTCCCCCCGTTAGTAAGAATAAAATTGCACCCCTTTGCGGTGTCCAAACTGGACCCGCCGCCCAAACCAACAATGAGATCAACCTTTGACTCCTTTGCCACAGCGACACAAGCATCGACATCGTCTGTTGTCGGGTTTTCATGAACCTGATCAAATATCGTTACTTTGAGCCCAGCGCCCTTGATGAAATGAACTGCTTTCTCAACCGCACCAATTTTAGCGATCCCTGGATCAGAGACAATCAAAGCGTGACGAGCTCCAAGGGCCGCCGCCTCCTGCCCTACTTCACTGAACTTGCCGGTACCAAAGGACACCCTTCCGCCGGGGAGATGCTCGAAATTAAGAACCCAGTCCGGAGCATTTAGGCCCTCGCAGAGCGACTCGATCGAGAGCGAATTGGCTGAAGACATGGTTAGAAACCTAACCGGTCACGCCGACTCGGCAAACGCAAAGGAGCGGCGCGTATACAGGAAATCAAAAAGGTTGCCTTCGTGGGGCTGATTCCAACTGATTCTATTCGTCGGAACGTTTCCAATATTGAGACGCTCGATCTCAGGATGATCGAAAAGTTGGTTAATCCATTCAACGTCTTTGGTCACCGCCGTCATCACAAGAGAGTAACCCGTCTTCTCTATCACATCGGACTGCGGACACTCCACCACACTAGCAAACGGAAAAAGAAATTCTCTCAGCGCTAAATCCTCATCAAAGGAGCCGACACGAACGATGGTGGGTTGAAGATAGTTCATTCCATCTCTTTCCACGAAACGATCACCGTCGCGATACTCAGCAGTGACATCGCGTGCCCCGTCAGACTGCAGCCCCTCCTCTACCGCCTCGTTGATCCATTCAGCAAATTTAGGGTTTGCGAAACCGGATAGCTTTGCGTCCGGATCGTCTTGAGCGAGCGGTTTGATTTCACACAGTTTCTTGGAGATAGCGTGTGCAATCTCGTCGCCGTATTTTGGGACAACAATCGTAGAGGTGCAAATACAGCTGCGCCCAGAATTAGCCGAAACTGATTCGACCATAGAGTCGACATAATGCTCCCAGTTTTCGATTTCGTCTTCGCCAATGACAAATTTTGAGTAGCCGGTCCCGTGCACCTCGACGCGCTCATCGTTCTCATATTGCTTCACGGTTGAGTCATCACCGAAAAGCATAACCCTTCCGGCCCTGCGAATGATCGCGCCGGAACCGTCATGCTGAGTAGGGTAAAGGCTAAAAGCCTCAGGCGGACATCCTGCCTTAATGAAGGCCTGAATGATTCGCCACGGAGTCCACGGCTCCTCCCGACCAGGCTTCAAAAGCACCGGAACTTTCATCGCTATCGCGGGGATCCAAAGAGCGTTCACGGCAGGAGAGTTGCTCGGCAGTATTACCGCCAACTCATTTGTTGTCGGAGAAAAACTTACCGGAGCCCCTCCCTGCTCTCCGTATCCTTTATCGAGAACACTCCATTCCAGCCCGCGTGAAAGCCCCTTGAATATATCATCTATCTGACCGAACAACCCTCCGAGCCGTTTCATGTTGAAACGAATTAAAGAGTGAGGAAGACCACTTGTCGCCGCAAGTGAGAATACATAATCTTCCGGAGATTGAAGTTCACCTTCGGTGCCTATCGGAAGGTCACCACTGAGAAAAAGCTCGCCCGCTTTCTTAGTAATCTCGACCAGTTCTTCTCCGGAAAACTTCTTCAACGCCTCACGAGCAGACGCCATGTTGTGGATGTCATATTTGATCATGTCCGCGCAGGCGAAACTGATCTCGGCTGCCGGCTCTTCAGATCCAAGCTTGTTTACAGTCTGTCTGTCCAAGCTCTTGTAAACTTGACCTTGTCGGAGAACGGGAATGTGAGGAGCATTCATATTGTTAGAGACGGCTTACTAGGTTGAAGGCAATTTAATCTAAAGGTGACGCCTTAGTATACGCCCTCGATTACTTTTTTGGTCAGCGCTCCAAACGGACGAACATCACCCACGCCATCCCACGCATACTTTTCGTGCGGCTTACGACGGATCGCTTCGTCGCGTTCAAGGAAGCGCGGCATAAAAAACTCGTGAGACAATGTCGTGAGTTCAACACGCCCGTATTCGCCATACCCCTTTGTGACCTCAGTGTTATCGGCGTCGACGATACGTAAGACGGCCCGAGGCTGAGGAGCGTAATAAGTCACGCTGTAATCTTTCTCAGGTAATTCGCTCGGGATAGAGACCGCAAGCCCCATGAGCGTGTTTCCATAAGTAGGCACAAACTGCGCTCGATTCTCAAGCACCTCTTCCTGAAGAAATCGGACATATTCCGGTGTCATGGAAGTGCCGCCACAAAAACAACCCTTGATGCCGTGATCCGAGATAGAGATGCGCTCGCCAATAGATGCCAGTAGACGCGGCGTGGTGAAGATGCAGGAGATATCACGGTGCTTGATGATTTCAACAGCCTGAGCCATGACATGGGCCTGATAACGCTCGACCTGATCAAGCTCCTTCCGCTTGATGAGGCGTTTCACCCAGCGAGGGTCTAGGTCCACGTGGTAACAACTACCGCCGCGCACGTTGGCAAGGTGTTCCACAGCGAGACGAAGACGACGAGGCCCTGTCGGCCCGACCATGATCCAATTACCGCCCTTCGGAAAAAACTCTTCACTCAACTGCTCGGAAAATTGTTCGTAATCGTGCTTGTAGTCATCCCACCCGACACGCTGCTTAGGAAGACCAGTCGTGCCGCCAGTTTCAAACACGTTAAATGGCCGCCCCTTGTAGGCGTTGGGCACGAAACGCTCATTCTTCTCATCACGCAGCCACTCATCCTGGAAGTGAGGGAATTTAACAATGTCATCATAGGTTTTTACTTCCTCGCGAGGATCCCATCCTGCTTCAGCCTTCCAGTCTAGCCAGAAAGGACACCCGGTTTCTTCGCTAAAGTGCCACGACATCATTTCGCGGACACGCTCATCAAGTTGCGCTTTTGCTTCGTCTTCAGTCATTCGTGAGATAAGGGAAAATTTTTTAGGGGAGGAAACTTTGCGGAAGTGTTACGGGAAAAACTTCTTAATGGTTTCGTCGGATGGCTTCTTAGTGAAAAGAGAAACCACGATCATAGAAACGAGCCCGAGCACAAAACAGATTGCTACAGGCATAATGCCGTCGTCTGTGCGATGCTCACTTGAGAAAACGGTGTATTCGCCTCCCCAACCAGACTTAGCAAAGAAATAAAGCCAGCTCACAGCCACCACGGTAATACACGCATAGGCACCGGCCTTGGTCGCGCCCTTCCAATAGAGTGCCGTAAAGACAAGAGAAGTGAGAGCCGCGAACCCGGAAAAGCTCCAAACGGCAAGATCGAAAACATTCTGAACATCTTTCAAGACCAGCGATAGAATATAGGTCAGCAATACAATCGTGACCACAAAACTACGTGCGATAAGAACAATCTGTTTATCGGTGAACCGTTCCTTAGGCTGATTGTGCAGGACGATATCATTGGTAAAAATTGTTCCAAGGCAAAGAAACTGAGAATCAAGCGAAGACATGATAGCCGCAAGAATTCCAGCCGTCACCATCCCAGCGATCAACGGGTTCTCAATAAGAAACTTGACCACCACAGAGAGGACTTTCCCAACGCCAGCATCATCAGTTCCGCCCATGATACTCACCACTGGTTTCGGCCATTCCGCCAAAGGGGGTGTGTTGAATACACCCGTAGCCCAAAGGCCAATCAAAACGCAAGGAACCCACACTACCATGATGCAAATCGGGTGAGCAATCACAGTGAGGCGAAAGCTCTTAGCACTTTTCGCTGTGAGCCAGTGCTGGAATAAATGCGGGAACATTCCGACCGACAACGGGATAAACATGTAGGTAAGAAACTGGAGCGGCGGTATCCCAATTTCACGCTGAAAAGCCCCCGCCTTTGTCGTGACTTCCAATTCACTCGGAGTCCTAACTAAGTGCCCGGGATAGATTTGCTCTGATGCGGCAGCAACACCACCCAAGGCTTTGGAGATTAAGTAAAAGGCCAAAACGCCCATTGCCATGAACACAAGTGTCTGAAAAGTATTCGCCCATGCCGCCGCTCGGGAACCACCAGCAAAAATGTAAGCGAGCACCACTCCGCAGATCACCAACCCAATGATCCATGGCGGAACTGAGCCATTGAGCGGCCCAACCTGCGGGAATAGATCAGTGAACATACCAGCTGTTGCAGGCCCCATGACGCGGTAGGACCCAATCACCCCTATGAGCAGGTAGGGAATCACAAGCAAAACAAGGCACGGGAAAAGAAGGTATCCAATACCGTTGGATTCAAAACGATTCCGAAAAAACTGGATCTGAGTTACGTATCCGTGTCGCTTGGCGATTGACCACACCTTGATACCGATAAGAAAGAAACAGGCAGCATGAATCAACCCTGATGAGGATGCCATCAGCCCGTAGGTTCCAACCCCTTTTTGAAATGCCTTTCCAGTGGACCCTACCAGCGCAAACGCAGTCATTGTCGTCCCGAACACTGACATAAGCAGCATGAACGGGCCGATCGAATGACTGGCTACAAAGTAATCCTTTGAGGTGCCTCGAAAGAAACGGCCGCTGAAAAGTGCCAATCCCAGTAGTAGACCCAAGTAGCAGATTATTACTACCAGCGGAATCCTAGAAACGGCCGGTATTTCCGCCTGAGCGAGGTTAAACAAATAGTTCATAGGATCTGAATTATTGAATTATTGAATTATTGAAACGACAACGGTCATTATCGCGATACTTCAAAATTCAAGGTATCGAGACATTTACCAACTAGCTCTCGTAATCACTCGCCACCGTCTGCCCACTCTTCCAAACGCTTGGGCCACGCGAATTTCACGACACATGCCCAAAAAACAGCAGCGACGATCGAGTAGCCGGCATGATAAGCCAGCCCAACCGGGATAAACCCGAACAAAAGATTTCCGTTGTCCCAATTCCAGATGTCCTGGTGCAGGACTGCGAGAGCAATAAAAACGAAAATTATTATTCCAGTCTTCATATCTTAAGTAGTCGGGGGCTCACCATCTACCTCTGCTTACTCACCGAACCCGTAAGCGTAAAGGTGAGTCTGAGTCATGATGTAGAGGGTATTGTTGGCTACGATCGGAGTCGCGTAGATTGGAGCTGGGTAGTTTACGATGGTTAGCTCCTCATACTCCTTGCCGGCTTTGAGAATGACCATCTCACCGTCTTCATTGCCCAGCAGCACCTTACCATCAACAACGAGGGTCGACCCCCAAATGTGTGATAGCGTATCGTGTTCCCAATACTTTTCCCCTGTCTCAGCATCGAGACAGTAAAGGCGGCCAGAGTAATCCGCGATATAAAGAAGCCCATCGGCGAGAGACGGAGTAGAGATAGTCCGACCAACTTCTTTAAATTGCCAGACGATAGCATCCTCGCCGGTTCCACGGCTAGGGTCGATGCAAGTCACCGCGCCAACCCCTTCCCCGTGCTCGGGGTCTTGGCCAATAGCTGCGTAGACTTTGTTGTTATAGATCACCGGAGAAGAAATGATCTCGGAAGGACCGGGGTAAGTCGCGTATTTGATCGCTTCACCCGCCTCGTCGACGCGGTATTCCTTCGGACAGCAATCCACTTTCCAGAGCTCTTTGAAAAGTTTGTAAGTCTCGCCCCCGTCTTCCTCCTCATCGAACTCTGTGGCATGAAAACCATATGTGACCCCGTCACCGGCGCCGAAAACCGTCGTAGGTTTCCCGGCAAGATTGTCAGAGTATGCAGGAGATGACCAATTACAGTGCATAATGCTTTGACTGATACCGCTATACTCTTCTCCGGCTAGCTCACCAGTCTCCTTGTCGAGCGCAATTAAGGACGGGCTGTGCGGCGCTGGGATATTAATGTGAGACCAGTCCACTCCGTTGGATGTGCTGGCGAAAACATACTTGTCAGAAATTACCACCGAGCTTGAAGTGACATTGTGCGGGAACACACCTAGCTCGCTTCGCATGTCGTAGCCCCATACGATATCGGCACACTTTTCGTCGAGTTCAACGGGCTCAGCTTGAGCAAGTTTCTCTAGGCCACCACTCGCATACTTGGCTTCATCTTGAAACGGTCCATCATTTCCGTCGGCCATTCCATAGACATCAAGGCAAATGATTTCGCCGCGATTTGTGACGACATACCCGTACTTACCATCGACGATCACGGACGAACAAACACCAAGGAACTCCCAATCTGACACCTTGCCGGCATCGAGTTTAGGAATATCAAACTGCCAGAGCAGCTCGCCTGTCTTTTCGTCGAAACACATGATGATACCCTTATCGCCTGTAACGGAGGCGATCCGTGGCTTCTCATTGTTCGTGCCGATGAAAACCCGGCCATCCTTCACCGTAGCCGTTCCATAGGCTTGAGAGCCCATCTCGGCGACCCATTTGAGGTGCTTAGCACCCTCGGCTGTTCCATCACCCTGAAGGTCACCCGCGGTGAAGTCTGTCGGAAGACCGGTAGCAGGAGACATCATGTTGTTGGAGGCATCCCGCCCCCACTGTGGCCATTCCCCGCCACCCGGAAGCGCTTCGGGAGCAGGAGTGGGGTTTTCTTCTCCCTTCGAATCAATCGCGGAAATGAAAAGAGACAGAATTAGCAGGCTGAAGACCTGCCCGAAAATTCGGAGTTTAGATTTGGTCATGACAGATAGTTAAATCGTAAAAACTTGGGAAAGGTGAGTTTGGAGTATTTTTATTCGTTTGAGCTAATTGAGATATTGTCGACGAAAACGGTTTTCTGACTTTGGGGAGCAAAACCAAAAATACCCGGAGCGCCCTTTTTGTGGGCATTTTTGTGTTCGACTTCTATTGTCCACGCCGCCGGCTCTGGCTGGTCGGCGGGCCACGCCTTCGCTCGAACGACTCCAGAACCATCTTCAGCCACATCAACATGCGTCTTAAGGGTATACCAAGTGTTTGCGGAAATTGAAAACGGCACAGACTCCTTGACTCGCTCGTGGTTCGAGCTCACCTCAAGTAGATTTGCGTTACCCACCAGAGAAAAAATATAGCGCTGATTAATAAGGCCCACTACCGACTTGATGCGCCGGCTACCATCAGTCATCACGTTCGCTTGAAGCGTGTAGTTTGTCAGGTCGGGATGACCGATGAATGATAGTGAGCGCTGGAATAAAACCCGATCGAGCGTCTTCGATAGCACCTTGTTTCCGTCATTCTCGATGACCTCCCATTTGAGGCGTGCTCCTATCCAAGGGAGCGGAGGAAAATCAAAAGCTCGGCCAGCCACTGAGCCACCCGGTTTTTCAGACAATTGATAGCCTTCGAAATCCTCAGTGTAAGGGAGGTTGGAAATTACACGCCCACGAAGAAAGCCGGTAAGATCGCCTTCGGTTCCCTTCCAGGCACCGGCAGAGAGCGCAGCATCCCCTCCCGAACTGATCGTATTTCCATCGAACGACGCATCCATCGTCGCCTTCACTTTGGCTGAGGGAGGGATAAAGGTCTCCCAACTGGCGACTCCGGCGTCACCGACAATCATGCCGCCAGCGTCCTGTTTTTTTAATCTCACTGTCGCCGACTCTCCGGAGCGAAGGAGAACATCACTTGGAACCGGAAGAAGTTTCGCAGCTTCACCGGGTTCGGGCATGACCACTTCCGGACTAGCCGCATACTCAATACCGCTGTTTTTTACCTCAAACGCATAAAGCTTTTCAGTGGTATGGACATACACGCGACCATTGCAAATCGATGGCGTTCCGATCCCGTTTCCATCAAGCTTGATTTGGTTTTCAATAACTGGCTCATCACCTTCAACGTTGATCACGTAGAATTCACCGGGAAAGGTGGAAACGAAAAGTCGCCCACTTGCATACAGCGGAGAAGCGTGAAGCTGTGAGTTGGCCAATTTCATTTCCCAGTCGATTTCTCCAGACTCGGCGTCGACGCAATAGAGTGACCCGGTTTTAACCATCTGGTAAATTTTCCCGTTATGAAGAGTTGGCGAACTGGTAAACATTTCAAGAGTCTCGCGCCACACCTCAACGTCACCTGAAAGACGGGGAGCGCCTTTTTGAGCGGGATCCACCTCCCCTTCAATCTCATCAAAGTCTTCCGGGATTTTGATGCGGAACATTCGCCCCATTTCGGTGGTGTCTAAGTTTTCTTTCCCGTGGATATTAATTACCGAATCGTTGTAGACTACGGGCGAACTGTTGATACCGCCCTTTGAGACCTGCCAACGCCAAAGAGCCGTTCCATCATTGACGTTCACACAAACGATATTCCCGCATCCAGTTCCGGCGTAGAAGACGCGCTTGCCATCCCGAGTCTCAAGAAAAGGGGTGCTCATTGACGTGTCCCTCAAGAAGGGTGGACCCACACCGGGGACTGAAGTCCAGAGGTGCTCTCCCGTGTCCTTCGAAAAACCGAAAAACCGATCGCGCGCAGGTCCATTGGCGCCCCAGTAGCTCGTCACGCCGCGCACGATTAGGATATCTCCGTCTATTATTGGCGACCCGGCACGACCATTGGGGAAAGTGAGACGACCAAAACGCTCCATCATGGAGACCTGCCAAAGCTCCTCACCTTCCTCACTGAGGCAGGTGACAAGACCGTAAGTCGTAGCGACGATCACGTTCCCCGTGGCAGGATCGACTGCAACTGCTCCGATGGAATAGCGATTGTAAATGGTGTCCGAAAGAAAATCGTGGGTCACATATTCCCAAATAACCTCTCCGTTCTCCTCGTTGCGGGCCTGGACCACCTCTTCGAGGTCTGGACCACTACCGCGATAGCCCCACGAGTAGATCCGGCCATTAAAGACGACCGGGGTTCCCTGTCCTGAGATAGCGTCTGTCCAAACCGGCTCCTCGTTAAACTCAAAGCCTGCAAAGGTTTCAAGGCTTACACCAGCTTGGAGTGGGCCTCGCCATCCAAGCCAGTTCCCTTGGTGAACGTCCTCAGCCATTGATACGGTGGCCAAATTTCCGATAGAGGCGAGGATTAGGAAAACCCGAAGTGAGAATTTCATATGAGACAGTTAGATGAGCAATTATTCACAAAGTCTGTAATGATAGAAGCCTCGTTTTCCCCTGCAAAAGGAATTTCTAATTTTATCGCGTAAATTAGACTAGCTAATGAAAAAGCCCGCCTATGCACAAAACTGCCCGAATTTGTCCCGCATCATGCTCCGGCTAATTAGCTCTGCTTATGTTTGAGTCCTCAAACTGAACTTGAAGTCACATTCCGGAGAATGCTCGTCAATGATGAAAAAGTGATGCACTTTACCGCTATCAGGGAAAACGCTGTAAAGCCCGGGCTCGACCCGCTAGTCAATGAAGATTTTGCCGAGTTGGTGAGGATACGCCATCGCGACCTACTCATTTATGCCTATGCTCTGGTCAGGGATGATGCCACAGCCCAAGACATTGTTCAGGATTCCTTTGTCGCCGCATACGATTCACTCTAATCCCTCGGAGATGACATCCCATCTAGATCATTTAAGGGCTCCTAGAAAAAAGCAGTTTTTGTGTTCCCAACTAGATCACATAGCTTACTTTTCTTGATTCAAAAACAAGAATAAATGTCTCAAAACACTCAGATTCGCCTCGCAGCAATTACCTTATTTCTAGGAGTCACCCTGGGTGCTTTCGGAGCTCACGGCCTCCATGACTTACTCGTTGAAAACGGTCGAACCGATAATTGGCAGACCGCGACTCTCTACCACCTCATCCATGGAATTGCGATGCTCGCCATCGCCCTCTCATCCCAAAGATCTCTAGGCTTCAACTTCATGCTAGCGGGCGTCTTTGTTTTTTGCGGCAGCCTCTACCTTCTTGCGGTCACCAACATCACCAAACTGGGTGCAATCACGCCCCTTGGCGGCGTTTGTTTTCTGATCGCGTGGGCTCGTTGGATCTTTTACCGTACGCCAAAACACTAGTCCCGAACCTCACTACTTTAATGAAATTATTTCTTCTCATTTCCTGCCTCACTTCGGTCCTTGCCATAACCCTTACTGCTGAGGATTTGAAGATATTTGAACTACGAAGCTACACTGCTCATGAGGGAAAACTCGAGGCACTGCATCAACGCTTTAATAATCACACACTGGGTCTCTTCGAGAAACACGGCATGACCAACGTGATTTACTGGGTTCCAAGGGATAACGAGGCCAACCAGCTCATATATCTTCTCGGCTATCCCAGTCGAGAAGCACGAGCCAGTTCTTGGAATGCTTTTCGTAGGGATGAAAGCTGGAAAGCTGCCTACAAAGCGTCGACCCAGCAGGGCAAACTAGTCGAGAGCATCGATAGTATTTTTCTACAACTGACCGACTACTCCCCCTCCATTTTGACACTCAAAGCGGATTCTTCCCGACTCTATGAGATGCGTCGATACACAACTAACTCTGGAAAACTAAAAAAGCTTGATGCCAGATTTAGGGATCATACGGTGAAACTCTTCACGAAACACGGCATAACAAACCTTCCCTATTTTCACCTAACTGAAGGTCAAGATGGTCAAAACACGACCCTGCTGTATTTCCTCTCATTTGAAAACGAGGAATCTCGTAACGCCTCTTTTGAAGCCTTCTCGAAAGATCAGGACTGGGTAGACGCTAAGAATGCCTCCCAATCGGACGGCGGGCCTATCCTAATCAAAAAGGGGGTCGCTTCAACCCTACTAAAAGCGACTCATTACTCCCCTACTTCTCCCTAGACACTGGCCCGAAAGCATTTCGAATAGTGGCTGCTAGCTTTGCTGAAGCCTCTGCTCAAAATTAAATTTCGTTCTTAGCTTTCAGCAATCACTCAGTCATCGAAAGCTGTCAGCTCAATGCACAAGGCTTTTTGCCATTTTAGCTACAGCTTGCTTAGTCGAATATTTTTCGGACCTCGGTGAGCGAAAGACCAGTCATTGTCCGAAGTTACTCTTAGCCCCCAACCTGCCGCGCAGAACTTACCCTAACAGGACACCATCGTTTAGGGGTTTACGGTACGATGGGTCGTCAGCGGACGAAGCAGTTCGCGAAATTTATCGTTCCGGATAATGAACACATCGGGAGATCCTTCCATCTTTCCGTAGTAGAAACGACCGCCGGGTGCCTCGGCAAACTTGAGTTGGTAAAGCTTCGTTTGCTTATCACCTCGGGCCGGATCCAATTCCTCAGTTTCGATTGTAAAAACGGCGTTCGGATTCTGCAACGCCTCCAAGGCATTACCAATTGAAAGAGACCATGCTGAAGCGGTAAACGAGCCGAGGCGATCTCGGAATTTCCGCGCTGAAGCGATATCCAGCGTTGGCGTGACTTCCACTCCGCTTCGAAAAGCTTCCCAAGTATCAGTCCTGTAGCGGTAATTTAGGACCAGATTTTCTCCGGCGTATTCCCGCCTGATCGATTTGAGATGAAACGGATTGACGGTCAACACCGTCAAGGAACGCCATTTGAGGGGATGGGTTACCACTGAGCCATAGAAGCTTGGGTCTAGTTCATAAATGTGATCCTCTCCGTCAAAATTAGCATAAAGCCTCTGCTGCTCTCCTTCTACCCATCCGAGATTAAGCACTCGCTCCACTCTCTGAGACTGGCCAGCAGTCCCATCTTCGTTAGGCGGTCCGGGAAACTTCATGGAAAAAGCAATCCGCCTCGATGGCGGAGCCAGCCCATACTCCGAAATGTTTTCGGCAGAATCCGATGCAAAATCAAGGATAGCCGCCTCGTTAACCGCTGAAACGAGTTCAGCTACCTGCGTCTGATTCGCCGGAACCAACTTGCCATTTATGCTGACATCCCAACGTAGGCCGTCATCCACCTTTTCTGATTTCAGCACCACATCGGGATCGATTCGGCTCTGGATGTAAATCGAATCAAGTGAGGCCATCGGAATTCTTGCCAGCGTTCGGTTCCGATAGTCATTGGGTTTCGAAGGGATCTGTTCTAGAATCCGACTTTGCAGCCCAAAAAGCAGAGGGCGGTCTGAAACGCTTGCCTCCAGTAAAGCCGGCCCCCCTTCAATCGCCGGAGCTTCGACTTGTTTCAAAAATACCGTCAACGGCTGCTCTACTCCAAAAACCTGCATCTGGATTACCACGGAGTCCGCAGGCAGAGGCGCGGGGATCTTCATTTGATCAATCCCTCCTTCAACCGATGTGACTTTGAGCGCTGATAAATTTACCAGCAGTTCATCCATGACGTCCCGGCAGGCCCATACCTGCATGGGTTCAGCAATGGCCCAGTCCTGCCTCGGAGCCGTAATTCGTCGATGGAGGGCAACCTCGCCGGTCGGATTTCGAAGAACTATCTGAACGACCGCATCTGGCGGAGCACTGATGAGACGAGCGTCACGAAGAACTTCAGTCGGACTCTCGATCCATTTCCTTGGGTTCCCGTCTACGACGTAGGTTCTGCCATCCTCGCCGCGACGGGCATAAATCGAATTTTCTCTTGGAGCCGGGAGGCCGAGCGTAATTCGGTTCTCAAATCGCTTCGATGAGCCTTTTTCAAGCACTCCGGAAACGATGACCTCGATGGCCTGATCGCCCTCTATTCCCGTGTCAGAAGCGCTGAGAGTCTCCCCCTTCTCGCCGATGGAATCGACTGTGTTCAGATGGTTTAATTGATCGAGTAGAGTATTGACTGCGACAGCGTCAGCCCGGTCCTCTTCCGGTTTAGTGAACAACCAGTGACGACCTGCTCTCTCGATGACCACTTCCTTGTCGGTATTCTTCAGGGTGATTCGATCCACTAACCCGCTATCAAAACGTGTTAACACATTGGCTTCAACAGCGCTACCCGGACCGGATGAGGATTCGCGATTCAATCCAGCAATCGCTACTGCCAGTACAATCACTACCGCCCCTAATACCGCTGTCGTCACAAATCTCATTCGCTTTCGTTTTCGCTTCAGGCTCGTCGTCTAACCCAAACCACTCCTCCAATAATTAGGGCCAGTCCTGGCATCATGAAAATCATCAGACTCTGTAATAACCCCTGATCTTCTGCGCTAACGCTAAGGGTATAGGCAGTGGGGCGACGAGGAGTAATACCAATCAGTTCCTCGCGATTCATTACCCAGTTCAGCGATGCCATTGTGAAATCTGCTCCAACCTTCGAGGTATTTCCATCAGGAGAAATCAGGTCCGGATTTCCTACCACAACAAGACGAGAGCTACCCTTTTTAAAATCGTAATCTCCCGCCACTCCCTTCTCCACCGAAGCCGATGTGTAAACGAGCTCTGGCTGACCGTGATCAATATCGGGATTATAAGACACCTCCTCCGTTTGAAAATCTGTTTCCCCCCAAAAGCCCTCGCGGGCTGCCATGAGCGGACGAGGACGAATATTTTCAGCGATCAGAAGATCGTCCTCGTAGAGCACATCGAGTGACTGGGTTTGCCCCATCAGTTGAGTTGTAAGCGCAGGTAAATCCTTAGTCGGACCAGCCCCTGGCATCAGGGCCACAGCCACGTCATAGGTTTTCTTAGATGTCATGCCCGGAATACTAAGAACTGACAGCACACGGTCTCCTCTTGGGCCGACTCCATGCTCTCGAAGCAACGCATTCATATTCGGGGTCTTGGCCGAAGCGTCGAGATAAAATACGAGACCCCCTTTCTCATCTTCCCAGTACCGACGAACCACCTCTAGTTCGCGTTCGGTCAGATCGAGTGTATTCCCGGGAAAGATGAGCGCATCGGCGTCCTCTGGTATTCGCTGCCGTCCCTCCAAAATCAAACTCTCCAAACGAGCATTCTGAGCATTCGCCAGTGGTTGAAGCTGCTGAGCGATTGGGACGAGTTCATCGGCGCGGCGACCACCTGTGACAAGATAAATTTTCCGCTGCTGGGCCTCGCTGACTTCGAGTAATGCTGAAGTGATAATCTCCTCGCCCTTGAACTCTACTATTCGACCAGTATTAGAATCTCGATTGACGAGCTCTTCAGCACTGATCACTTTGATCCTTTTATTCTTGCCTACTACAAGAATCTGATCACCCGCAAACTGAACTTGGTATTGATCTTTTAATTCAGCTATTCGAGCTCTGCTTCGGGAAAGGTCGAGATACTCGGCTCTGACCTTCTCGTCTCCGAGGCGATCATACTCAGAGATGAGCCCCTTTACATCCGCATGCAGATCAGACGTCCCCAGAAATGCCATGATCAAACTCACCTCTCCTTCGACGCTTCGCAGGAATCCCTTTGAAGCATCAGACAACGTGAATCGCTGATTTTGGCTGAGATCCCAAGTTTGGTGTTTGCGGTAGCTCAAGTAGTTAACCTGAAAGAACACGACGATCATCAAAGTGATCTGGACTGCAACAAGAAGCGCAACTTTGTAACGTTCTAGTTTGCGTCTTGAAGCAGTGAAATTCCCGACCTTGCGGCTGGAATTACCTTCGATCTCTTTTTCCTTCTTGGACATGGAATTAGTCAATCATACCCGCCACTTTCGTGATTCGAGGACGTGATAAGCAATGGCGAGCAACAGCACACTGAAGCTCACATAATAGATAATTGGCCCGGAATCAATCAGTCCACCACTCAGGGCATGCATGTGCTCAGTCGTCGAAAAATAGGTCATTCCTCCAGTCCAAGCTGATCCCGGAACCACGCCAAATTTGTGAAGGAAGCCGAGAAAGTAATGTAGCATCGCAAAGACGTATGTCAGCATCGCGGCAATGAGCTGATTTGCCGTCAAAGCAGACGCAAGTGTTCCAAGCGCAACATTAAATATCCCTACAATTACAATACCAAGGCCAACTCCCCAAAGTGCGCCCCCCTGAAACGCTGCCTCTTCGCCGGTAATTGCTTGGAACAGGAAAAAAAACAAATACATCGGAGTGACGATCACTAAAAACCCCACCAAGGCGGCGAAGTATTTGCCCAACAATACATCGGTGGTTCTTACCGGCGCGGTGAGAAGCCCTTCAATCGTCCCCATCTTTTTCTCCTCCGCAAACAACCGCATTGTTATCAGGGGAAAGAGGATAAAGAACCCCATCCAAAACCATCCTGAATCGAAGAAGTTGTAGACGAGACTGCGAGAACTCACTCTCATCTGCATAGCATTGACCATGGAGGCAAACAGCCACCCGTTCAGAAAAGTGAACAGAGCCATGACTGTCCAAGCTAGTGGAGAAAAAAAGAACGCCCGAAGTTCTTTGATAAAGATGATAAAGAATGTTCTCATCTCTGAAACCTACTCCCTCGTGCTCTCTCCGCTTTTGCCAAGCCCCTGCTTTTCCTCGACCAAATCGACGAAGGCATCTTCCAATGAGGCGGCCCGGCTCGCCAACTCGCGAATTTTCCAGTTCTCTGACTGCATTAGTGCCGCTACATCTTCACGAACGTCGAAGTTGGGATCGGTTGTGATTGAAAAACTTGTCCAATCCGCTCGCTCGTCGAGATACTTAACCTGATTGACTCCCTCAAGAGCAGCTAACTTCTTTTCCGCCTCCGAAGCGTCGCCGCTCATTTCCAACAGCACCTCACCGGGCTTGCGGAGGCGGTGTATCAAATTCTGCGGAGTGTCTGAAGCTTTGATTTTACCACGGTCGATAATAATGACCCTTCCACAGGTTATTTCGACTTCGGAGAGGATGTGAGTTGAGATCAAAATTGTATGACGTTCTCCCAGCCGCTTAATCAACTCCCGCGCCTGGCGGATCTGATTCGGATCCAAACCATTAGTTGGCTCATCCAAAATCAGTAAATCGGGCTTATTAACGAGTGCATCCGCAAGCCCCACACGTTGCTTGTAGCCTTTTGAAAGGGTTCCAATCATCTTGCGGTCTACCTCATCGAGGCTGCAGATATCCATCGCTTCGCTAACCGCTCGCTTTGCTTCGCGATGGCGCATTCCTTTAACCTTCGCCCTGAATGTAAGATACTCCGATACTCGCATATCCGGATAGAGCGGAACATTTTCCGGCATGTAACCGAGGTGACGTCGCACCTTGATTGAGTCTTCATAGATATCGTAGCCTCCAACTTTTGCCGTGCCGTCAGAAGCCGACAGGAAGCAAGTAAGCATGCGAATTGTCGTACTCTTGCCAGCGCCATTGGGGCCTAGAAAACCCACCACTTCACCCTTGTCCACCTCGAACGAAATCGCATCGACCGCGGTGCGTCCAGCATAACGCTTAGTGAGCTTCTTTACTTCTATCATCAGGCAGGAAAAACCTTTCGGCTTGTCTTAACTGGCTACATAGAAGCGGATAGAGTGGGAACTGTCCAGATGAAGTATCGACCAGTTTCTAACCGTGCATAACATGCTCCCGTCCCATT